>RXJR01000021.1:0-37500 GCA_003963305.1 Candidatus Melainabacteria bacterium | reverse complement strand
CACGGCTCCGAGTTCTCAGGGCCTTGAACTGAAGGAAAACCAATCAGTAAATGATCCATTGTATTTTGCTGCTGCTCAAACTGGAGTAAAGCTTGGCGCTGCTCAAAGTGACATTGCTGCAGTGTCTCAACGATATGGTTTGGATCCAGTAGCAGTGCAGCGATTTCTTGATACCAAATGCGAAGGCATGATTGCAAGAGCAAAAGGCACGATTACCAATAAAGTACCTGATGGACTTGGTGGTGGTGCATTCCCTGGCCGATATGTCGAAGGTACATTCAAGAACACTGGAAATGCATTTCGTATGCGAATGTTTCTGGACCAGCGCACGAAGCGGATCGTGGCTGCTTGTGTGGTTGGAAAAACAAAACGCGTCTATTCCTTACAATCAAACAAATTCCTGGATTCGCTTTATATGTGGTCTTCTTGAATCTCAGTTTCGGCTGGATTCTTGAGCGTCTGCTGTCCGTTTTTCTTTTTATCCTTCTGCTCGACCGAGCAGCTTCCGGACATTCAAGTTTGGATACCCAGCCTGGGCAGTATCCATAGTTGAAGCGCTAGATATATCCCGATGAAAAGCAGAAAGCTGAACACAGATTCCATGGTTAATTCAACTCGTGCAGCTTCTCGCCTTGCGGAATAGTCAGGGCTTGATAGGAACCTGAGCGTGTCCAGCGACCGGATGTAATGCTCTGGGCTTCGAATCTGACGCGTTCAGCTTCGGCTGATCTTCCAGTTGCTCTGAGTAGATTTTGATAGTTTGAAATAAGGTTGTTTACGGCTGGGTGATCGGCGCCCAGAGCTTGTGTTCGTATTGGCAAAGCTCGCTTGTATAGCGGTTCTGCTTGTGCATATTTCCGCTGAGCGTGATAAAGCATTGCCAGATTGTTGGCGATGATACCAACATCCGGATGATGATAGCCCAGAGTGTCTTCGTAAATCTGCATTGTTCTGCGGCAAAGAACCTCTGCATCAGCGTACTTTCCTTGTTTCCATAGTACTTCTGCCAGACTTTCAAGTGTTATTGTCAGTCGGGGATCTGTTTCTTTGAAGTGTTCGGCACGACGCATTGCTCCATGCCACATCTCTTCGGCTTTGGCGAAGTCTCCAACCATGAGTGCCTGTTCTGCGGACTGTCTGTATTGCGCCCAGGTGATTTCGCCGTGTTGAACCGGCATCAACCGATCTTGAGACATGGTGTCATTTAGTTTTTCTTGCGGCTTGATCGTGATTGTATTGAACTGTCCTGATTTGGTCAGTTGTTCCGCTGTCACCGGCGCCGAGGCGCGCGATTCTACCGTAGACGAGCGACCCATAATGCGCAAAAGGTCTTTGTAGTTGCTCAGTAGATAAGCGACATCATGATGATCTGGTCCAAGTGAGCGCGTCATGATTTCGATGGCTCGTTGATATAAAACCTCAGCCTGCTCATATTTGCCTTGAGCCTTATAGAGCATTGCTAAATTGTTTGCGGTCACACCCACATCCGGATGTTCAATTCCACGAGTTATCTTGAAAATCTCAAGCACTTGCTCGCATAGAGCTGTCGCTTCAGCATACTTACCCTGATGCCAGAGTGCCTCGCCCAGACCTTCTAATGTCACAGCGAAGCGGGCGTCGAACTTCTTGAACTTCTTGGCTTGTTCATAGGCGGCCAACCACATTGTCTCGGCGCAGGCGTAATCACCCTCCTGCAGAGCTTCTTCTCCGGCTATTTGATATTGATACCAATCAGCGTTCACTTGTGCTCTAAGACTCCAATAGATCCAATCATTCCACCTTCAAAGCATAGATGAAAGCTTGAATTTTCGTCTAGGTCCAATACGTAATCACTTTGTCTTGATTTTTCTCCTTGCATTTATACACAATCTCTTGAGCCGATTGTGTTCCCCTGATCGTCAAAAAAGGTCGAGTGGCGTTCGGCGATTTCGCCGTCTGAACGGTAGGTTAAAGTGTCTATGCAATTTTGTCTGCCGCTCGAACTATAGCCCTTTATTTCTCGCTTTAAGACCGCATGATTGGCTGGGTCGAACGTTTGTAATTCTTCCAGGAGCGGATTGCTGTTTGAATTAAAGAGCATCTTGTTGTACTTGATCAGATTGCCGGAGTTGTCGAAAAAGAATTCTTCAGTCGTTGAACGTTGCTGCTCGGAATGCCACTGAATTTGCTCCCGATGAAGCAAATTGCCTGTGTGCGGATCCATTCGGTGATTGACTGTGGTGGCAGGAGTGCCATCGCAATTGTATTCAGTCTGTCCCTGAAAGATGGTGCGAATACCTATCATTTCTCTTTCCACACGTCGAACTAGTTCGCCGCTGGGGCTGATGACAATTATGTCTTCGCTTGCTCTGTCGTTGTCGAAGTAAACGATGTTTTTGGTAAGTGTATCTCCGTCAGGCAGCGCCGCTGTTTCGAAGATATGTGTGATCGCACCGGTTTTGGTATCAAAGAACGTTTCTGAACGTCCGTCTCGTGACCGTTTCTGTAAGCGAATCAGCTTGTGGTCTTTGTCGTATATCTTTTCTAGAAAAACGCCGATGCGTCTGTCGCTTGAAATTACATGGTAAGTGGTTACGCCGTTGCCATCGACTCGAGTGCCGAGATCTAGATCTTGGCGCTGGGCTGGCTCAATTTCTAATAGGCGTTCATCGCCTTGCTCTGATGTCATAAAAGGATTCCATGTTTTAAAAATCGTTTCCACGCCAATGCAGCCGGGGCTATACCGACGCGTGAAACTAGTATGTTTGCTGATCTGGGCGAAGGGGGCAGGGCCGGGGGAGGAGATAATACTCCTAGGGTGAGCTCAGAATAATTGGAAAAAATTAAGATGTCAAGTGAAATCTTGCAAGAATAGAAAAAATTTTTCTATCCCAGCGCCAGACCGCCGGTCGCCGTTTCTTTGTACTTCTGATTCATATCGAGACCGGTCTGCTTCATCACTTCGAGGGCTCGGTCGAGACTGACCAGATGTTGCCCGTCCGAAGCAAGCGACAATGACATTGCGTTTAATGCTTTCACCGCGCCCATAGCATTGCGCTCGATGCAGGGAACTTGTACCAATCCCATAATCGGGTCGCATGTCATGCCCAGATGATGCTCGATGCCGATTTCTGCCGCATTCTCAATCTGATTGGGCGTGCCGCCCAGCATCGCCGTCGCTCCCGCTGCGGCCATGGCGCACGATGTGCCCACTTCGCCCTGGCATCCCACTTCGGCACCGCTGATGGAGGCATGTGTTTTTACCAGGGCACCAATTACGGAGGCAACCATCAATCCATTTTGCAGCGTCTCTTCCGAGAGTTGATTCGATTCTTGCAGAGTTCTCCATACTGCAGGAATGAGCCCTGATGAGCCGTTTGTGGGAGCAGTGACGACGCGTCCCCCGGCGGCATTTTCCTCATTCACCGCCATTGCGAACACCGACGGGCGTAAATCATTGCCTGCCCATCCAGGCGTTTTTCCAGCTTTCATTTGCTCCCACATGGCCTTAGCTCGCCGCCTCACGTGCAGCCCGCCTGGTAAGATGCCTTCCGCGCTGAGACCCGCAGCAATGCATTGGTCAAAGGTGCGTAGAATTTGTGATAGATTCTTTCGCAGTTCAGACTCGCTCATACCTTTCGCTTCTTCGTTGGCGATGACCAACTGCCATGGTGCGATTTTGTTTTTATTGCACTGTTCAACGAATTCTGCCGCACTGTTGAATGGATACGGCACTGGTTTTTGCGCATCAGCCGCTTGCGGTGCTTGTCTTTGACCGGTCTTCGCATCGATCGGCTCGACGAATCCACCGCCGACAGACAAGATGATTTCTTCTGCAATAATCTCATCTGCTTGCCACAAACGAAATCGAATCGTGTTGGGATGAGGCAGCGGACCATCGTCTAAAAACCAACCTTGCCAGATGATGTCTTCTGAAGGTTTGAAATACGCAGTCACGGCGCCCAGTTTGACCTGCGGATTGCTTTCCAGATCCGGCATTGCCGCCCAGATTTCGGCTGGCGCGGCAGATTTGGGATGCAGCCCTATCAACCCAGCGCAGACCGCTCCGTCAGTTGCGTGTCCTCGACCGGTGGCAGACAAACTGCCGTACAGTTCCACCTTCAGTTTCAAGTTTTCTGAGGATTTTTTCTCCGCCAGATTGTTCAGCGCTAATTTCCTGAATTCAAGCGCAGCAACCATTGGTCCGACGGTATGCGAACTGGACGGTCCGATACCGATTTTGAACATGTCCAGAGGACCAATTTGATCTGCGCGAGTGGGATTCATTGCTCCTGGCTGTCAATGGATGAGAAGCTCAGCTGATGCCGTTTATCTGGTATAGGCGATTGTACTACCTCTATACGTTTTTGATGACGACGAGGATGTCATAGGTTCGAGGCTGAGTAGTTATAACCAAATGTTGACTTAGATGCAATGCGGCTCTGCTTATTAAAGGACTGATTTTTCCGATCTGGTATAAAACAAGGTCTGATCGGAGGAATTCGCATGTTGACATTGACCAGCCCGGGTATTGAAGAATACGCGCAGTCAAAGACTGAGCCGACCAACGCGCTGTTGGACGAACTCCACAGAGAAACACACGCGCGCATGGAATACCCGCAGATGTTGACTGGACCTATAGAAGGTTCGTTTCTGCGACTGATGGTTCAAATCACTGGTGCCAAATCGATTTTGGAAATCGGTATGTTCACTGGTTATTCTGCGCTTTCGATGGCGGAAGGTTTACCAGCAGACGGCAAACTAACGACGCTAGAAATAAATCCGAAATGCATCGAATTTGCCAAAAAATATTTCGAGAGAAGCGAGCACGGCAGGAAGATTGTTGTTAAAGAAGGTCCCGCACTGGAATCATTGAGGCAGCTGGATGGACCATTCGACCTGGTTTTCATCGATGCCGATAAAGGAAATTACAAAAACTACTACGAAGCGGTGTTGCCCAAACTAAAGAGTGGGGGCATCATTTTGATTGACAATGTTTTGTGGAGCGGGGCTGTACTCGATCCTAAAACTGATGATGATAAGGCAATCGACGCCTTGAATAATCACGTCGCTGGCGACAACCGCGTTGATAAAGTGTTGTTGACTATTCGAGACGGCGTCTTCTTCATTCGCAAGAAGTAAAACACGATACTACCGTATAAACCACAAAGAGACTGAATCTTCGGAGAACATATGAGCACCAAACTTGAGGAAATGAAACAGACAAAAGTTGTCGACGCCCTGAATGCTGAAAGCATTGGTAAGTCGATTAGGCTCTGTGGATGGGTCAGAACGCGTCGAGATTCGAAAGGCGGGTTCTCGTTTCTCGAGATAAACGACGGCTCGACGCTAAAGAACGTTCAAGTTCTGGCCGAGGCGAAGTTGCCTAACTACGAAGCCGAGATTCTTCAGATTGGTATCGGCAGTAGTGTGGAAATTTATGGTGAAGTTGTTGCCTCTCCTGGTAAAGGGCAGGCAACCGAGATCAAAGCTGAAAGCGTGAAAGTATTTGGTTATGCCGATCCTGCTCATTATCCTTT
This sequence comes from Candidatus Melainabacteria bacterium, assembly GCA_003963305.1. Lineage (NCBI taxonomy): Bacteria > Bacillati > Candidatus Melainabacteria > Candidatus Melainabacteria bacterium. The sequence goes on along the minus strand of RXJR01000021.1, from coordinate 31,981 downwards.
GCAAAAGAAAGGTACTTCGATGGAGTTCCTGCGCTCCATCGCTCACTTGCGCCCGAGAACAAATACTTTCGGCGCAGTTGCTCGTGTAAGAAACGAGATTTGCAAATCGATTCACAACTTTTTCCAGTCGCGTGGATTCATCTATGTGCACGCTCCGATCATCACGGGCAGCGACTGCGAAGGCGCCGGTCAGATGTTCAAAGTGACTACTTTTGATTTGCTTGATGTGCCGCGCAAAGAAGATAAGTCCATCGATTTCGAGCAGGATTTCTTCGGACGTCCAACAAATTTGACCGTCAGTGGTCAACTCGAAGCGGAAATCTACGCTACCGCGTTATCCAATGTCTACACATTCGGACCGACATTCCGCGCGGAGAATTCCAATACTTCCCGCCATCTGGCTGAGTTCTGGATGGTCGAGCCGGAGATGGCTTTCTGCACGCTCGAAGGAAACATGACTGTAGCAGAGGAATTTTTGAAGACCATCTTCAACGATGTCCTCACAAATTGTGGTACTGACATGGAATTTTTCAATGAGCGCATTGATAAAACAGTGATTGAGACATTGAAAGGCATTGTTGAGAGCGACTTTGTCAGACTGACATACACTGAAGCTGTAGACATTCTGGTCAAGTGTGGTGAGAACTTCGAATTTCCGGTTTCCTGGGGAATCGATTTGCAGTCGGAACATGAACGCTACTTGACCGAGAAGAAATTCAAGAAGCCCGTCATCGTCAGCGATTATCCAAAAGATATCAAAGCCTTCTACATGCGCCTCAACGAAGACGGAAAGACGGTGCGCGCGATGGATGTGCTTGTTCCGAAGGTGGGCGAGATCATTGGGGGCAGTCAGAGAGAAGAGCGCCTTGATGTGCTGGAGCAGCGCATGAAAGATTCTGGGCTCGACACTGAAGAATACTGGTGGTATCTAGACTTGCGCCGTTTCGGCACTGTGCCGCATGCCGGGTTCGGTCTGGGACTGGAACGTACTGTGCAATTTGCCACCGGCATGGGCAACATTCGTGACGTCATTCCATTCCCACGAGCACCTAAGACTGCAGACTTTTAGTCAGCTAACATTTGCCCAGCTTCTGCGTTTGTTTGTCGCTCATTAGCTGCAGGAATTTATTTGTCAGCATCGTCAGTGCTTCTGCAGAGTTGACACGACTGGACAACTCTGACGACGCGCCGCGAACGTCAAGCGTTTTGCCGCCGGTGTGCACTTTCAGGCATGATAACTGGGGGTACGTCTTGGTCGTTTCGCGCAAAGCTTCATCGAGGCAATATTGAACAGTTGCGGTATCGACAATATTTGACAGGTTCGCTGCCACCATATTTAGTGCGTAAAGAGTGCGGGCTAATTTGGTGGATTGTTTGAGGATTCTCCGCAAATCTATTTCGGCTGTGTCGCCGCGCCTGTAGGCGACTTCCTCAGGTGCGTCTGCCTCGGGTGCAGCAGTAATCACAGGTTTGATCAATTCCAAACTGACCATTTCGCTCAAGGTTTGCAATATGCTGTAGCTGTCGACTGCCACCAGCGGCAAAATCTCCTCGACCGACAAATCGAGCTCTATCAGTTTCCAAATTTTGGGAGCCAACGATTGAATTGAATCCGGCAGTTCTTTCCATTTCGGAATATGCGGCGGCGTACTGAAGGTGGCGTTGATTCCGCCTACCTTCTCCATCAATTTCGGCATCTCATCTGAACGTCTTGCTCCTTCTACCAGCAGTCGCTCGATTGGACGATCTAGCGTCGATTCAACTGGTTTGCCGTCATTGTCGGCGGAGCGCTCAAAGGCGAAATCAGCCGGGTCTTGCACAGCAAGCAGTTCAAAAACGGCACAGTCACCGGTTAAATGCTTGAAGTTCGCTGAAATCAGATTTCCTCTGTCGAAAACAAGTTTTGAACCAGGATTCGCATGGGTTGGAAAAATATTCAATTTGCCTGACTGGCGCGACGAAGCGACCGCCTGAATAACGGTGGGCAGGTCGAAAAAGGCAGTATTTCCCTCCAGACCCGGCGCTTTGAATGCTCTTTTTCCGTCTCGCTGCTCAGCAAGCTTCTCCAGTTCCTCTCCAAGAACGGGAAATTTGGACTTCAGGTCTATTGAAGCCTTTTTTGAAAGCTTTAGAATCACAGCCTCTTCCGGCACTCGAATAGTTGCTGTGCGCGGTTGGTTGTTGAGCAGCGACATTTCACCGAAACACTCTCCTGCCGTCAGGTAAGCAATCGGCTTGGCGTCTGCTTTTCGTTTGACTTCGACTGAGCCGTGCCTGATGATATATAGCCCATCGCCCGGATCACCTTCTTTGAAGACGATGTGCCCCGGACCGCAATGCTTTTCGACCAGGCTGAGACTCAGCCCGTGAATGATTCTGTCGTCTAATAACCGCAGAATCGAACGTTCTTTCAGAAACTGCACCAGTTGTTCGCGTTCTTGGTCTTGCAAGGATTCAATCATTGCCGCAATCTCATGGAAATTGTCTGAAACCGACAGTATCGCAGATTTCCTAATATTTCACCATGTACCAACCACAATATCAAATGGTCGGGATATTGCAAGACATGTGACGTATATATGGCACTGCATCTGGTGGCGGGTCCATTCCAGGACAGTTGCAGCAAAAAGAAAAAGCGAAATGTATTTAGCGATGGCGACGAGCGGATTTTTTCTGTTTTGAAGAGGTGCGTTTGGTTGTCGCTGAACTTTTGCCTGGTGCATGAGATGGCTTGCCTGATGCCGCTTTTGCTTTGTTCGGCGCAGGTTTCGCTGCGCCTTTCGCTGCGTCTTTCGCTGCGTCTTTCGGTTTGACTTTTGACCCGGAAGCATTCGGTTTGGGCGAACCGGGTATAGTGCGAAGCGTTTTCAAAGATGTTGTTGCAACTGTTCCCCGATGCAGTTTTTCCCAGTTTCTCAGGGCCTGCACTCCCAGCTCGAATCCAGCTGCATCGACATAAAAATTATGCGCGCCGTCGTTGCGCGATGGCTCTCTAACGTAGTAGATGAATCCTGTGTTTGCCGGCTGCAGAGTCGCTTTCAGGGAAGATAAGCCGGGATTGCTCACTGGTCCCGGCGGTAGCCCTGTGACCTTGCGTGTGTTGTATGGTGAGTCGCGATTGACGTCACTGAGGTAGACGATGCCGTTGTTTCGCCATTTCCCCGCCAGTTTTGATGCATAAACGATCGTCGAGTCGACACTCAAGGGAATGCGCTGACGCAAGCGGTTATAAATTACAGAGGCGACGACCGGTCTTTCGCTTGCGAGTTTGGCTTCCGTCTCAATTATTGAAGCAATGGTCACAACCTCGTGCGGTGTTTGCTTTCTGGCTGAGGCCAGCGCCGCCAGATCTTTGTTCCAGACTTGATGAAAGTGTTCGACACTACTCTCAAGCAACTGTTTGGCAGTCGTGGTCGATTGCACGAAATAAGTGTCGGGAAACATGTAACCTTCCAGGCTGGTTGCTGTCGGGTCAAGATCTTTTATAGACGATGTGTCGTTCATTAATGCCAGCGCCTGCTCGGCATTCTTTAGTTTCAATGTGGGAATGGCCGCCATAGCATGAGCGATATCCCATCGGGTCCAGCCCTCGATGATGGTCAGTTTGCTTGCAGCCGCGCCGCCTTCGACCAACTTTTGAACAACGTCTTTGGGCGAAATTGGAGATGGAAACTGGTAGTCTCCCGCTTTGATTAACGAACCCACGCCTTGAATTTTAATGTAGAGCTTGAGAGTGGAGCCATGCTGAACAATTCCGTCGGCTTGCAGCTTCTGCACTATCTGGTCAGTGCTGCTACCCATGGGGATATTGACGGTTTTTCCAGCCATTTTATGTTCGATTGGACTGTTCAGGTCGTTCCAGACCCAGCCACAGGCAGCAACGGCACAAAGAGTGCCGATCACCGCGATTAAAAGAATGAATTTGACTGCCTTCAATTTCGATGCGATTCTACGCGCTAACACATTGATCGATAAATCTTATTATGCTTCACTGGCTGTAGCGTCATTACTAACAGATCCTTTTACACATATGGAAGAAGATTGGTTCCTGCTGGGACTGGAAGCTTATCAGAATAAGGACTATGCCCAGGCCATCGAGCTTTTGCAGAATGTCGCTGCCGACCAGTGGGATGCCCAACTTTATCTTGGCATGAGCTACTACATGGCTGGGCGGCATCTGGATGCGCGTAAAAAGTTCGCACATATGCGTGATAACTGTCCCGTTACCCCTCTTCGAGAGAAGGCGTTATCGGCATATTTGATGGTTCATTCAAAAATCCAGCAATCAGAACATTTGAAGAAGCAGGAAGACGAACTTACCGTCGAGTGGTGATGAACCAGGCTCAGTCTTCTGCGATGACTTCGCAATCGACCATTTTGCTGCCGCTGACGATTCCAAGCTCTTGAGCGGCTGCGTAAGAGACGTCAATGACTCGGTCTGCTGTAAACGGTCCGCGATCGTTGATCACGACGACGCATTGCTTCTTTGTTTTGCGATGGGTGATGCGCACTTTCGTTCCAAAGGGCAGGGTTCTATGCGCTGCCATAAATTTTGTTTTGTCGTGCAGCGCACCTGAGGCAGTTTTTTTACCGTGGTAGCAGTTCGCGTAATAGTCGGCATTCCCGGAAAAATCTTTGACCGTGGGCGATGCTATTGCGCTTACAACGGCGAGCGTTGTGCAGAGAAAGGCGGCACTGAATGTGGTGCCAATGGTTTTTAGCATATAAACGCGTTTCCTGATATGCAGACCAGTACTGTCACGAGAGAACCTATCAAATCAGACTCGACATTCTAACGCATGAGTCCGAATTTCCTGTTGGCAACGGTTTGTGCCGTGATTGAAGGCGATTGCTTGACATTGCCTTTGAAATCTAGGATAATTGGATCAAATTCCTTCGTTTTTAAGGGCTGCAGAATGGATAATTTGGATTTAATGGCTCTCAACCATTTGATGGAAAATGGGCGTTCTTCCTGGTCGGAGCTTTCCGGCGTTTTAAATCTTTCCGGACCCAGTACAGCCGACCGTGTAAAGAAGCTGGAAGAAGCAGGCACAATCAAATCTTACGCTGCAGTAGTCAATCCTGATGCGGTCGGCTGTTCGCTTTTGGCGTTTGTGGCGGTAGTTCTGGAGCACCCGAAACACAGGGCTGCTTTCGTCGAATTCGTGCACAATGCCGACGCGGTGCAGGAGTGTCACCACATAACGGGAGAGTATGACTACTTGCTCAAGATTCGTTGTCAAAACACCGCTGAACTGGAGCACTTGATTTCGAATGATTTGAAAGACTCAGGTGGAGTCGCAAAAACGCAGACGATCATTGCGCTCTCTTCTGTCAAGGAGACTTTGAAACTGCCTCTCAACAATCTGTCGGTCAAAGTGAGCAGAGGCGATAAAGTTTGAGGTTTGAATTATGGATTTGTTTTTCCGCGGTTTGTTGATAGGAGTATCCATAGCGGCTCCGGTCGGGCCTATTGGCGTTATTTGCATTCGGAAGTCGCTGTTGGATGGGTGGAAAGTTGGTTTGTCTGCTGGAATGGGAGCAGCTTTGGCTGACGGCTTGTATGCAGTTGCTGCCATAGTCGGACTGGCTGCCCTGACAAAATTGTTCGCAGCGCTGACCTTGCCTTTGCATATTGGTGGCGGTCTGCTGCTGCTTTATATTTCTTTCAAGGTCTTTCGAAGCTCGACTGAGCAGACCGACCTTCGTCCTGATGTCGAGAGAGGCACTGACTCTGGCACCGGCACCGGAACTGGAACTGGAACTGGAACTGGAACTGGCACCGGCACTGATACTGATACTGGCACTGATACTGATACTGATACTGGCACAATGGGCACCGAATATGCCACTGCCAGCGCTCGCAAGGCTCTTCTTGAGACATTTGCTTTGACTATTACTAATCCTATGACGATTTTGAGTTTTTCAGCCATACTCTCCGCTTTTGGAGTTGAAAGACTGTCTCTCCAGGCACTGTATGTGGTGCTAGGAGTCTTTGCTGGTTCTGCATTGTGGTGGCTTACGTTAAGCGCAAGCGTCTCCAGATTTAGTCATCTGCTCAACCGAAAGGGAATGGCAGTCATAAATTTCTCTTCCGCAGCGATTATTGCCGGATTCGGTCTCTGGTCGATTCTGTCTTTGCGACTTTAATCAGTTTTTTGGCGTTTCTTTGCTTCGAAGTGAACGGATTTGTCGCCGAATTCCGGAATCGACGCTATGCCGCTGATTACCTCGTCTTTGATTGTGCCATTGAAGACTGCTATTACGGTATCTCTTCTCTTCCATTTAGCCAGTCTGGATCTGGAAAAATCAACATTGAGTTGAACAGTCTGGTTTACTAGATCGACTGAGCCAGTCAAGGGAAATTTGCCCAGAAGCCCGCTGTATATGCCTTTTATCTGGCTTCCATTTTGCTCTATTATTTCCATTTTGGGATGCCTGTGATACTCAAGCACGTGTCCTTTCCAGGTGCCTGTAAGATCCGGCGCTTTCTCATCCGAAATTTCCACGGCGCCTTTTAGCGGCGTGATATCGTCCGGAACGGGAGACGAAGCTGGTGGTGCGCCTTTTGCGAGTTCAGATGGCTGCTCGCGTGTGCTCGCCGTTTGCGCCAGTCCAGCAGTGGAAAAACAACCTGAAGCAATCACCGCCACCAGAGTCGAAATGATTGGAAGAGATTTTGCTGCCCGGGCTAACTGCGCATAGTACGGCACCTGGTGAAACTGAACTGTGAAAGGGTTATTGCTTTCAAATCTGCCCAGTATGCCAAATTTTGGCGCAACTGTTTCGGGCTGATAGGTGCTGAAAATTTGATCCCAGATCATCAGAATGCCACCAAAATTTTTGTCGATATAGATTTGATTGCGAGCATGATGGACACGATGAGCAGATGGTGTGTTGATAATACCTTCGAGCACGCCCAGTTGACCTATTAATTTTGTGTGCAGGAAAAACTGATAGAACAAATTGATTATGAAAAATAGAAATACCTGCTCGGCTCTGAATCCCATTAGCACAAGAGGGGTGAAGATAATCGGCGCTAACAGTCTGCCTAGCCAATGTAATCTAAAGCTTGTGGACAGGTTGAAATTTTTACTCGAGTGATGCACCTCGTGGAAGAACCATAGTGGTTTCAGTGTGTGGCTCATTCGGTGTTCCCAGTAGTACGCAAAATCTGTGAGAATCAGGGCGCCGACAGTTGAAACAGTATTGTCTGGAATCTCATACGGGCGCATGGCTTCGACTAATCTCAGTGTTCCGTAAATGTAGCCGAGAAACAGTGGTTGGCTGATTCGCGAGACGAGCAGAATAGATAGATTGCAGAGCGTATCCTTGCGATTATAGAGATTTAGACCCCGCTTGATCGAAATCGCCATCTCAATGGCGACGCAGGTCAGGGTGACAATTAAGAGCGGCACTGCGAGCGCCTTTGATTCTTCAAACATTGATGTTACATCTCATGGAAATGTGTACAGGACGGATGACTATGGTGTTTGGGTTACGACAGGCTTCTGTCCTTTTTGCCAATCAACCGAGTAGTCACCTTTGTTCTGGGTATCGATAGTGGTTTGACCACCCTGTCCTTTTGTGTAGTTTGTCGAGCCTGTGTAGCCGTAATCTTTGCCAGAGGCGGTCTGAATTTGTTCTGAACTGCTTCGAGTGCCCTGTCCGGTTTGTGCGTTGTAGACATTTTTCGACCAGCCCGAGCCGCTGGCGCCGTTGGCGGTTTGACCTTGCCACTGAGTGCCGCGAAATCCACCTACGCCTTTCTTGTATCCGAACGCTGCTCCGCCCTCGGCTGATCCGCCATTTGGACCGTGCCATTGACCGCCGCGGAAGCCTGCCCCGGCGTTATAACCCATCGCACGAGCGCCTGCTCTGCTGCCGTATTGGCCCTGGCTGGCAAAGGCTCCAGCAGCACCATTTGCACCCCGCGCGAACACACGTCTGGCTTGAGCGGGCTGAGCCCCGAGCAGGCCGTTGTACAAAAATCCGAGTGCAAGTGCCCAGGTCAAATATTGTTTTGCATCCATCTCGTTTCTCCAGGAGTTGTTGGTCGTACAAACTCCAATACACGAGAGATTTGAAAAAGTTTCGCCGCCGCGAAAATGTTTGACTATTCCTCAGTATTAAGGGCTGCAAGCCTTTCTGAGACTTTCGCGGCTTCATCTTCTCGCTCAGTCGCCTTCAAAAGGCGTTCATAAATTTCGAGCGGATAGATTAGCTCATCCTCATCACCATTTTGCTCAAGCACTTCTAAAGCCTGCTTCAATATTGGTTCCGCTTTCGCATATTCTTTCTGCCCTATGTAGATCGAGGACAGAAGCGCTTGATTGCGAGCGAGGTCAGCATCATCCGGCTTCAGTAACTTGTATTTGATCTGCAGTGACTTGTAGCAAAACATTTCTGCCTCTGCATAATGTTCGCGATTCTCATGTACAAGCGCATAACGCACGAACTGTTCTGCGACTTCCAGATCTTCGTTGCCCAGCGCTTTCTCGCGCAACATGAAGGCGCGTTGAAAAAGAGGATCAGCCTTTCTCCAGAGCTTCTGCCCTTCGTAAAAATTCGCCAGCGTTTCAAGCATGTGCGCGAGTTCCAGTGGCGAATTAGCATATGCTTTTTCCGCAATAGAAAGTGCCTTCTTGTAGAGCAAGTCTGCATCAGCCGTTTTGTTTTGTGCTTCGCGCACCATTGCCAGTCCGAAATATGAGCTGGCAATGTGATGATCGTCGGGCGACAGATGCTTCTCTGAGAGTTTCAAGAACTGTTTGAGGTTTACTTCTGCCTCGTCATACTTATCGAGGATCAGCTGAGTCGTGGCCAGGTTGTTGAGCACCTGACAGGCAGCGGCACTTTCGGGCGGACATATTTTTAGCGCCTCTTTGAGCAACTCTTCCGCCTTTTCGAAATCTTCTCTTTTCTTGCATTCAATTGATGCTTCAATCAATCGTGTCACTTCGTCTGGAATCGCAGGAGCCGAGTCCGGCACATCGTTCATTCCTCCCATGAAGTTAGACATCCAGGAACCCGCATCGGCGAGAGAATCTTTCACGTCATCAAAGCTCGGGGTGGCGCCTGACTTTACTTGCTTGATCAGCATTTGCGCCATTGTCTTAGCCATTGGTCTGAGTGCCTCATCATTCTTCGGAAGCATTTTCAAACCTTGCGCGAGCATCGGCGGAACGTTTCCAGCTTTGGCAAAGGCATCAGGATCTCTCATCGCTTCTTTTAGCGACATCATCACGATTTCAACAACTTCTGCCTCACTTGAGTGGCGAATTATTTCCTTCAGCTGTTCTGGAATTTCCATACCGCCGCCAAACATCGAGATTCCTCCAGGTAGTTGCAATCGACAAGCCAATATACCATTATCGCTTATGGATAATAATTCTTTCCCTTTGGGACATTACGTGGAAACATCTTGTAATTGCTGAGATACTGAAGAAGTTGATGAGAGGATGATGTCAGTGCGTTTTATTGAAGTTGCAATATCGCTGTCGCTTCTGGTTGCTGGTTTACAGCCGGCGTTCGCGCACCATGACCTGGGTGATGAGCAGCATTCAGCTCGCACAAAGACTGTCAAGAAAAGTGCGCACCATCATGATGATGATCCCTGGCACCTATTCGACTTTGCAATGTCTCCGGCCTATGCGCTCACGACCAACGTGCGCATTTTTACTCAAGGACAATATCGCATAATCGATTCAAACGGAATTCCCAATCATCCGACCGGACAGTTTCCAAACGCCGAAAATCCAAACACAATTTCGGAACAAAGTTACGAGTGGAGAATGGCTAAGGAACCGACTTTTGCCAGTGCAGTGACGGCGCTGTTTCTCGAGCCGTTTGGTGTTGCCGTTAACGGTGTTCCGTTTGATCCCGGTGCTAACGAATTTTGGAATCGCGATCGAAACTCGGGTTGGCAGTATGAGCCCATGTTTAAACACAGTCTCGGATTAGATCAGAGCAATGCACATGTTCAGCCTAATGGTGCATACCATTATCATGGATTGCCGACCGGACTGTTGGAAAAATTAGCCAAGGCACCGCATCCGGTGCTAATTGGTTATGCTGCCGATGGTTTTCCAATCTATGCGCCGTATGGTTATAGAGACGCCAAAAATACCAGGTCTGGAATGACCAGACTGCGTTCTAGTTACAGGGTCAAAGGTGGCACGCGTCCATCTGGTCCTGGTGGTAAATATGATGGCAGTTTCGTTCAAGATTATGAATACGTCGCTAATCTTGGTGACCTCGATCAGTGCAATGGTCGCTTTGGCGCCACAAATGAATATCCTCAGGGCATTTATCATTACATCGTTACAGATACATTTCCCTTCATTCCACGCCAGTGGAAAGGAAAGCCTGACCCGAGTTTTCTGCGGCACGGCCACACCGGGAGTGGTGGCGGACGTGAGGGTGGTTTCCCTCCCGGTGGCGGACCGGGTGGTGGACGTGAGGGTGGTTTCCCTCCCGGTGGCGGACCGGGTGGTGGACGTGAGGGTGGTTTCCCTCCCGGCGGTGGACCAGGTGGCGGCTTTCCGCCCGGTGGGCCCAATGGTGACCCTGGCGGCCGACCGCCCTGGCGCGGTGGTCCGATGGGTGGTCCAAATGGAGGTCCTCCTCGCGGTGGTCCGCCGAATGGTGACCCGAGTAGTGGAAACAGGCGAGGTCCGATGGGCAATCCAATAAACGGAGATCCGAACAATGGACCACCACGTGGTCCCATGGGCAATCCAATGAACGGAGATCCGAACAATGGTCCACCACGTGGTCCTATGGGCGATCCAATGAACGGAGACCCGAGCAATGGACCACCTCGTGGTCCGGTCAACGATTCTGATGCAAGTAACTCGAACAGTGGTCAGCTGCGAGGTTCTTCTGGCGATGCGAACAGCGGCCAACACACTCTCACTACGTCAGCGGCATCCAGGTGATGGCAAAACACAGTCGACTAAAAGTGACCAGGTTCATCCTCGGAGCCGCATTGCTAATGCTTCTCATGATGGTCTATCCCCGCATGCCCATTCAGGTTCGTCTTTTCATGTTGCCAGCCAGCTTGCTTGCGTTGTGGTGGTGTTTCAAAAATCTTCTCAACAAGAAGAAGTGAAGTTATCGTTGAATTACCAGAGAGGAGCGTGGCATGAAAGCAGAGTGGAACAGATTTGAGAATTGGCTCAGCAAGCACGCTCCAAATGTGCTTGAAGGTCTCTTTCCGGGTGCGACATCAGACGAAATTAACGAAGTTGAGAAAAAACTGGGTGTCAAGTTCCCGCAGTCTATGCGTGATTTTTACTCTATTCATAACGGTCAGGATGATGAAAGCCCTTCGTTTATGCGTGGCACGACATTCCTGAAGTTGGATCAGATCTATTCGGAGTGGTCTGTTTGGAAAGATCTTTTAGACAAAGATATGTTTTGCGATTTCGAATCGGAGCCTGATCCAGGAATTCGCAACGACTGGTGGAATCCTAAATGGATTCCTTTATCGTATGATGGCAGTGGTAATCATTTTTGCCTCGACTGCGACCCGGCTGAAGGCGGTTCCAATGGTCAAATCATCACCATGTGGCACGATTCGCCGGAGCGGAATATACAGGCAAAAAGTTTTGAAGAGTGGATTCGAGATTTTGCTGATGGTCTCGAGTCAGGAGAATTTGTTTACTCGGAAGATTACTTCGCCATTGTGCCAATTGAGGATATCTAGAGTTTGAGCGCTGAGACCTTTTCTGGTTGGGCCGGTTTGCGTCGAGCCGTGACACTCGTCGTCAGCGCTTGTGTTGTTTTTGCGTTTGATGCTGCTTCTGATCATGGACTGGCGTTGGCTGCTGATAGTTCCGACGAACTTAGCACCGCTGATAAAGACGATCGCGTTTACAACATCGTCAAACAAGCTCAACCGCTTATTTCAGAAAAGAAATTTGTCGAGGCGCGAAAGCTTCTTAAAGAAGGCGCGTTGCTCGACCCGACCACTAATTCAGGAAATCTGCATGCCTCGCTTGCTTTTGTCGCTCATCAGTTGGGTGATCCAGCCGGAGCCATTGCAGAAAGTCAGTTGGCTATGAAATTTGATCCTCGTTTTGTCGATGAACTGACATGGAATGTAGCCATGGCTTACAAAGATCTGGGCGAGTATGGAATGGCTCGAGAGTGGCTTCAGAAGTATCTCGATACGAATCCAGCTGATCCGAAACGGAAGCGAGATGCCGAGGAGTTTTCTAGAAAACTTGGTGAACAAGAGAACTCTAACAGCTCTCAGAGTATTCATGGACCAGACTATCTCGATGCGCTTGTGCGTCAACATGGTGTAGGAAGATGGGCTCGCAGCAGTTTTCCGCTCAAGATTTTTGTAGAGAAGGCAGAGAAGATTCCGGGTGTGCCTGCTGATGACGTGCAAATGTTGATGGATTGTTTTGATGCCTGGAACAAAGCCAGTGGCGGGTTATTGCCAGTGCAGCAGGTGCCGAAGGCGAAGCAAGCCGATATCACGATTCAGTGGACTGATGTTCCATCGAAGGTCTCCGCTCACGACGGTGTGCATTTAGAGCAGGGTATTACGAGGGTTATGGCGTATCAATCGCCTGGATCTGCGATTAACACAATTCGAAGTGCCACCATAGTCTTGCTTACTGTAAATCGAGACACTGGCAAACCGTTGGCTGAAGACGAGATGAAAGCAGTTTGTTTGCACGAGATTGGTCATGCATTCGGTCTTGGTGGGCACTCAGCTAATTCTTCCGACACGATGTATTTTTCTTCGTCCGCGCGTCAATTGCCGGCGCTGTCGCATCGAGATAAAACAACGATATCGCGCTTGTATTCGGTTGGTTCGACTAGTCCGGTTTCGCAAAACTCATTTGGGGCGAGTAACACGAGCGCGCCGCTGCCACCATTTTCGATACCACAAAATCAAAGTGGACCCGGTTCGCAGATCGGGTTCCCGCAGCGAAACCCTTATCAGCAGCGAAACATGCAAGGAACTGGTATATACCAGCAGGGCACGATTCCGCAGGGATCGTATCCGCAAGGCTCGTATCCGCAGGGATCGTATCCGCAAGGCTCGTATCCGCAAGGAGCGTATCCTCAGGGCTCGTATCCGCAAGGCTCGTATCCATCGGGATCGTATCCACCGGGCTCATACCCACCAGCTTCTTACCCTCAAGGCTCGTACCCGCCTGCCTCGTATCCGCAGGGAGCGTATCCGCAAGGCTCGTACCCGCCTGCCTCGTATCCGCAGGGAGCGTATCCGCAAGGCTCGTATCCGCCGGGCTCGTATCCACAGGGAGCGTATCCGCAAGGCTCGTATCCACAAGGCTCGTATCCACAGGGCGCGTATCCCCCGGGATCGTATGCGCCGGGATCGTATCCACAGGGACCATACCCGCAAAGCTCGTATCCGCAAGGTCCGCAACCACAGCAAGGTCAGCAAAGTAACAAGCAGTCCGTGCCTTTCCCGCAAGCCTCTAACTAACGACTTCTTCTAGCGGCTGGTTAGCTTGCTTTCCGTGCGGTGAAAAAATGCGCGATATTTGCCACCAGGCTGTCTGCCGCCTTCACCCTGGATAGCGTTCTTTTGGCTCTGCGAGCCACTCGATAGTTTTCATCTTTTGCCAGTGTCTGGTAGACGTGTTCAGGAAAGTTTGGATTCATTGCCAGGCAATAACGCACCAGCGGACTTTCGTCTGTCGCCAGCTTCCATACAAATGTGATTGCATTCGGGTGTTGAGCAACCGCTGCTCTCACCTCGGGGCTCTTATCGGCGATCAGTTTTTCCAACGTGTCTAAATCAGTATTAGGATTTTCTGCTACTTCCATCAACACTCCAGTCGACTTTGCTTTGCTCATGACATTCAATATGTCGCTCGGTGCGTCGTGGTTACTTGCAACCAGACTGAGGATTTGCTCAAGTTCTACTTCAGCGATTCGAGCTTCATCCATATTTTCTGCCAGAACTTCAATCTTCACCTTCATTGTTGCTTCCGCCTCGATTGCCTTTGCTTTCAACTGGCAAGATATTAGCTGTCAGTTGAGCCGGTTACATCCAGCAGCCGCGGTATCCCTCTGAAATTTTCTCAGAGGGATGTTCGAATTTGTATATGAGACACAATGATTCAGCCCAGACTTGGTTAACTGGACGTTTTGCCATCAGGCTTTTGGAATATAACTACGCTGACAACCGATATCAAAGTAAACGCAATCAGCACACCGAATGCGGCGCTGAAATTATTCGTGGCGGTGGCGATGACACCGGTGAACCAAGGCGCCAGAACTCCTGCTACTGCGAAAAAGCAGTCCATGATACCAAGGCTGGTGCCGACGCGGTCTTTGGCGAGATCGCAATTGAGCGCGTAAAATGCGGCGTTGGGCATCAATCCCAGACCCAGACCGAGTGAAATCATCGTAATCGCCAGTTCGAGCGATGGGCTGAACATTAGCGGAACAAAGCAAAGAGCCGACGCCAACTGGCACATCCAGATCATGTGTGTTCTCGATGCTCTATAACTGCCGGTTTTCTTGAGCAGATAGTCAGAAAGCCAGCCTGCAGATGGCAATAATATTCCAGCAGTCAACCAGGGAGCAATTGAGTAGATGCCAGCTTCTTTGACATGTAAGTGGTACGTCTGTTCGAGATAGCCGGGAAGCCACGTCAGAGCGAAGAATAATAAGTAGCCAAAAGAGAAGAAGGCGACATTGTTAGACATCAACGATGGATTCGATAGCATGAAGCGCCAGGTTGTCGCGCCCCCGCTCAACTCAGCATGTCTGATCGCGGCGGATGATTGTTTCCGGTCGCCGACTTTTCCCTCGCGAATATAGTTCAGTTCGCTGTCAGAGACCAGCTTGCACTCCTCAGGATAGTCGCGAAAGACTACGTACCAGACAGCCGCCCAGGCAAAACCAAGGCAGCCAAGAATACCGAACATGACTTTCCAGCCCAATGATGCCACCATGTTCGAAAGCAATGGCGCGCCTATGACCATCGATATCGGCACAGCCGACAGCCCGATTGCTGTAGCCCGTCCGCGCTCAGACAGTGGCAGCCAGTCTGCCACAACCCGAGTCAGGGCGGGGAAATGTGGACCCTCTGCCACACCCAGCATCATGCGGAAGAGATAAAAGAGCCAGAAATTGCTCGCTAATCCCATTAAAGCAGTACAGCCGGACCAGAGAATGGCTGCGGCAGGCCAGACTTTGCGCGCTCCCCATTTGTCAACGACGATGCCACCGCCGACCGTCATGATCATGTATCCGATGCCGAAGGAGCTCGCAATGGCGCCGAAATCCTGGTCTGTAAATCCAAATTCTTTTTTTATTGGAGTGATAGCCCAGGAAAGTGCCGAGCGATCCAGATAACAAATCAATGTGATGGCAAATCCCAGCGCGATCATTATCCAACGATAGTTGCCGTCTGTTCGCAGATCACTTTTGGGCGGGGAAACTGTCTCGGTGTTGATTTGAACCATGGGATAGCCTTGGGTCTCTCGGGTGCTCCCTGCGCAGAGCTGCTCAGGGAGTTGGGATGGTGAATCGGGGCGTCAAACCGAACGCCGATACGGCGCTGTTACACAGGTCGGACGCCCAAATAGTAGCCGATTTCAGGTTAAAAGTGTTTGTTTCTTGAAACCTTAGCAGCGTCTCCTCCTAATTAGAAAGCGCGATCCAGTAAGATATCCTTGGATACGGTGTGGGCAGCTTGCCCGGCTTGATTCGACTCACTTCAGACATTTGGAAAGGACAATGAAACGCTTTTTTCTTAGCACGCTTTTAAGTATGTGTGTCATCTCGATAACGCAGGCTCCGGCGCACTCTGAATGGTATGCAAGCGAGCATTCGACTCTGGAAAAAGCGAAACGTGCTTATCAGTCGGGGCGCTTCGATGAAGCTCGTATGATGTTTACCGACCTGATCAATGCAAATTCGCGTTCGGCTGAAACTTATTACTGGCGCGGTGTTACTTACAACAGTCTCGGGCAGCCAGACAAGGCGCTGGCCGACTTCAATCAGACCATTGCGCTCGACTCTAATAATCCCAAATACTACCTTGGACGCGGATTGTTGTATTCCAACAAGAATCAGTACGACGAAGCTATAGCAGATTTCGATTCAGCTCTGCGGCTTGATCCTGACAACGATATGGCATCGACGAACAAGAAATTCTGTGTTCAAGCAATCGCTGATAAGAAGAAGGCAGAAGAGGCAAAAATCGCCAAAGCCAAGGCAGACGCAGAAAAGCTTGCCGCTGAAAAATTGGCTGCAGAGCAGCTGGCTCTGAATCCACCTGTGCCGGTGAAGAAACCGAAGGTTCATACGGCTCCCGTCAAACCTACAGTGATTGCTACTACGGTCGTTTCGACCGCTCCGACTGCAACGACTGTTGCCGAGGGTGGGCTGACTGCCGCACAGATGCGTCTTCTCGAGAAAAAGCAAGCCGAACTTGCTGCTCGTGAAGCTGCTATTGAAGCCAAGCTCGAAAAGGAGCGTCAGGAGCGTGAAAAGCTAGCTGCAGCCAAACTGGAGCAGCAGCGCCTGCTCAAGGAAAGCAAAAAGAATTCGTCGGTGGCGAAGACGAAGAAAGATTCTGCCGACGAGCAGGTTGCCGAAGAGCCTGCCGCTCCTCCGGCTAATCGCCCGATCCGTGATAAATGGGCTTTGATTGTAGGTATCAGTAAATTCAAAGACTCTACTTTGAATTTGCGTTACCCTTCCAAAGATGCCAAAGATTTCTATGACTTCCTTGTCACCAGTGCTGGTTTCAAGAGAGACCATATCAAGTTGCTTGTTGATGAAGAAGCGACACGCGCTCACATCTTGTCGGAACTTGGTGACAAGTGGCTGCCCCGTGTAGCCAACCCAGACGATCTGGTCGTTATCTACATCTCCAGCCATGGCAGCGCTTCTGATCTGGACGTAGGTGGTGTCAACTACTTACTCGCTCATGACACGGAAGTTGATAATCTCTATGCATCGGGACTGCCAATGCAAGATTTGACTCGAATCATTAAAGGACGCGTGCATTCGGACCGCATCGTGCTTGTACTCGACGCTTGCCATAGTGGCGCCACCACTGTTTCCGACAGCAAAGGACTGTCTCGTCGTTCCAACGTGAATGCCGATGATATCGCCCAGGGCACCGGTCAATTGGTCATCTCTTCCAGTATGCCTAACCAGGTATCATGGGAATCTAAGCGTGACCAGAACAGTGTCTTCACGAAGTATCTGATGGAAGGATTGAAAGCTAAATCTAATCTTGGAGAAGCTTTCGACTACATGAAGAACAAGGTGCAAGAAGAGGTCTTGCGTGAGCGTGGTGTCCTGCAGACGCCTGTCTTGAAGAGCAAGTGGCAGGGCGCAGAACTGGTTATAGGTGCACCGGCTGTAAACCCATCGCCGGGGCTTGAAACAGAACCTCAAGGTATGAAACCAGGTCAAGCTGCTCACTAAATGGTTCTACTCGTGGGGTAGTGCAACCGGAATGAAAAAAGCCTGGACCTTACACCTGGAGTTGTTTTTTGGGGTCCTGTTTTTTCTGGTCCTGACGAATTGTTGGTGGCTTGCACTTCCTGCAATATGCGATGACTCTCAGCCGAAGCTCTGTACTCAGGGCGATTCTGTTTACTGCCACCAAGAGAAGGTGGGGGAGATCGGTCGGGTCATTCTGGAGCCTCCACAGATACTGGAGAGTACACTTACTTTTGACCTGAACCTGGACAATACAACGGCGACCAAACCTGCTCACTTCAACTATTTTGTTGATGGTTTGCATTACTCATACAAGCGACCAATCGAGATCGTTAGGTTCTCGCAAAAGAATATTGGTACGCCTTTTCATTACTACTGGAAATATCACTGGGTCCTTGGTTTGCCGGGAGGGCGACACGACGCCACTTATGTCTACGCTCTGCCCTACAAGAAAGGGGAGCACTACAAAGTTTCGCAAGGGTATTTCGGCAATTTCAGTCATCAGAAGGGCACTAACTACGAATATGCCATCGACTTTGTTATGCCTGAGGGAACACCGGTCTGTGCCGCACGTGACGGCATAGTGATTGGTTCTTACGGTGACTCTACTGTTGGTGGCAACGACAAGAAGTACGGGTTCTGCGCCAATGTGGTTTCAGTAAAACATGCCGATGGAAGTTATGCACGATATGTTCATCTTCAGCCGCGTGGCAATCTGGCCAGAGTTGGTCAGGTTGTTCATAAGGGAGACCAGATCGGATTGTCGGGTAAGACTGGTTTTGCTGATCGTCCGCATCTGCATTTTTGTGTGACGACGCCGATTGATGGATATAAGGAAAAGTCGCATCCTGTAGTTTTTGCTACTGAAAAGGGCAATCTTGGCAGTTTGACGCAGGGCGAAACCTATTAATACGATTTGAATTTTCGCACTGTATTTGGTGCGTATTCATGAACGCCTTTGTGTACATGTGCCGCAGATTGTTCGATGGCATCAACAGCTTGCTGTCCCTCATCTAGAATCTCTTTGATGCGCCTTTGCGTGTCGGTATGAACGCTTTGGATCTGATCTTCGTAGGGCTTTTTGGCTTCCTCTATTTCCGACGAGCTTGCAGTTCGAAAGGCTCGAAAAGGAAAGACCGGTCCTCTGCCATCGCCTATCATTGCGTTCTCTTCTTCTTTGATGGCATTGCATTTCCGTTCTGCTTCGCTGCTGATTTCGAGCGCTCTCTTTTCGGCTTGTTGCAGGCTCATCTTGGCGTGCTCTATTTTCTGCGCATCGATTGTTTCTGTGCTCCGTTTCAAGTCTTGCTCGAAACGGGAGGGATGTTTTCCGTCGGCATAAGCTTGAGGCGGCATTGCGGCACACAAAATTACGAACGCCACTGCAGGGAACGCCGCTGCAGGGAACGCCACTGCAGGGAATGCGGAACCCTCCATCAATCTGCTCACCCACGAACCTGTCATCTCACGATTCTCCAGGTTTCTTTAGAAGATCTCCCACTAGTTTGTTGAGCACCGCGCGTGCGTCGTTGCTGTATGCGGCGTCCTCTGCTGATTTCGCCTTTTCTGCCGGCTTTTTATCGGCGCTGAATTTCTGATTGACGCTTTGTTTCTCGCTGTAGGCAGGCATTATGTCGCTTGACTGTGAAATCCAATCCACCTGGTCCATGGAAGGCTTGAATTTGGAAAAGGTGGCAAACTGGTCTTCTTTCGGCTGTGGAGCCGGTTCTTGTGAAGGTGCAGGCGCAAGGGCTTTGAACTTGCCGACTTGATTCCATTTGCCGGAGGTGAGACTGCGGATGTAATTCTTCAGGTTGACTGCTTCACCCTCGCGGTGCCAGACGTAGAGCATATTGGCATAATTGTTCAGAAGTGTGATCACGTCGGGGTGCGTGGTGCCCTGGTTGGCTGTGCGAATTTCCAGGGCTCGCTTGTAGAGCGGTTCAGCTAGCTCAGGTTGTTCCAGTGCATGGTAGAGCATAGCCAGGTTGTTGGCGATCACACCGATGTCCTGATGATTGGGTGGCAAAGTCGATTCGTAGAACTGCAGCGTTCGTTCACAAACGGGCTGAGCTTCAGCGAGTTTTCCGTTTTTCCACAGTACTTCCGAGTAGAGTTCTAGGGTGCTGGCAATGCGTGGGTCGAGCTGATCGAAAGTTTCAGTCGCTCTCACCGCACGTTTCAAAAGCTGCTCAGCTTGCAGCGTGTTGTTTTGCTGCATAGCTTCCATGCCTTTAGAAAGTAACTCCATCCAGTGCTCTGGAGGCTCTGGAGGC
Organism: Candidatus Melainabacteria bacterium; assembly: GCA_003963305.1. Taxonomy (NCBI): domain Bacteria; kingdom Bacillati; phylum Candidatus Melainabacteria; species Candidatus Melainabacteria bacterium. Next base: position 12,242 of record RXJR01000021.1, on the reverse strand, counting down.
TCCACTTGTGCTGGTTGAGTGGTTGGACGTCTGGAGCTGAGCCAATTTGAGAGTTCGTTGCTTTCAGCCGTGATTTCGGCATCCGAGATTGCTCTGGTCTCTGGCTCAGCCGGTTCTGGTTGTGGCTGTTCGACCACCGGCTTGGGCGGCGGAGGGGGCGCTGAACGTGCTTTTGCTGGACCAACCGGCTGCAAGTTGTCCAGGTCGGACGAGAAAAGAGAGTCTGGATTCTCAATTTTTATCGTGTTGAAGTGTCCAGACCGGTTCCAGATGCCTGACTTAATGCTGACGGTACTCGCTTTCAGGTCTTCCGCTTCGAAGCCCCGGCCTGCCGCTACGAGCAGGTTTGCATAGTTTTTTATCAGTTCGGCAACTTCGGGGTGCTCCACTCCAAGCACTTTTCGGCGGATGCGCAAGGCTCGTTGATAGAGGGCTTCCGCTTCTGGAAATTTTTCGAGCGTGTGATAGACCCGCGCCAGGTTGTTCGCCAGTACACCGATGTCTGCGTGATCCGGACCGAGTTGATCTTCATGAAGAGAAAAGGTTTTGACGAGAATCGGCAGTGCATCTGCGAACTGGTTGGTACGCCAGTAGACGTTTGCCAGACCTTCAAGCGAGATGATGCGGCGCGGGTCGTATTTGCCCAGATCATTGCAAAGCGCGATTGCCTGGAGCCAGAGTTGACTTGCCTCCTCAAAATTGCCTCGCCGCACGGCTCGTTCGGCGTCAGACCGAATTTCTTCCCAATCGCTGTCCATTAGACGACCATTACATGGGGCCTCACACTGCCCGCAGTCACTCACCACCGCCTCTGTTATTAAATCTACCCTTTAATGAAAGAAAGTAGTTTAAAGCTCGAAATCAGGGAATATAAATATCAGCAACTCAAACGTTGACTATCGTGGAGACTGAAACGTACCCCAGCGGGCTTGAATCCCGAGTCGCCCCTTCCTCTGCGATAGTTTGTCGAGATCCCGAACTGCCTCTGCCCTTTTTACGCGATTAGCCACACATCGATTGTGTGGCTAACGTCGTTATGGACGTTTTAGTCACCGGATATAGTGCTGAGTGTATATGTGTATGCGGTCAAGCCGCTAGCTTGGCTAGTGCAGGTGGAGATTCCGTAACGTATTCTTCGATTTTTTCAACGTTATTTGCAGGTGGATGTGTTAGCATGCCTCTGCCTGTTGGCTTCCCCAGACAGTTGATTTGATGAAAATTTCGATATCTTTATCGCTCACGGCTCTTCTGACTGTTCTCGCTTTCGCACCTGCAAGGGCAGACGAAAATGCGGCAAACGTCGCGCCCGCTACCGCCTCCGCTGGACGGAGCGCTGCAGGAGCCACCACTGAAAAAGTGAAAGGCGATTCACATGGTAGCGGTCGAACTTCAATTGAAGAACCAGAAACTGACGACGACGCACTTAATCAACCGGGCATAAAGACTTCTTCTTTGCTGGGAATGCAAACTATCAATCTGAATTCGCCGGAATATAAGTTTTCGATTCGCAAAAGTTTGCTGCATCCGATTCGCTCTGTCGTCGAGACGGGAGCCAAAACGCAGGCTGAGATGCGGGCTTTGCGTGAAGACATAGGCACTCTGGGCAATTCAGTGCGCACGCTCAATCGCCCCATCTACCAACTGAACAATCCTATCGACAAGCTAAAGAATCCCCTTACCAATCTTGATTCGTCTCTCGGTGGGCTGCACCAGCAAATCAACAATTTGCAGCAGCCTATCTCGTCACTGCAAGAACCGATTGGCAATCTTAAAAACCCGTTAAGCAATTTGCGAACGCCTCTCAACGGCGTCGGCAGCAGCGTCGCCGAACTCTCAAAGCCGATTTACAAGTTGAACGCACCATTGCATGAGTTGACGAAATCGACTGATGGAATTTCGCAACCGCTTCGCGGTGTCAATTCGGAATTGAAAGGGTTGCAGAAACCAATTGGTGATATTGCCGCTCCCTTGAGTCAGTTGTCTGGTCCAATTGCCGCGTTGGAGCCTTCCCTGACGAGCTTGCCACCGTCTGTGAATGAATTGAATCTGCGCATCTCCAGGTTGGAAACGCAAATCGCCTTACTTAATCAATCGCTCGACAGTTTGAGTCGAAATATTCCAACTGCGATTTTCTTGAGCTCCGCGTTAATCGGGTCAGCCATTTGGACAGCAAGGCGCGTTCCTTCTGTGCAGTCTAAGGGCTCGCGCTCCGAGCACTGATCTTTTGCTGATCAAGCACCAACCGCTGCTTATTTCAACAATTCTCACAGCCAAAACTGTGTATCAACTCGTCGTCAGTCGAGCACTTCTAAAACATCGCCTGTGCTGATTTTTCCGGCACTGTGGTGAACGATGTTTTGTCCGAACATTAGCTTGTTGCCTTTGTTTCGAAAAAGGTTCATCGTTTTCAACGGTTCAGGACTCTTTTCAGCCGAGCTTTGATCGATGGTCGTGATCACACAACGCGCACACGGTTTGACGACATCAAAAAGCAGTTCGCCTATCTTTATTGTTTTCCAGCTGTCTTCTGCAAAGGCATCGCAGCCTTTTACGACGATGTTTGGTCTGAAGCGATTCATGGGGAGTGCCGTCGGCAGCCGGTTGTTCAAGTCATTCAGTGATTCTTCCGAAATCAATAAAATCGGGAATCCGTCTGCGAATCCGACTTGATCCGTTTTTCGTTTGGCGTATCTTTGATCTACCTGACGTTTATGAGTGTTCGACATGCGCACCAGTCTGCAATCTTCTCCCAGGTAACGGGAAAACCACTGTGCGGCGGCGTCACCTTGATCGTCGGCTCGACAGGCGTTTGACCAGACCGTGACACGTCTCTGTCCAAACTGATCAGTCACAGGTACTATAATTTTTTCCATTCCGGGCGCGTTCAAGGTAAGCACTTTACCGTCTTCTGAGACTTGAGGCTCAATCAGACACATCTTGGCGATTTCTCGCTGTGTGATGAAATTGTTCGTGGTTGCGTTAACCACAAGCCATTCCCGATCGTGATCTATGCCGCGCAGGGCGATTTGTGCAGTATCAAGGGTGGTGCCACGGCACGATTTGATCGGATAGAAATTGAGTTCACTTACTTCTATTGTCATTGATCTTGAATTACCAGAATTGTTATGGACGTGGAGTCGCTTCTATTGCTGTTGCAATCGCTTCCAATTTATTGCCATGGACGTTTGGACTTGATTGGTTTCACCTCTGATTTCTCTTTGGGGTTAAGGGAAATTATGTGGTCCGGCTGATTTTGAGCATCCTGAGTGATTTGCGGTGGTTGGTGCTTTGGCGGTTGATGCTGCTTTTGTTGCTGTGCGCCTTTGCGAAGCTCTTCGTCGAACTTCCGGTCTTCGTGATTGAAGTCCTGGTCGATCACATCGCGTTCTGTGCTGTAAACCAGATCATCTGCCCTCACTCGCTTTTCACCGATGCGGTACTGATTTGCTTCGGCGAGTTTCTTGACCACTGTCGCAGGCGGATTGCGCAAGACTTCTGCATATTTGCTGCGTTGAGCGTTGCGGTCCTGAATATTGCCGTTCAACCAGCGGATCACGGCGTATCGAATCGTCGGTACAGCCAGGAAGAGAGTGCCGTAGAGCATCAGTCCATGAATCAAGCCGGCAAAGGCATGCAGTACCGGAATCCATAAATGAGTGACGAGGAAAATGGCACCGAAAAAGTTGAGCCCGGCCAAAATGAACACAGGCACGAGCGCCGATGCCGGAACGCTGGTGAACTCCCATTCGAACTCTTTTAAAAAGGGAGGCAGAGGCGCAAATGACATTGATTTTGCTGTTACTTGCAAATTTGGAAATGTGTAAACAATGTTGCCGGACTCGGTCACTTCGGGCTTGCCGTCAAAGCGCACCAGCACAGGCAAAACGCCGTCTTCGTTGGCAGGGTCGGCGCCTGTAAATGGTGCCAGTTGTTCTGCTGTGACAACACCGTTGTGTTGTTTGATCGTCTGCGCAATCAACTGCCACTTGCGTTCTTCCAGATTGAGGTTGGGTGGACCGTCTCCAAACAAGAACGAAAAGCAGTTCATAATGAAGTTGTTGTTCGTCTCAGGCTGGCGAGTCGTTGGTTTGTCGTACAGGTCGTAGTTGCGACCGTAATCGTTGTAGTCGTACGGTACGTAGACTGGATAGGTCGGACCCCAGTAGAAGAAATTGCGAAGCAACATCCAGTCGAAGAAGTCGAAGCCTCCAAAGCCGCCGCCGTAGCCGCTATCACTGTCGCTGTCACTGTCGCTGTCACTGCCACGCTGAGCGAAGAAAATTGCGGCAATGATCAGAACTACGATCACCAGAAAGGAGAGAATCAGACCGACACCAAAGGAAATGCGCAGCAGGAAGAAACCGACTTTGAAGATTTTGTCGCCAATCTCCTTGATCGTTTTCTTCATGCCTTGCGCTAAATATGCGTTTTGAAATCCTGCGTCGAAAGTGTATGCGATATCGCCCGCGGTGCTAACCTGCAAGTGCCCGTTTGTCTCTGCTGCAACTTTGTTCAGCTCTGAAGTTGCCTTGAGCAGAGGCAGACCGGTTTTTGTGGCCACGTCGGCTGCCGTTACGCGCCTGCCGAGGTCATTGATCGCCTTGATTATTTGATCTTTTTCAGTTGTGGACATCTGGTTGGTGGAGCCGGATATGAGCTTACATGCGGAATTATATCCAATATTGGCTGCTCCCTGGAAAAACGGGCACGCCTGTCTTAATGTGCGCTCACAGCCAGCGCCGCGTTATACATAGCCAGTAGCGCACAGATCAGTGATTCTCCTGCGACGGCGCCCGAAGCGACTGGGATGGTGAATAAGTCGGCCGAGCGTTTGTCGATTTTTGACCAGATGAAAGCGAGCAGTGCGCCCACAAAGAAAGAAAACGAGTTGGAGAAGCTCATCACCCAGCTCAGCCCCAGACCCATCGCTGAAGGCATGTAAGGCTTCAGTTTCTTGGGAGCGTAGGCGTCGGCGATGCTGAGCAAAATGCCCAGTACTCCGCCTATCAGAAGTCCGTAACGGGCATGTATGGGCACGTAGCTGATGCCGTGCGAAAGCGCTTCAGCAACGGCTTTCCACATGTTGGCGGAAGGCGCGTTGTATTTTTCCATGGCTTCCACGGTGGGGATCATCATGTACCAGGCTGGAACGATGGCGATAGTTCCGAAGAACAACCCGACGAATTGGGCAATGAACTGCCTGCGAGGGTTGGCGCCTAGAAGATAGCCGCTTTTGAGATCGGTCAACAAATCAGCAGAGCTGGAGGCGATATTGGCAGTGACGCTTCCTGCCATAAGATTGGTTGTGATATTGGAGGGTGCGAGGACTGCATAGGTCAACTGAGTGAGCTTGCCCATCGCTCCGATTGGTGTGACGTCGGTCTCGCCCGTGGCCCGGCAGGCGACGAGGGCCAGAAAGAAGCTCATCACGACAGCCAGTAGCCCAAGCGGAGGTGAGATCGAAAAAGCTACATATTGCAGCGCCACCATACCAATTGCCAGCGGTATAAGACCGATGAGCAACCAGCGCATTGGCACTTCTATTTCAGCCAACTTGTCGTCGATGCTTTCGGTCGTTCCAGCTTTCTTTACAGAAGTCAGGGCTTTCAAAATGGTTTTCCACTGCATGGCGAAAGCGGTCAGCCCTGATGTCACCATGAGGGCTGTTCCCGACCAGAGCGACCACTTGAGCAACTTGGCTGGTTCTGTGATTTCGTGGATGTTGATCATGTAAGGACCAACCCAGAAATATAGGACGCAGGCACCGATAAGCATCGAAATCGATACGCGCAGCCCGACAATCATGCCTGCGCCGATAAGCAGCACGCTCGGTTCGAATCCGAACCCTGGCAGTTCGTTGAGTTTGACATTGTTCATTGTCAGTTTGAATGGAATTAGCTCGGGAATTTTGAGCTTGAACGTTTCAATCCATTTGAACTCGCCTTTGCCGAAAAAGCCCACGATCAAGCCGACAATAAGAGCGTAGACGAGCGAATGTGCTTGTTGAATAGATTCTTTTGCTTCACTGTAGAGACTTTTCAGAGTCTCGGCAGCGGCGATTCCGCTCGGGAAAGGTAGCTGCTCGTGATTGATCATCTGCCGTTTCATCGGCACAGCCAGGAAGACCCCCAGTGCTGCCGTGATTAAGGTCCAGGCAAGAAGGATTTTCCAATCCATGTGCACGCGAGTAATCAGAAGCAAGGCACCAAATGCGGTGCCAACGGTGGCGCCGGTAGAATACCCGGCGGCTGATGCTGTCGACTGCATGCAATTGTTTTCGAGAATGGACATGGGCGTTAGTTTGACGCCCACTTTTCCGAGCACCGCCCGCAGACTGTTCCAAATCACAAACGATAGAACGCAGGCTGTAATGGCAACACCGAAGGCCCAGCCGACCTTGATCGAAGTGTAGAGATTCGATACCGACATGAGCGAACCGAGGATGCCGCCCATCAGCACTGCGCGCACTGTCAGCTGCGGAACTCTATCTCCCTGGTAGACGGTGCGATACCACTCTTCATCCGTTAGTTTTTCGTGCAATATGGCGTTTGGATCGGATTCTTTGATGGCGCTAGCCGCAGTCGAAACACCAACGCCTTCGCCTGCAACAATGGACTTCTCAGCGTCTAAGGGAGTCTGCATCGACTCCTTTTCGTTCTCGTTCAAATCTGCCTCCAGCCATGACAACCGCATCAATGTGAGAGCTCATTGTATGCTCTGTCGGCTCAAAGCACATTACGTATTAGCCGGCTGCAAAAGCTGGAGCAACGGTGGCTTGCAAATCGGTTGTCATAACGACGGACATACCCGGCACTACTGACAGCTTCTTTTGCAGTTCGCGCCTTTGCAATCGTTTTACTTCCTCGAGTACGAAGTCGATTCTTTCTTGCGGTTGCATCGCCGGTACGCGAATCACCTCTACGTTCCGGCTGGTGTAACACCTTTCCAGAATGACACTTATTTCTTTGGTGAAGGAAAGATTTTCGCGGCGAACGTGGTTGACTTCGAAAAATGGAAGCTCTTCCACGAGAAAAGCGACTGTATATTTTGAGGCATCGAGAGTCGAGAATGCTTTTGGAATTTCGAGCTGGTCGTATATGTAATAGGCTTCGCCGTCGAATAATCCCCGGTCTAAGAAAATCGGCTCGTGGGTATCCTGCAATGCTTGCTCGGCCGCTACCTGGCGTCTGAGCACTTCCGCTTGAAAGGCAGCTCTGTCTACCCAGGGCAGGAATTCACCCTCTTTGATGATCGCAGTTGCGAACTCTTGCACTATCGGATATCCGAGCGCGCCGAGCATGCTGACGATCGTCGTCTTTCCTACTGACGGTCCACCAGTGATCACTGCTCTCATGCTTCGGTCATCCGTGCGTGAATGTTATTAGTGAGCCTGCTTCACATCGCCTCGGCACATTGCAACGTTGCAGATGGCTAAGTAGAAGCGTCAGACGGCCGGAGCCGCTGCTTAAAACATTACTTTAGGGAAAGTTTTGTGTTCCGGCAAGCTAAATAAAACCAAGCTTTCTCAGTGGTTCGTAGCCAGGCCGGCAGATTCGATGCGCTTGCGGATTTCAGGCAAGGCTGCCTCGGCGGCCTCTTCTCCGGCCTTGATGGCGCGGATGCCGTCTGCCGGTTTGCTTGACAGCAGGTGGATGCCGGTTACATCAGGTTCAATCAAAATGTCTGCCATTTTTGCCTGGTCTTCATCGATTTTGCTCAAAATCATATTGATCACCTGGTTGCCCACGCTCAAAATCTTTCGGAAATCATGGGGCTTAGCGTCGAACTTTCCGTCGACGTCGACGGCGATAACGAGATCTGCTCCCATTTCTTTGGCCTGCCGCACCGGCAAGTTTGCGGCGATGCCACCATCCACGAACAGCTTGTCGTCGATGGGGACCGGTCGGCGCAGCTCCGGCACCGCGGAACTGGCTTGTATAGCGCGTCCCATGTTACCTGTTTTGATTGAGTAGGCCTTTCCATCGAGCAGGTTTGCTGCTACTGCGCAGAATGGAAGCTTCAACTCTTCGATATCGCGACGAGTGGCAGGCAACGAGTTGTTCATATATTTAGCGAATCGGTTGCCAACGTAAAGTCCATCGTACGGGTGGTAACCAAACAAGTGCGGCACAATAAAAATAGGAATGACAGCCACTCTTACTGGAATCGGTACAGTGTAATAGGAGTGGGCAAAAGATCTTTTCAGCATGCGCTTTTCGATTTCGTCAGGGCTCAACCCGGCGCAGTACATGCCTCCGACGATGGCTCCCATGCTGGTTCCTGCGATCATGTCGATTGGAATACCTTCGCGGACGAAAACTCGCAACGCACCGATGTGCGCGTATCCTCTGGTGCCGCCGCCTCCTAACGCTAGGGCGATTTTTAGCTTGCGTGCAGCTCTCTCTGAGGCTTTTCCCGTCCCCGTTTCTATCCCTTTTTCTGTCTTTTCTTCTGACGCTTTTTCTATTCCTTTCTCGGACGCTTTCTCGGACCCTCTTTCTGTCGCTTGTTCTTCGGCTGTGGTTTGAGTCGCACCATGCAGTTGAGCCGTATCTTCAAGGGCTAGCGAAGGAAGATCGAACGTGAGTAAAAAAGCGAACGTGAGTAAAAATGCGTGCGCCCAGGGTAATTTGATCACGGTGTTTCCTTGGTAAATGTCAGATCCAGCGAGAGTATACGCCACGAAAACTGTCGTAAGCCGTTCGCTCAACTGCCGAACAAATTTTGTATCAGTTAATCACTTTTCATCTGAGCGACAAACGGTTGATTAACTGATGGTGTGAGGATGTAGATAGTGTCGGGAATGCTGAATACTTTGTTTATAGTTGCTCTTACTGCTCCAGTGATATTGCGTGCTATAAATGTAAGCCTGTAACATTGCCGGGTGCGGCGATTACATCAACGTGGGGGACACATACTTTGGGAATCTTTAGTGAGGCGAATTTGTGGGCCGGACTTTCATTCGCTTTGTGGTTCGTAGTTTTCTACTTGTATCATGGACTCGGAATAACGCTTGGTTATCATCGACTGTTAACCCATAAGTCTCTGAAAGTTCCGAAATGGCTCATGTATGTCATCGTTTCGGGTGGTTATTTCGGATTGATGGGGTCGCCAATCGTCTGGGTCGGTGTACATCGTCTGCATCATCAGAAGTCAGACCAGGACGGAGATCCGCATTCACCCAAAGATGGTTTCAAACACGCTCTTTATGAGTGGATGTTTGACATGCGTTCTGTTCAATCTGATGAAGAGATGCGTGCTCAGGTGCCTGAGTTGATGGCCGATCCTCTATTCCGCAAGCTTGGTGATGACCACTCGCCCACTCAAGCACAACTTTGTCTCGGGCTTTGTATCGCCTTCCGCGTCCTGATTTTCTTTGCGCTTGGACCGATTGCGCTGGTGGCGAACATACTTGCCACGTTCACAATTTTTTGGAGCACGCAGCTCGTCAATGCTGTCTGTCATCTTCCCAATGTTGGCTACAGATCACACAATACCCGTGAGCAGAGCCGCAACGTCTGGTGGGTCGGGTTGCTCGCTCTCGGTGAAGGCTGGCACAACAATCATCATGCTGTTCCGAAGTCAGCACGTCACGGCATGGAGTGGTTCGAATTAGATGTCACCTGGTATGCCGTCTGGTTGCTTGAGAAAGTTGGACTGGCAAGCGCTGTTGTGCGACCGCCTAAACATTTGATGGGGCGCCGTGTCGGTGCAAGCGCCAACACTCCTGTTGAGTCTCCGTTCAACTTCGATACTGCTTCTGAGCCGGTTTTTGTCAATCAGGAATAAGCGAGACAAAACTGCAAGCAAGAAGAAGCGGTAATCAAAACTGAAAATGACAGAAGGAGCGCCAACATCAGTCGGTGCTCCTTTTAAGTCTGTCGAGCTTTTGCTCAGGCTTTAGGCTTCCAGACAGGATCGACGTACTGCTTGGAGATTGGTTCACCGAACCAGCGCGTCATTGTCATCTTCTGCTGTGTATAGAACTGAATTCCTTCTTTGCCCTGAATATGCAGGTCTCCATAGAATGAATTGTTCCAGCCTGTGAAGGGGAACCATGCCATAGAGGCGGGAACGCCGACATTTATGCCGATCATGCCTGCGTTGAAGTGGCGTTTGAATTCACGCGCCGAGCGACCGCTATTCGTATAGATGACAGCGCCATTGCCATATGGGCTCTGTTTGCCGAGCAAAATCGCATCTTCGATATTTTCCACCCGCACCACAGACAGTACCGGTCCAAATATTTCGTCTTTGACAATGCTCATCTCAGGCTTGGCGTGGTCGAAAATTGTTGGTCCGAGGAAGTAGCCTTTGGGCGCATCTTGCACCTTGAGCGTTCTGCCGTCCAGTGCTACTTTGGCGCCCTCATCCGCACCTTTGTCGATCATGCCTTTTACTTTCTTCAGGTGATCTGCTGATACCAGTGGTCCCATGTCGGGATTGCCACCATCATCGGTGCGTCCTACTTTCATCTTTGCTGTCGATTCGAGCAAGCGAGGCATCAACTCTTCTGCCGCTTTACCGACTGGCACAGCCAGGCTGCCTGCCATGCAGCGTTCCCCGGCGCAACCGAAGGCAGAGGCTTGCAGGGCTTGTACGGTGTGGTCCATGTCGGCATCAGGCATGATGATGATGTGATTTTTGGCGCCGCCGGCAGCCTGTACACGCTTGCCGTTTTGTGTGCCTTTCTCGTACACATATTTGGCGATATGAGTTGAGCCGACAAAAGAGATGGCTTTGATTAGAGGGTGTTCCAGCAGTGCGTTGACGCAGTCTTTGCCGCCGTGAACGATATTGAAAACGCCTTTAGGCAGTCCCGCTTCCATTAAGCACTCGGCGATCAGCATGCTGCTCATAGGCACTTTTTCGGATGGCTTCAATACAAATGTATTGCCGCAGGTAATGGCGATCGGGTACATCCAGAGCGGCACCATGGCCGGAAAGTTGAATGGAGTGATGCCGGCGCAGACCCCGAGCGGGTGGCGCATCGTCTCACAGTCAACGTTGCGGGCGATGTTTTCCAGGCAGTCGCCTGTCAACAAGCTCGGTATACCGCAAGCGAATTCAACTACTTCGATGCCTCTTTGTACGGAAGCTTTGGCTTCATTAAAGGTCTTGCCGTGCTCGCGAACAACACACCTGGCTATCTCCTCGTAGCGTGATTCGAGCAGGTTTTTAAAGCGGAACATGACGCGGGCGCGCTCAACGACAGGTGTTTCAGACCAGTCGAAATAAGCTTCCTGTGCGGCTCGAACGGCTTTGTCGACGTCCTGGCTTCCCCCCATCGGCACTTTTGCGATCAAATCGCCAGTAGATGGATTATTGATATCACCGAATTCCGTCGCGCCGGAGTCTACCCATTCGCCGCCAACGAGCAGCTTTAGCGTATTCACGGCTTTACTTTCAGCCACAGCCATCGCCTATTCCTCCTGGGAATGTAAAATCGTTCATCAGGATATCGGTTGGATAATTGATTGACAATCTATGTATGTCCTGCCAGTTCCGGCTCAACCGTTGTTTGGGGGACAGGGGCAGGCATACAATGATTGCAAGATGTTTCTTATAAGTTTTTTCATTTGGCGCGGAACTCTGATTACGAAAAAATTTTATCTTCGTCGGGTCGGCTGAAACACACGTTTTTTGCGGCTCCCAAAAAATCCTCCCGGGCGCCAAATTAGATTTGACAAAAAAGCCTCGAAAATGGACTGACTAAAGTCGCAAGAGATGCCATACTAGAGGCGTACAATTCAGACCAAGGTTCTCAATGCTTTGAGATTTTGCGGTCGAAAATAGGTTGAGAATAAGGCACATGAATAACAAATTGTTTGTAGGGAATCTCTCGTTCAAAACGACTCAGCAAGGATTGCAAGATCTCTTCGCTGAATACGGTGAGGTTGTTTCGGTCGCGATTCCGCAAGATCGTGAAACCGGAAGACAGCGCGGTTTCGCGTTCGTTGAGATGGCAAATCAGGCTGACGCCGAAGCTGCTATCAAAGCGCTCAACGGTCGCGACCTCGATGGTCGTCAGATCGCCGTTAACGTTTCCACTCCAAAGCCGAAAGACGGTGGTGGTGGTGGCAGAGGTCGTTGGTAATTTTACCGACACCTGCTCGCTGAACAGTTCTCTATAGAACATGTAAAGCAATTAGAAAGTCCCGGTCGAAAGACCGGGACTTTTGCTTGTGCGCTGGGCATGTTCAACAACTCGGAGGTGAAAGTCTTCTACACAGTTTGATGGC
>RXJR01000020.1:46255-236645 GCA_003963305.1 Candidatus Melainabacteria bacterium | reverse complement strand
AACCACCACCACCACCGAAACCACCACCACCACCAAAACCACCACCACCACCACCACCACCACCACCACCACCAAAACCACCACCACCACCACCACCGCCTCCTCCACCTCCGCCGGGTTAGACCGAGCAGGGCAAAGAGGATACAAACCGGGAAGCTGCCTCCAGGGAGAACTGATCACTCTCCCGGAGGTAACTCCCAAAAACTGGAACCTGCCAGCCGGGCGGACTGATCATTCGTTCTGCGGCGTGCTCCAAACCAATTCGATCGAATCAAGCCTTGCCTCTGGGAAATTGTTTCCCCGAGGCAAACTTGTTAATGAAGCTCGTGTGGTAAGTTATTCACCGTTTATAAGTGAGCGAAAGTCGGGCTAGGTATATGACTGAAGAAAGTACTGAAAACAAAAGACGTATCCTGGAGGAGGCTCAGAACACAGCCGATGCTGAAACGTTCTCTGAGCACAACTTTGGTCCTGAGCAGATTGTCGAAATGAATCAGGGACTGCCTGAGAAAAGCATCGTTCTGTATCTGCCTCCTGATTACGACAAGAAATTGCTGCCAGTGAAAGCGAGAGCTCTGCGTGACTGGTTTGAGACCGACGATAAAACACGCATGCATGCTCGTTTTTGCTTACCGCTAACGATGGCAAGCGGTATTGGCTATTACATCTTGTCTCCCGCTACATTCACTGTTGAGTGGGACGGCGACCATACTCACGATGCGCAGGTTGAGATTCTCGATGCTTCTTCACATGCGCAGATTGACAATCATTCCTCCTACGGCAGTTTTACAGTGCAGGCGCGTTTCATTGCTCGCACCAAAAACATCGGTGATTTCGTCTACATCAAAGGGGTCTCCAATCAATACCGAAAGCCTTTCAACGTTCTGGAGGCGATGATTGAATCGTGGTGGACGCCTTCTGAGTTTGGAATCGTCTGTCTTGTCAACCAGCCTGGCAAGTTCACTATTAAGAAAGGTGAGCCACTGGCGCAAATGTTTGTCATTAATATGGAACAAGCCCAGTACGGCTTGGCTACCGCCGACGGGTACCCACCCTTCTGGGATGAATGGACGGAGCGGCGTAAGCCTGAGGTTTATAACGGCAGAAACATGGATTATCTGAGAGGGGTTTTGCCGGACCAGACACCTGTTTGCCCGCATTTGAAAAATTGGGGCGAGGCGCCGCAAATGCCAAGTACTATCTCTGTCGGCAAGTCGGTTACTCAGTTGTGGACTGCAGGCGAAGTGGCTCGACGGGCGGGGAATCGCGATGAAGCTGTCAAGAATTATAATGCAGCCCTGCAGTTGGCTGAAGAGAAAAATGAAGTAACCGAGAATCTGCTCTTCTTGCTTATGAACGTGGCGAGGGAGTTTCAACTTATAAGCGATCACGCTCTGGCGATACGTCTCCTGCAGAAGTGTGTCGAATTGAGTGAGCGCTACCAGCCAAACCTGGAGTTCAATGCTGATTTATACAATGACATAGCGTATTCGCAGCGCTCGACTAGAGATTTCGACGGCGCAGTTAAAAGTTTAAATGAGTCTTTGCGGCGAAAGCGGGCGAACAACGCGCCACCATTGAGTCTGGCTCGCACTTTGATTGACCTGGGTACGTTGCATGATTTTTGTCTGCGTCGCGAGCAGGCAGCGCCATTGCTAACCGAGGCGCGTGCCATTTATGCCGCGCATTTACCGGACAATGACCCTCAGCATCTGTATTTGAAGAATGTCTATGCTTGTTTGCTTACTCACATTGGCAAGTTTGATGACGCGGAGAAGCTTTATGATGAAGTGATTCGTGAGCGAACCAAACTGCTGGGCGAAGACTCTATAGATGTTGGTTTCACCTACAACGACCTTGGTTTTCATCACAAGTCGACGGGCAATTTCGAAGCTGCAGAGAAAGCTTTTCGAAAGTGTATTGAAATCAGAGAAAAACAGCTTGGACACGATCACCTGGAAGTGGCCATGGCTTATGAAGATTTGAGCTGGATGTTCCGCGAATCTAACAATTTCGCTCAAGCCAGAAAAGAACTTGAAAAAGCGCTGGAGATTCGCAAAAAGCTCCTTGTTCCCGGCGACCCTCAAGTGCACCTCACTTATCTTGCCATTGCTGATGTTTGCAACGAGATGGGCGATAAAGAGTCAGCCGCTCAATTTCGTAAGCGTGCCGAACAGAAGTAGGCTCAAAAATGGCAATCAATAAGTTATAGTTGTATCAAGTCCAAGCCTGTGAAATAGCGAAGTAACCGATGACATCAACTATTGGCACAAAGCAAGCGCGTATAGTCTCTGACGGCTTTCATATGTTTGCGCATAAGCCTACCCAGTTGCAAACGTTGATTATTCCCGAAGTTTATCTTTTGCAAGTGCCCATGCCGGCGGATGCAATTGAAGTCTTTAGAACGTTTCGCATTGGCAGTGGCAAATTGCGCCATGACAAGAGCAATATTACGTTCGATATGATTGATGGTTCGGTCATTTTGAGCGAAATATTCTTGACGCCGGACTTTGGTATCTCTGTTGTTTGTGATCCTGATATGGCGCGCTTCGAGTTTCTTCCTGCTGCTACGCGCAGCAATTTCTCGAAGTTATTTCAGTTCAAGACCATGGATGGATTTGTATTCGAACCGCGTTGTTATTTTAAAGTGCTATGAGCAGCGACGAAGAAAATAGAAAAACCAGGCGACCGCCTTTTATACCACCAGTGGTGCACCCCGATACTCTTGTGGTGCCGCCAAATACTATCTATCTGGTGCCGGATCAACTGGAGTTCGCCGGTAAGCCATATTACTTTGAAAAGTGTGGCAGCAAGCGGGCCTGGTTCACAAGCTACTTCTACAACTGCTTGCCGATTGTCTTTGGCAGCCAGCATGGATTTTTGTTGACGGCGACAAATTCTTTTGTTCTTCGCTGGGATGGAACGGACAAGAATGACGGTGTTTCGGTTCACCAGCTGGACGCAACGAATCGCGATGATTTGACAGTCGTGTCTCACTTTGGGCACGGCATTGTGACGGTGCAATCGCGTCATTATTTCCGCACTCCAAAAGGCGTAAACATGATGGTCAAGGCTCCGCCTAACTATCCTGTGCATGGATTGTCGTGGATGGATGCTGTCGTTGAAACAGACAACCTCCGTCGCGACTTTACTTTCAACATCAAAATTACGCGCCCGCAAATGGATATTTATATCGAGAAGGGCACGCCGCTTGGTTGCATCGTTCCGTATCCTCGCTTCTTCCTGGATAAATATGAAATGGTGGCGCTGAGCGACCCTGAAGAATTGAACAAGGCTGTCGAGACTGCTAATTTCTACGGTATTGAACGCGATCAGTACGATGGTGAAAAACCGAGATTGCGCTACATGGAAGGTCGAGACATCTATAACAATTTCTATGACATGCACCAGAAATCACTCGATAGTGGTGAATGGTGGAATTCTGCCGATGCGCGCGTCGAGCGAAAGAAGATGCAGCAAGACCAGCCTGCAGCCGGAAAGGATGCGCCGCAGCCAGGTCAATCTGCTTCCTCCGAGTCGTCCAGTCAACCGGCTCAGCAACAAGCGCCGCAGATTTTACAGTGCCCCGTCACCGGCAAAAAATTCGACCACACCGGTAAAGAATTGAAAGACGAAGACTCCTGACGTGACCGAATCACCATCGCGATTTATCAGAGATGGAATCGAATGCGAAGAAGTCCAGAGCGCTCGACGATTGTCTGAGTCGCTTTTGTGGACTTTGCAGGAAGAGTATTATGCCAGTCAAAGTTTGAATGCCTGGGAGCGGGTGCCGTTCTATTCGACCAGCCGCATGATGTTTGTTGGCGCCATTGCTGAATTGGTAAATTCATTCTTGTTGGATTGTATCGACGAGTTTGATCCGCAAAGCCCGATTTACATTTTGGAATTAGGCGGGGGCAGCGGATGTTTCGCATATCGTTTTATCAATCATCTGAAAGAGCTGATGGGTGATTTCGAGAGACTGAAGAAACTCGAGCTGCGGTACATTCTTTCTGACTTTACGAAATCGAATATTGATGCGCATCTAAGCAACTTGCGTCTGAAGCCTTTTTTTGATTCCGGCGAGCTGGATGTTGGTGTTTACAGTCCGGAGAATGACACCGCAATCAAGCTTGAAGTTTCCGGTGCATTATTGGAGCGTGGCGCGCTAAAGAATCCGCTCTTGGTCATCGCTAACTATCTTTTCGACACGATCAAGCACGATGCGTTTAGAGTCGTTGACGGGAGTTTGCAGGAAACTAAGTTCGCACTGTTTAGAGAAGTTTCGCGTCAGTCAGACAGCGACAGTGATCGAGATGGCTCAGGCTCTCGCTTGTCAGGGAGCGACTATGATCAAGACGGATCAGACGCTCGCAGAACTAATCCGACCATTCAAGAGATTAGAATGTCCGAAGTTTACTCAGATCTAGAATTGCCATATTATCGCGATCCTCATCTTGATTCGATTCTCCACTTCTATCGCAGCGAACTGAGCGATTCAAGCGTGATTTTTCCGATCGGTGCAATGCGGTCGATAGCCAATTTGTCTCACCTGGCTGCTGATAAGCTCGCACTTTTCGTCAGCGACAAAGGTTTTGCCAGTCTGGAATCCAAGCAAGTGCTTGGGTTGAGAACTCAGGAATTCGCTGAACATGGTGCCTTTTCCTTTGACGTCAATTTTGACGCTTTGCAGAGGTACGTTGAGAACAGGGGCGGCAATGCTTTGATAGAGTCAGGCGATCATTCCAGTTTAGGATTTATGTTTGCCACCACCTGGAAGCCAACATGTGAACTTACTCGTCACTTTTTTCGACAGTACTTACAAAAGCGCGACATTTGCAATGCTAGCTATAACCTGGAAGAGTTTACTTTTGTCGGTTGTGAGAAAGGGCAAAATTTCGTCCGTCCCTATCTGACAAATTTTATTTCGATTGTTCAGAGTTCTAATTTTGATCCGTTTATCTTTGATGGTGCCTTTGCAAGACTATTCGAAAATCTTGTGCCGGAGCTGACGGAGATGGATCTTGAACAGGAGCATGAGGTTACCGATCTGGTGGGTCGTACCTTCAGGAACGTTTTTAATGTCGCCAATGATTATTGCGATCTTGCCGCAATTTTTGAATTTTGCATGTGCTGGCAGAAGTACGAATTTTGTCTGGCACTGGCTAAGGAAGCCAATGCCAGCCTTGGAGTGTCGCGGAAAGCTTTTGACTATGCGGCCATTGCAAGCGAGCATCTAGATCGCCGAGAGGATGCGTACGAGTACTTTCGTCAGGCTCTGGAATTGGAACCAGATCACGATTGGGCCCGCGAAGGAATGGAACGCAATAAACCTCAGTAGTGCTTATTAATTGGCGCGGGCAATGGTGAATTTGACTATGCTATCGCCTTTTTGCAGAAGCACCTTCCCCATGCGCTTCATTCCGGCCGCTGCCCAATCACGGTCGCTCGTAGGAAGCCTGGTCGCTCGTTGGAAATACTCATAAGCTTCTCGGTATTTTTTCAAGGCTTCGCAACTCAGTGCGGCATGATCGATGGCTGTGCTCACGTCACCATAAGTTTCAATGATCTCTTCGCTGAACTTCAGGCACTCTTCAAACCAATCAATTTGTATATAGAGACGCAAGATACTGTCGAAAATTTTGTGATTGTCATCGATGATGTATATGTTTCGTATGGTGCGGTGAAGAGTTTCTTGTAGCTCGCTCCGCACCTGTACATTCATCTCTTCGAGATCTTTAAAACGTTCGTCGAGTAGATCCTTGTGAGCAATTGCAAACATTTGAGGGTCGTAATTGAATGCCTTCACGATCGACAGAAACAGGGCGACACGGGAAGATTCGTAGTCACCGGCGCGCAGTCCATTTTTGATCAAGTCGGCGATTTGTAATTGCGAATCGAGGAAATTTTTCCTTTGCAAATAGTGCTTGAAATAATGTGCAGTGTTTTGAAAACGGTTGCTGATCATTGAATTAAACGCGACGCGCAAACCTGAATAGTCCAGGTTCTCAACTAAAGACGTCCCGCCGTTTTCTTTGAAGAGTCTGGATATGGCCATGAAATTTACATCGAAAGTACAGTATCCGTGCCTGTCGAAATCCAGCTTCTTGAGACCGGTTGTTCGTTCTGTATCGAATCTCACGTATCCCTGGTCTGCCGAGATGAGGATCAGTTTTTCGTCGCAAAATGCCGCTAAGTTGTCTATGCAATTTAGCGCGCCAATCGGCATCGTAAACGTGGCTTCTTTGATTTCGTCTCTAAAGGCAGCCATGATATTGTCGAATGCTGCGTTTTCATAGTATGGACCTTCGACGTCGAGAAAGCGTTCTACGATGTGCAAATCGTCCAGCGATGGCTGCGCTCCGAACGAACCATCGGGATCTTCTCTGAAGACGGTAACTTTGGATTCTTGCAAGATGCCATTTGTAATCCGGAAAGCATCTTGCTCGATGCTGTCGAAAACATGATTGGCAATGACGATGAGCGGGTTCTTTATGTCCTTAGGTGTGAGCGTTTGTCCTGATCGACGCAATTCGAGTTTTCGATCTTTTTGTGCTTTAAATACAGCGAAGTCTAAAATTCCCTGCTCATAAAGGGCGTTGAGATTTTTGTTTTCTGCCCATTTTTTGACAATCGCTTCCGAAAAATCAGTCAGGATGTATTTCAGTTTCACCTTTTTCAGATTGTCGAAATCTTCCAGATTTTCAACAAAATCGTTGAGAAAGCGATATGCAAAACAACCGCTGCCGCCGCCAATTTCCAGAATGTAGAGTGGCTGTTCCGGATCGATCAGAGAAGAGCAATCGGTGAGTGCGGAAGTTACAAGTTCAACATACGCTTCTACGAATGGCATGCGGTTGGTTGAATAGAACTGATCTCCTGTCCACAAATTTTGACGCTGCTTTTCAAAATATTCTTCTTGCAGCGACCAGAGCATCGACTCCGACAAGCGCTTGTCGCTTTCGAGAATCTGTCTTGGTACGCCATCTTGTACGCTTATGGTCGGAATTAAGCCACCCAAGCGTCTGCAGGCAAATAGAATCTCCGGACTCGTTTTGCCCTGAGCGTCGTAATTGCAGACATTTTGCGCTATCAATCCCAGTCTTTCATTGAATGTTTGATAACGATCTGGCTCGAAAAGTGGCACTTCAAATGGATTTTGATCAGCTCTCTGGAATGTGAATGAGATACTGATACGAGGATTCTCTGCCTTAGGGGAACTGCGACTGCCCCAGTGCAGCAATGCTTCAGTCCATCCCAACACGTCGCCTTCGCTGGCAGGAAGTGCGCGCACATTCTGCAATTCATGCAGATCACGACGATCGAGATCTCCAGGCGGATAATTGGGATCAAGCGGTGATGGCACTATGTAAATGCAACCATTAGCCGGCGTCGCTTCAGTCAGCGGAATCCAGGTGGTGAGAGTGGCTGGCAGACCAGTTTCAAGCACTGTGTTTACTGATGGACGATCGCGATGATGTCCCCAGCCTTTGCTGTTTTTATCGGTGGGTATGTACCAGCACCAGAAGTTCGGCACCTGCTTGTAGCCCTTGTCGAGAATGGCTTCAAATAGTTGCTGCAGTGAAAAGAAAAGCTCCCAGTATTCGTCATAGATGATGGCGAATGGTGTCGGCCAACCCGCTTTGTGAAGGTTTTCGACGCCTCTGGCGAGTTTTGTAGTAAGTTTGGGATCCAGTAGTTTATGGACTTGAAAATACCCTTCGGCTTTCAGACTGGCTTTTGCTTCTTCCAGTTTGGCTGGATCAATTTCCAGCGGTGTTATCGTAAATGGTTTTGCTTCATCAGTAATGTGCAAATCTGGGTTCAGGCGCTGCCAGAAGTTCTTGTCTCGTGCTTGCTCGAATCGCAAATGAAATTCGTTCATTGGATGTTCCTGAAATATTGAAGCTGCACTAAATATATCATTCGTAGCCCGACAGTAGCGGTATCGGGTGTGGTGACGGGCTGTGGTGACGCTGGAGTGACCGGGTCGGCCGTTATGGGATAGGGCGCTACTTGTTGAGGGATAACGCGCCGGTTAAATGTGTATCTGTCTGAAGACTGCACGTAGATGTAGTTTTTTCTCTTTCGAGCCCCGCAAGTGGTCACGCGGGATGTGCTTACTAACCGGTTGGTTGATTATTTTGACACCCTGGAATGCCCTCCAGTTCATCAATTGCGGCTATTATGAGATATGTCTAATGTGAAAACAGGAATCTAAACGGAGATGACTGCGTCGTTAGATTCGTAAGGCGGAATGAAAAGGAACAAAGACATGAGCAACAAACTTTTAGCTGGATTACTTGTGGGAGCCACATTCCTGGCTGCCAGTTTGAACTCACCAGCGCAAGCCAGGAATAATGACCTGCAGAATTTGCTAAACGCACAGGCCATGCAAGCCTATCAGCAAAATCTGCTCAACCAGCAATACGGTTACGGATATGGTTATGGCTACGGTCAGGGCAGCGGAATTGGCGCCCCCGGTATCGATCCTAACGACCCGCTGGCATTCCAGAAAGCTCAGTATCGACAGTGGTTGGCAACTCAGGGCGGCAACAGAGCATATTCCAATCAGGGTTTTATGAACTCACAATTCTACAGGCCAAATTATCGCCAGAACCATAACTGGAACGGACGAGGCAATGGCTATTACAGCGGTAGCAACGGCTACTACAACGGTGGCAGCGGCTACTACAACGGTCGAACCATGCCGCATCATCACTAAGCGGTTTCGAGAACGTCGGCAGCGACAGTTGACGTTGGCAGAGCGAACGGCGTCTGGGTGACCAGGCGCCGTTTTATTCTGACGCGGCAGGAATATGGACCGCACGCGTCCCGCGTCTGCTTTATACGCTCCGGTACCAGATGCAGTGCCATATGTGCAAGCACGCAGGATGCGTGCGTTCCATGTGCACGCAGGATGCGTGCGTTCCATGTGCACGCGAGACGCGTGCGGTCCATCTGGCACGCGTCTCGCGTGCGGTCCATTGCGCTTGCGTGAGTTAGTCCAGCGATTGATAGTCGGCTGGTAACCCAGCGTTGTACATCTTTTCAAAGGCGTCTTTGATCCCGTCTTCGCCTTTTTTCGGATTAGACCCGCACAACAGCTCGACCAGCCTCATCCACGAGATGCTTTTGAACATATCGTAGTCAGGGCGTTCTTCCTTGTTGCCGCGTTCAGACTCCATTACTTTGATGACTCGATGTGATGGAATCTGATAGAACGCGTCGACGCAAGCTGCTTCGAAGTGATTATCTTTACCGGTCTGCATGATTTCGCTGACCTTATCGATAGGCATACGGTTGCGGTAATGACGCACCGAAGTCAACGCATCAAAGACATCAGCGACTGCGATGATTCGCGATAGAAACGGAATATCGTCGCCTTTCAATCCTCTGTAATAACCTGAACCATCAACCTTTTCATGGTGGCACGAAGCTACAAACGGTACTGATGCCAACCGCCGAGTAAATGGAAGATTAGACAACAGTTCGTATGTGATATTGGCATGCTGCTGCACGAGCGCATACTCTTCTGGAGTCAGACGTCCGTTCTTCCAGAGCACTGCTTCAGGCACTCCGATTTTTCCGTAGTCATGCATCATGGCCGAATAGCGCAGCACATCGACATCATCGTCAGCAATGCTCATGTGCTGTCCGACCAGCAAGCTGTAGTTGGTGACGCGCATCGAATGACCAGCTGTGAGCGGGTCGCGACGGTCAATTGTCTGAGCGAGCGTCTCGAGTGTCTTGTCGACAAATCGCTCGATTTCTTGATAAGCCTGTGCTTGTTCGATCAAGCCGGCTGCAACTGCAGTTAAGCCCTGAAGCCAGTCTTCATCTTCATTTGTGAATGGTCCGCCGACTTTGTTTAAGACCTGGAAGACACCGATAACTTCGCCGCTGCGATTGAGCATTGGAACGCAGAGCACACTTTGCGTGTGGTATCCGGTGGATTTATCGACCTCCGGATCGAAGCGTCCATCGGCGTAGGCATCTGGAATGTTGATTACTTGCGCGGTGCGGGCGCACTCGCTGACGATGCTCGTTCCCTGCAATGGAATACGAATCATGCGGTGGCCGATCAACCCCTGAGCGACCTGTGTCCACAGTTCCTGCTTGCTTGCTTCCAACACGAAAACACTGCATCGATCGCATTTGAGCATCATCTGGGTTTCGCGCGTGATCACATCGAGCAGCGAATCTAAACGACGCTCGGTTGCCATCGCTTTGACGACACGATAGAGTCCGCTGAGCGGGCGCAATCGATCTAATTCTTCTTGCAATCGCAGCGCTTTGATCTCGCGCTCAATCAATTGCACTTCGCGCTTGTTCAAGTCTGTCTGAATTTGTTTCAGCTCTTCAACTTGTTCTTCGGCTCCCTTGCCTTCCAGCGACGACAGAGCAGAACTGCAAGGCTCTTCGGTTTTGGAGGAACTGGCTTTACGGCTTCCCTTAACGTATTTGGGTCTACCAGAGTCTTTGCTCGAAGTCATGTGTATGCTGTCTCCCCCTGAAGGTGATGAGCCTTCGCGCCCAATGCGTGACAATCCCATGCTTATATACCCAGTGGTACATGGAACACTTGCCAATGTCTACTCATTCTTGCAAGAATGCGTGGAAATGCAAGCCTTTGCCCGAACTGACTTTATTCGTCCAGAATTTGTGGGTAGGGTGGCGGATTCAGCTGGCGCCAGAAAAGCAAACAGGCTCGTCCAACAATCCGTTTCTGGTCAAGAAATCCCCATACGTGGCTGTCTTCTGAGTTGTTGCGGTTGTCGCCCATCATGAAAAGGTGACCGGGCGGCACAATGATGGGCTCGTTGAGCTGATTGGCGCGGTAGGGCTGAATTACTCCACCATCTGTCGAGCGACCGCCGATGTCGCCTAAAACATTCAAGTCGTAATTGGGCTTCTCTTTAATGTAGCTAGATTCGTCAAGCAGCTGTCCGTTAATGTAGACGCCCACGCCGTGTTGAATGCGGATGTGGTCGCCTGGTAGACCGATCGTGCGTTTAATGAAAGCTGGCTCATATGGAAGGAAAGGCAGACCGGTCAATCGTCCCAGAACTGTCAGCGGATCATTCTTTAGATCTTGACCGCCCAGTTCGATGGGTGGTGGATAGAAAACGAGAATGTCGCCGCGCTGAATTTTCTTGCCCAGATGCCCGGATACTTTTTCTACGAGCAAGCGGTCGTTAATTTGCAGAGTCGGTTCCATCGAACTCGACGGAATGTATCTTGCTTCAGCCAGCGCCCAGCGAATCACAATCAAAAGAACGAGAGTGACGACTACAAGCTCAACGATTTCTCTAATGAAGCCCTGAACCGAATTTGGTTTTGCCTTCTTAGTTTCGGAAGCACCATCAGTTGTTTTTGTGTCTGAAGGCATGTCGCTTCTCTGTGTTGTGATTGAGTCTGGGTCCATGAACGAGTTGAGCCTCGTAGGTAGTAGTGAGCGCAAAGGCGCCTGGCAGGGCAGCTGCCGCAGTGCGGCTATCTGGAGATTATACCTTCATCATGCTGCTTTCTTCACGCTTAGCACTTGGCTTGGCTGTAGCGCAGTGGGTTTTGAATTCTTGCACAAATTTGTCGAGGTCTTCGCGCGAATTCATTTCGGTGACGGCGATCAGTATCTGGTTCTTCAGCTCCGGACGGAACGTAGAAAGGTCGATACCTGCAAGTATGCCGCGCTCCTTCAATGCACTGAGAAGAGTTGAAACTGGCTGCTCGACTTGAATTACAAATTCGTTGAGGAATGGCTGCTTGTAAGCGAGAGTGACGCCAGGAATTTGGGTCAGTTGTTCTGCCAGATAGTGAGCGCGTTGTGCACTGATCGAGCACAGCTGCTTCAAGCCGCCCGGTCCAATAGCTGTTATGTAGACCAGCATGGCCAGCGCATTGAGCGCCTGGTTGGTGCAGATGTTCGAGGTCGCTTTGGCGCGTCTGATGTGTTGTTCTCTGGTCTGAAGAGTCAGTGTGAAGGCTCTGTTGCCACGATTGTCGACAGTGACTCCAGCCAGACGACCGGGCAACTGACGAATGAAATCCTTACGGCAAGCCATATAACCGGCTGAAGGTCCGCCAAAGGACAATGAATTTCCGCATGGTTGTGCATCGCCAACTACAATGTCGGCGCCGAACTCACCAGGTGGTGTCAACAGTCCGAGACTGATTGGTTCGCTCACGACAACAAGCAATGCGCCTTTGTCGTGCGCTTTCTTGGCTAATTCTGAGATGTCTTCGAGGGCACCGAAGTAATTTGGATATTGAACAATCAGAGCTGCAACGTCTTCGTCTAGATTCAAGGCATCGATATCTGTGACGCCGTCTTTTGCAGGAGCCGTCTGCCACTCGAGTCCGCATGAATTCACGTATGTCTGCGTCACCATTTCGTATTCAGGGTTGACGCTTGCGCTGACGACGATCTTCTTGCGGCTGTTCAAGCGAGCAGCCATCAGAGCGGCTTCAGCGCAGGCGGTCGGTCCGTCGTACATCGACGCGTTTGCTACTTCCATGCCTGTGAGCAGGCAGATAGCCGTTTGAAATTCGTAGATGACTTGCAGGCTGCCCTGACTTACTTCCGGTTGATAGGGTGTGTAAGCTGTGGCGAATTCTCCTCGCGATATTACTGCCGGCACGATCGAAGGTACGAATCTTCTGTACGAGCCGCCTCCAAGGAATGATGCAGATGACGATGCAGGTTTGTTTTTGGCCGCCAGAGCAGCGACGTGTTTGGTCAATTCCAATTCGCTCAGCCCTGCGCTCAGCTCCAGAGTCTTCGCTCTCACTTCGGCGGGAATGTGACTGATCAATTCTTCGAAACTGCGCACCCCGATTTCGTGCAGCATTTCTTGCCGCTCATCTTGGGTGTGTGGCAGGTAAGGAAAGCCGGCAAAATTTGTTTCTGTCATCGTCTGCTCGCTACTTAAATAAGTGACGGTGCCTGCTGTATAGTCAGTCAGACACATAAACCAAACAAGCAATAATGCTGCATAAGGCTTTAATACATAAGTGTAGCCGCTGTTTTTACCGATTGATCACGCTTGATCACAACTGTATACACTGATGTGGCGCGTTTCAGGCGAATCGCCCTTTTCGGGCTCACCCAATATTTGTTAATGTACTGACTTATGGCGACCAAACTGATTGTCGGGCTGGGAAATATAGGCAACGAATATGTCGGTACCAGGCATAACGCCGGGTTTTCCGTCATTGATGAATTAGCACAGGCTAACGTTGCCGGCGGCATTGCTGCAGATTTCAAACTGGTCAAAGACTTTCATTCGCATGTTGGCAAGGCAGTTATTAACGGTTCAAGCGTCATTCTTGCCAAGCCCACTACCTATATGAATCTGTCCGGAAGAGCGGTCAACGCCATCCTCAATTATTTCAAAATCGAGCTGCACGATTTGCTCATCGTGCACGACGACGTTTCGTTGCCGCTGGGGCGACTGCGCATGCAGAAGGCTGGTGGCGCCGGAGGACAGCACGGTGTTGAGTCGATTATCGAGGCGCTGGGAGGTCGCAAAGAATTCAGCCGCCTCAAATTCGGCGTCGGACCTGACCCTGGTGGTGCCAGACGTGCTCAGTATGTTCTCTCTCGTATCCCAGCTGCGGACCAGGAGTTATATCAGAAGATGGTGCGCTTATCGGCCGAGGCGATATCGTTCTGGGTGAGCAAAGGCGTAATTGAATCTATGAACAAGTACAACTCGATCAACCTTGCACCACCTCCGCCTGAGAATCCTCAACCCATAGTTTCCGAGTAGTGGGAACTTTTCAAGATCCTGACAAGAGCCGCTGATTATGCGGAATTCAAGATGGCTCTAACTCAGCTTGACTATCTGATTCCAGTTTGATGAGAAAAAGAAAACAATTGCCTGTTTGATAATTGACAAGTTTGATTTTTTCGCTCTGGTAAGGAATGGAAAGCAAGGCGCAGATAAGGTCCTCGCTAAAAGCTTTCCTGAGACATCACTCAGACTTAAGAAATCGACCTGGCACGCGTTACGCTTTGTATCAAACAGAGATTGTCTTTCGGGCGAGGGTAGGCAGACTGCCATAATTTGAACGAAAAATCATGGTTACGGCGATTTCACCGCCTTGTCAGTAGCCTAGAATTTTTCACAATCAGTCCGGGCATTCGCGATTGCGGGGGTGGCTCAAGTTGTCCAACAGTTTAGTAGACAAATTTTTAAGCAATCAGGAAGGTAGCGCCAGCCGCAACTTTTTCCTGTCAGCGCTCTGGTGGTCCCTCTGGGGAATGAGCGCCGGTTTGCTTGCTGGACTTGAGTTCTCAATGCCTGACCTCGTGCACAACATTCCGCAGTTGGCGATGCCGCACTTGCGAATGTTCCACGTCAACGCAGTCGCCATCGGTTGGCTGTCTATGGGTTATGTCGCTGCCATGTTCCATATGGTGCCGACACTTTGCAAGACGAAGCTGTGGAGTGAGCGCTTAGGCAACTTCACCATGTGGGCATGGAACGTGCTGATGATAGGCGCCATGTGCACTCTGCTCAACGGCAACACAGAAGGTCGTGAGTATGCCGAGCTCGGTGCTCTGCTCGATGTCATCGTCATGGTCGGTCTTGTTTCGGTCGCCTGGAACATCTATATGACGGTCGTCAATCGACGCGTCAAAAAATTGTACGTGTCGTTGTGGTATTTCCTCGGCTCACTGTTCTGGTTCCCGCTCGTATACATCATCGGACAGAGAACTTTCGTCTCTCTGCCTGGTTTGAACGACGCCATCATCGGTTGGTTCTACGGTCACAACATTCTCGGTATGTGGTTCACCACAGTCGGTGTCGGCATGATGTATTACTTGCTGCCACGACTGACAGGGGCGCCGCTGTACAGCCACGGTCTATCGATGCTGGGCTTCTGGGGAATTGCCCTCTTCTATGCGCCGACTGGGACGCACCACATTTTGCAATCGCCGGTACCAGAATGGTTGAAGGCTATTGCAGTCATCTCTTCCATCTTCTTGCTCGTGCCGGTATTCACCGTCTTGACCAACTTCTTCATGACCATGAAAGGCAAATGGGGAATGGTCGTAACCGATATCCCGTTGCGATTCGCCGTCACTTCTTGCATGTTCTACCTGGTTACTTGCACACAGGGTCCGTTCCAGGCAACTCGCTGGGTTAACTGGTATCTCCACTTTACTCAATGGGTAGTAGGACACGCTCACCTTGCACTTCTCGGAACTTTCTCATTCATTTTGACTTCGGCGTTCTATTACAGTATGCCGCGATTGACTGGACGGCAGTGGCACAGTCAGGGTCTGATTCGAGCTCACTACTGGCTCAAGTTTTTAGGGTTCAGTTTGATGATGACTTCATTGACGATTGCGGGCTTAGTCCAGTCAGCTGGCTGGCACCATGGCATCCCAGTAGATCAGTGGGTTATTGAACTTGTTCCTTACTGGTTCTTGCGCAGCATCAGCGGAATCATGATCGTCACCGGTCAATTCATATTCGCCTACAACACCTACAAGACGCTGTACACGCGGGCTGTCGTTGTAGCTCCTGCCGCTAAACCCAAGGAGGTCAAAGTCTAATGTACGGCTACCGACTCGGTGCCATTGGTATCGTCATCACGTTTTTCACAATCATCTTCTCAACTGTGTTGATGCCGATGGTCTTGTTTCAACCAAAACCAGCTCACACCGGCAACGACTACAGTACCGAGACTGTTGGTAATGCTGCTCGCGGGCGCCAGATCTACGTTCGAGAAGGTTGCTTCTACTGCCACACGCAATTTACGCGTTTGCAAGACCGTGGCTACGGACCGCTCGTGCAAGCTGGTGACTACAACTATGAAACGCCTCACCAACTTGGTACCGCTCGCACTGGTCCAGACCTGACCAACGAAGGCGGACGCTTCCCATCGCAATGGCAGAAAGCTCACCTTGTACAACCTCGTGCAGTCAAGCCCGGTTCGATAATGCCTTCATTCAGCTACCTGTCTGATGAAGACATGAATGACCTGGTGGCATACATTCAGACTCTCGGAAACAAGCGATTGCCCCAACATTATGTTGAAGCTCCGGATGAGTATCGTGATACCACCGAAGCCGGTCGCGCTCTTCTCGCTCGTCGCCACGTCGACACCAACGCTTCTGCCAGTGCCAATGCTGGTCGCGGTATCTACACACAGAACTGCGCTGCCTGCCACGGACTTGATGGTCGAGGCAACGGTCCAAACTCAATCACTCTGGAAAAGAAACCAGCTAATTTCACTCGTCCGTTCTACAAACAGTATGACGATTCGATGTGGTTCTATCGCACCAGCGAAGGTGTAGCTGGAACCAGAATGCCTCGTTGGAATCAGATTCTCACAGAAGAGCAGCGCTGGTACGTAGTTGCTTATCTGAAGACGCTGCAGAAAGATACGGAAGAGACAGTAGACAAGCTCGAAGACGTGGAGAAGGCACAGCAGGTCAAACTGCCGGTTCTCTCACACGAAGAGTATGAGCCCCACACTGGAGGCGGAGAATAATGTGTCCTAATTGCATTCTCAATCAAGCCGGTCTGCAAGGTGGCATGTACGTTGCCTTCGGAGTATGCGGAGTCTTTTTTATCGTAGCTATCGTCGGTATTCTCTGGGCTTTCAAGAACGGCGAATTCGAAGATATGGAAGCAACTAAATTCGAGATGATGGATGACGACGAAGACGGACCGAATGGTATTCGGGCTCGTCTGGCGGCAGAAAAAGCACGCATGAAAAATTTGTCTTCAGTAAAAGAGGTAACCAATGGCTGACGACGCGAAACAGTCTGTTCGAGCGGCTGATCCGCTCAAACCAGCGGCTGCACCTGCCACCGGTGAAGAGGAGCACTACGAGGAAGTTTCGGAATATCGCATCGGCGAAGGACCGCCTCCTTTGTTTCTCATTCTCTTCTTTTTGTTCATCGTTAGTTGGGCGCTTTTCTCCTGGATTCCCTTCTTCGGATACTAACTAAAAAAATGCGATTACCAATTCGACTGAAGCATGCTTTCTCCCTACTTTTGCTGGCGCCGGGTATGGTGCTGCTCTCTTCATGCTCCAGCAACTTTTCTCTAAAAAACGAGAGTCTGGTTTCGGCTAATCTGACTCGAAAAGCCGATATCTTGACCTATCCCGAAGACAGACCTTCTGTGCCTGACGGTAAAGTTTGGTGGAACCAGCAGAACTGCGCCTCGTGTCATGGTGCCACAGGCAGTGGCGGCTCGGCACCTGTGAATTTGTCCGACAAAGTCTGGATGCGCAAGATCAAGCCTATCGATCAATTCTTGTTTGTTGCTTATGGCAAGCCTGGGACCAATCATCCGGCTCTGGCAGACAAATTGAGCAAACGCCAGATCTGGGACCTGGTCTTCTACACAAGATCACTTGCTGTACCTGAGCTGAACGATGCTGAGATTATGGCAATCGATCCCGTCTTTGGTTCGAACTGTGCTGTTTGCCACGGCAAAAAGGGAAAAGGAGATGGTCCGCTTGCTCACGCTTTAGAGCCTGTGCCTGCTAACTTCTCTCAGTACAACCGATTCTACGATCGCACTGACGATACTCTCTATGACCACATCGCCAACGGCATTAAGTGGGAAGGCATGCCGAACTTCCTCGGTAAGGAAGACAAGGCGAAGAACCTAAAATTCGATGAGGCCTACATCTGGAAACTGGTACAGTATGTTCGAAACTTCCACGAAACCAATTTGGCCACATTGCCAGAAGACACTGGTGCAAACAAATCTGGCTCAGCAGCCAGTTCAAGTAAGTAAGGAACAAGGGTGAAGCAATATGGCTGATGGTACATCAAGACGATTCTTATTGAAGACGGCGGCAGCGATTCCGCTGGCTGCTACATTCGGTTTGCTGGCGTCGCCTTTCCTGCGTTTCTTGCTGCCGACCAGAAAGCCGCTCGACGTGCTCGGCAAATCTGACCAGCCAGTAGCTGAGTTGCCTGTGCCGTCGTTCAAAGACAGCGATTTCCCTGAACCTTGGACCTGCTTGCCATTCATGTTCAAGCAGAGCTACATCGAGTACAACCCTGAAGGCAAAGAAGTTCGCCAGATTCCTGGTTTCATCGTCAAATTGCCGACTGGTGACGTTGTCGCATATAGCCGCATTTGCCCGCACCTTGGTTGCATCTTCAATTTCGTCAAAGATCCGTCCGAGTGTGCCAAGGGTTACAACTTCACACCAAACGGTCCAGTATTCGCATGCCCCTGCCACTTGAGCGTCTATGACATCGCAAATGGTGGCAAAGTCGTGAGCGGACCGGCACCAAGACCACCGCGCAGTTTCGAAGTGAAAAAAGTAGGCGAGGAATATCAAGTTCTAAGTTTGGAGGCCGGGGGAATTGCCTAGTACAACTTCTGACAAGGGATTGTCCGGAACAGTCACTGCTGTGACTGACTACGTCAAGACGCGCATAAAAAACATCGATATCTTCGATGAAAGCTATCAGAACGTCGAGGCTAAGACGAATCCGTTCTATGCTCTCGGACCGATTTTTTATCTGGTCTGGTTCATAGTTATGGCCAGTGGCTTGTTGCTGATGATCTGGTATGTGCCCACCAAGCCTGAGGCTTTCGATTCGATTTTCCGCATCCAGACTGAAATTCCATTCGGCGGCTTGATTCGCGGCATGCACAAATATGGTGCAGACGCGATGATTATCGCGGCAACGCTGCGCCTCTACAGAATGTTCATAAATGCAGACTATAAGCCAGGTCGCGAATTCAACATCGCGCTTGGTCTTATTGCTCTTCTGCTCTCGATGTACTCAGGTCTGACTGGATATCTTTTGATCTGGAACCAGCGTGCATTTTGGGCGACCAAGGTGTTTGCTACATTCCCGACTTATATGGATCAATTTCCGGTCATGGGCGATTTCTATCAGCCTCTGGTCAAGTCATTGCATCTCGGTTGGAATACAGCTGAAGTATTGCTGGGTGGTGGCGCCGCCATCACTCAAGAGACGATCACTCGATTCTTCTCTTTGCACCTGGCGTTCTCGTTGATTCCGCTGATCTTCGTCGAACTTTATTTCTACAAAAATGCTTACAAGCGTGTTCCGCTCAACTGGACAAAACGCATCATCGTCGTAATGATGCTCGTCATCGTTGCCATCATCCTGCCTGCTGCGCAGGGTCGCCGTTCTGATCCAGACGTAACTCCGCTGCCGATTCTCTCTGACTGGTACTTCCTTGGTCTGTACCAGATGTACAAATATCTCGAGCCGGTAGTGGCAACTGAAATTACGCTGATTATTCCGATCTCCGTTATTTTGCTGCCCTTCATTGACGTCTGGGTGACCGGTGCCGAGAAAGATATTTCGAAGCGTCCACTGATATTCCTCGTCACACTGATGGGGCTGCTTAACTGGATCGCATTCTCCTATCTGATCATCGTCAACATCGCCAATATTCACGTCGACCCGCCTTACTGGAGAGATGCACTCTTCCTTATGGTCGACATCGGTATCCTCTTGCAATTGGGTCTTATGTTCACGAACAAAGATCCTATCCAGGCTGCTAAGAATGCCAAGGGTGCTCTGGTGATGGCTATTGTCGGGTTGATTCAGGGTATCTGCGCTGTCTGGTACTACTTCATGGCGCGCACTGAAATCTTCTTCGATCCCATGTTGCATGCTTTCCTCTACAGTCTCTGCCGTCCGTTCGGTGGCGAGAACATGAAGAAAGCGGAAGAGCTCGTGCGTGCGCTCTGGTCGACAAACAAAGAATATTGGAACTATCCCTTCGTTCTCGATCCTGAAACGATCAAAAAGATGGGCGAACCGCTGGAGAAGGCAAAGCTGCTCGAATTGCAGACTGTATGCCAACAACCGGCCGGTCTCGATTGGCTCTATAAGCTGATTCCGACTTTCACTCCTGCCCCTCACGCAGAGTATCTAGGTCAAATAGACTTCATGGTCAACAACCGCTGGTGCTTCGACTTCGTGAACTTCGCTGACCGCATGGACGGTGTTAAACAGCCGACAATAACAACCATTTATCCACAACCGATTCCTGATCTGGACTGGTTCTGGATGGTTGCCGGCTTCATCGTTTTCGCCGCGTGCATGTATGGTTGGGTGAAGTTCCGCAGTGCTAAGGCTCCTGCGCCTCAGGCACCTAAAGTTCCGGCGGCATCGGCGTCATAAAGGAATGGAGATTTTGGCCACAGGCAACAACCACTCAGTGAACATTGACGGAGGCGCCGCATCTGATGCCGGCGCACCTGTCGTGTATAAGATCAGCTTCGCACTGAAGACGGTGGCATTCTGCATGGCTGTACTTTCGCTTTCCTGGTTTTTCCAGGGCTGGCGCGAAGTCAATCAAGCACCAGGAATCGCCAGCGTGGCGCTGCTTGTGTTCGGCACTTCGTTGACTCTTTTGATTCTCGGAATCATGGGGTACTGGACCTATTTCGAAGAAAAAAGCAAAGGCACTTTGAAGAAGAAAATCAAACTCTATGAAGACATACATATTCGTCTTCAAGAGGAGAGGAAGCTAAGGAGAAAGGAACATCATGAATAATGATGCCAAGCTAGTTGTGGTCGCCCTGATCGGCGTTGCTGTTGTTGGTGTCAGCTTGATGTTGATGCCCTGGGCCGAATCGGGCTTCGGTTTCGACAAGCCTGCTTTGCCGGCCTGGTCGCAGCCGATTTTTGATAGTCCCCCTTTCACCGGTCTTAAACCTCTGGGTGATTGGGCTCAGCAAAGATTGAGCGGAAAAGTTGATAAGGACGATGAGAGCGCAAAAGGCGTAATCAATCCAATTGCTGCTGGTAATTACACATATGCGATGGCAATGGGTGTGGCGATGATTCTCGCTGCTTTCGCCATCATGTTTGTTGGAAAAGACGATGCAGAAGAGAAATTGATTATTCCGGTGAAGAAGTAGTTGAGCGGCAGTTTCAGGGAAGCTGAAAGAGGAAGACCATGTCGGCATACGAACAACTAATCAAATCAGGGAATAAGTTCTTCCTTGTTTTTGAAGACCTAACAAACAAGATAATGACGAGCAAGTACAACCCGCTCTATTATCACGGCGCTCTGCCTCAGTTTTATCTCTGGGTCTTGTATCTGTCAGGACTGCTGCTTTTCGCATACTACATTCCAACTGTAGATAATGCCTATCTCTCTAAGGCTCTGATCAACGCCTGGACTTCAGTTGAGTACATCAACGATTCGATTCCATTCGGCGCTGTGGTGCGTGGTATTCACCGTTACGCCGGTGACGCCATGGTGATAACGATTTTGCTGCACGCAATTCGTGTTTGGTTCACAGATCGCTATCGTCAGTACCGCTGGTTGCAGTGGTTCAGCGGCATCGTTCTTTTCGTCATGGTGCTCTTCATCGGTCAGACCGGCTACTACCTGGTTTGGGATGAACGCTCTCTGGCTCTCACACGCATGACTGTGTATGCGCTCGAAGGCGTGCCTTTCTTTGGACCTGGTCTGAAAGAGTGGTTCTTGAATGGTGACACCATCTCGAACTACACAATGTCGAACTACCTGTTCATTCATATCGGTTTGTCATTTGCATTGCTGTTTGGTTTGTGGATTCACTACGTGCGCATGACACGCCCTGTGATGACGCCGCCGCCGGCTATCAACTATGTTCTGATGGCGTTGCTGCTCGTGTTTGTGTTCATGTTCCCGATCACCAGCGGCAAGATGGCTTCGTTGAATGGTCCACCTCCGACCGGTTTCGAGATGGATTGGTTCTTCCTTGCTCCTTACGCCTTGATGAATTCGCTTCCGAGCGCTCTCGTCTACTGGTTAGTCGTCGCCGGTATCACAGTAGGAGCTTGCTTGTTGCCGATGCCGTGGTCATTCTTGATTAAGGAACCACCGGTGGAGGCAGCTGAAGTTGTCTTGAACAAATGTGTGGGCTGCAACCTTTGCTATCTCGACTGCCCTTATCAGGCTATTGAAATGGTGCCGGCTCCTGCGAACTCGAGATTCAAACTGCTCGCTACGGTTCTGCCGTATCGCTGCTCGGGCTGCGGTGTCTGCGTAGGTGCTTGTGCGTTCGATGCAATCGATTTGCCGGATCTTCCGGATGCAAATGTACTGGCTCAAGTTAAGCAAATTATGGAAGCGAAATAAGTTCTTCATCGCAGGAGATTAGGGAAGTCGAGATGGCTAACGAAAACAACAGAGTAATAACGCTGATGTGCGAACGCTCAGCAGACGTGAATGACTTACTTGATGCCGACGGTAAGGTCAAAGGCGTTGATGGACTGCACGTCGTTAAGCTTCCCTGCAGTGGAATGGTTCAGCCCAACATGATTGAGACTGCCCTCAAGGCAGGGGCGGCTGGGGTCGTAGTATGCGGCTGCCAGATTGGAGACTGCTATTACCGCGAAGGTAATAAGATGATCCGCGAAAGACTGCTCGGCAATCGCGTGCCTACTCTCAAGAAGGCTACGGATCGTCGGCGCATTCTCGCGCTCTGGTTGTCTCGTCCGCAGAAGGATCGTTTCCTCGCTGATACGGCTGAATTTGTCAAATTCGTAGCTTCTCTGCCTGCGCCAGAGGTTGCGGCCCCGGCTGCGGCAAAGCCGGCTCCGGCAGCCAAGGCAGCTGAAAAGCCCGCTGAAACTAAAGCTGAAACAGCTGAAGCGAAAGCAGCAGAAGACGGCAAGGACGCGAAAGCCGAAGTGCCGCCAGTTCAGGAAAACAAAGGACCGATTGAAGACACGAGCAGTGAAGCTAAATCCTGAAGTAGTCTGGAAGAATCTATCGAACGCCAAATGGGGATAAGGTAATGGCTAAGGAAGCAAAAGTCACAGAGATTCAACTAATCACTCGCTGGGCGTGGTTCTTTGTCTTCTATTTTTTCTGTATCTTGTTGATTGCAAGTTTCGGACTCGTCGCAGAATTCTAGGTCGTCAAGAGTTCGCGAGGCCGTCCTTAGATTTGAGTCTCATATGGAGCGCAGCCGTCCCGGCTGCATCCCATGGTATTTCGGATGTTTGAAGCAGCCGGGACGGCTGCGTTCCATGGTATTTCGGATGTTTGAAGCAGCCGGAACGGCTGCGTTCCATGGTATTTCGGATGTTTGAAGCAGCCGGGACGGCTGCGTTCCATGGTATTCGGATGTTTGAAGCAGCCGGGACGGCTGCGTTCCATGGTATTTCGGATGTTTAAAGCAGCCGGGACGGCTGCGTTCCATGGGTTTTTATTTGTATTTGATCGGCAACAAAACTTCATTGCTGTATCTAAACTATTCACGAAACAATCAGCATTCTGAAAACCCTCTCTGCGCAAGGCAAATCGGCTTTATGGTCGAAATCTTAGTTCCCAGGTGGTACCATTTGCGGCGCGGATCTCTATAATCAAGAATCGCGGATAACCACTCTGCAAGCCGTTTCACAAGGTTTATCGATTGATGGCAGATGCTATATCGGTTGTGAATCGCCTGATTATCTAACAGGCTTTGTTGGCTCTGAGTCCGGTTTTACCAACGATCAGGCAAGTGCTTGATTGAACGCTGAAGTAGAAAGTACGATAAAAAATGAACATTGCAACACTGGAAACAACTGAATCCTCCACGCTTTTTGGCGAAATGCCCGCGCTGGAGCAACATCTCAAATCTAAGCCCGCTGATGTTGAGCGTCTGATCATGCGCGGCGATACGTTTCTAGCCTTCGGTCGCTACGAAGATGCGCTAAAAGATTTCAATTCGGCAATTCAAATCGATCCCAACAACGCCAAAGCATATGCATCGCGCGCTGTCGTTTTCATTCGCACAGACAACTTCGACAATGCTTTTGATGATTTGAAGAAGCAGATTATGTTGGACAAGAACGATGCAATGGGTTACTGCAATCGTGGCGCACTTTTCGTTGTTGTGAAGCGCTTTGACCGCGCTATTGCCGACTTGTGCGAAGCAATTCGCCTCGACCCTAAATGCGCTCCTGCTTTTGCAAATCTGGGCGAAATCTATTACAAGCTCGACCGTTATGCTGATGCTGTGGAATGTTGCACGAAGGCTTTAGAGCTCTTTCCTGCCTCCGGTGAATCGCATTTTTATCGTGGCAAGGCGTTGGAAGCCCTCGGTCTAATTGCCGAAGCTCAGGACGACCTGGACCGCGCTATTGCCATCGGTTACACGCCCGGCACAATCGAGTCTTATTACCGCTCAAACTAACTTTCAAGCCTTACTTCTTGCAGGCTTGACAAGGGATTAATTCCAGGCGAGTATCGTTGAAAGGCGGTACTCTAGTTGAACATATGTTCTCGCTGAGGAAAGTCATGCAAGCAGTAGTCACCGATTTTCGCGCCGAAGACCGTAGCCGTTGGACTGAACTCTGGACGGCCTATTTGCGGTTCTACAAAACAAATCTGCCGGCGGATGTTTTTGATTCCACCTGGGAACGCATGCTGAGCAAGTCAGGCACTCTTCGTGGCGCCGGGGTGCGTGCGACTGAATCGGGACCGTTACTCGGAATCGTTCATTACCTGATGCACGAGTCAGCCTGGACGTCAAAGCAAATGTGTTATCTGCAAGACTTGTTTGTCGATGCCGACGTTCGAGGGCAGGGTCTCGCGCGTCTGCTCATCGAAACGGTTGCGCAACGCGCCAAGGATTTAGATTGCTACAGGTGCTACTGGTTGACGCAAGAGAGCAATGCCCAGGCACGAATTCTCTATGACAAAGTCGGAAGACTGAGTGGTTTTGTGCGCTATGACTTCGATTATGCTCGCTCGAACAGCTCGCCGGCTCCGCGTTAACCACTATCAGGTTCGGCAGGGCTCTTGTATTGGCTGGAAGCGCCCTTAAACCGAAAAATCAATCAGCCACCCTATTTCTGGAACGGTTTTTGTATAAGAACAAGTAACCAGGGGATTAATCAACAATGTTTTTGAAGAGATTTTTGGCCGCATTTGCGTTGAGTATGTTTTTTGTACTTGTTTCTCAGAATGTACTGGCGAAAGGGAAGTCAGCTTCGGAACTTGCTGAGGATAAGGCGATTGCTCTCACCGAGAAAACAAAAGAAGTGCGCGACTGGGAGAAAGCGTTTGGCCCCAGGGGGGTAAACCCCGCTACGCAAGGCCGACCTGGTTTCGACATCGAGTCGCATCATGGCTCGGTTTATGTAGTACACGTTTTTGAAGATAAGCCTGAGCAAGCACTTACTTTCGCCCGCTATCAGGTTAATATCAAAACCGGCAGCGTCAAAAAAGTTGAATAAAGTCGAATAACTCGCCGGAGCACAGTAAGAACTTTCACGGCTGCGTCGATAGTCGACGACTATGCAAAATGAAGTGAGCGTGAAAATATTTGCACCGTGTATGGTGTCTGAATAGAATTAAACTAGCGACAGTCATGAACAGGTGACGCAGTGAAGCTAGAAGTCAAAGTTATAAATTTCGACGTAACCACCACTATCAAGGAATATTCCGAGACGATTTTCGCTCTTAACCGAGATGGTTGGAAAATCTACAAAGAAGGAATCGAACAGGTCTGGCGCACTACGCTCGTTCGTTTATCGTCTTGACGTTGTCCTTCTCTGTTAATTGCTCTGAGAGCACAGCTTGATCGGGAGCTCACACTTTAGAAGAGCTCCGTGAAACACCAAACGATTCGCTGGTTCTTTGTTAGTATTTGGTAATGTGCAATTGCTTAAGATGAAGCTGTTTCGATCTGAGGCAGTTCCTTTGAAACGATACGTTCCGGCTCTATTTTCATTTGTTGCTCTTTCCTCTCTGTTTGTGTTTCCAGCCGATGCACGCCGCTGGACGACGCGTGACACAGTCGAGATGTCTCGAGCGATCGGGCAGCCTCGATTCTCGCCAGACGGCGCGCATTTTTGCGTGACCTCATCTCGTGGTGTGATTAGCATCAACGAAATCGAATCGACGATCTGGTGTTTCGATTCAGATAAGGTGAAGAAATTTTGTGCGTCTGTCTCAGGTGCAACCAAAGCTAATGTCCGTTCGGTTGCTGATTCGATCGTCAAGATTTCAGCACCAACCCTTGATGAGACTGGTTACGCGACGACGATCAGCAATCTCAAATGGGCGCAGAATAGCGATATGTTCTATTTCCTTGCCAGAGGTAGAAAGGCAGAGCGGCGGCTCTTTTCATACGATTTGAAAACGCACCAATCCCATCAGCTCTCTTTCGATGGCAGAGACGTGTCGGCGTTTGACCTGAGTAATGATGCGATCGTGTTCGTTGATTCTAAGTTGCCTGATCCTGCTGATCTTTACCAGGCTGGCCCGGGTTCAGACGTTCCTGATATCGTCCGCGGTGGCGGCGTGTCGTCTACTGAATTGATGTTTCCCAATCTTGGAAAGCTTCGCTACGGACTCGAGCGCAGGC
Source organism: Candidatus Melainabacteria bacterium (assembly GCA_003963305.1). Lineage (NCBI taxonomy): Bacteria > Bacillati > Candidatus Melainabacteria > Candidatus Melainabacteria bacterium. The sequence goes on along the minus strand of RXJR01000020.1, from coordinate 210,308 downwards.
GGCTTTGTTCTGTTGTTGATGGTAAGCCGGTGCCGCTTTTCGAATCAGATTCCAGACAGGAAATCACGTTTCTATCTCTTGAACCGACAGTTTTGATATCGCCTGACGCTCGATACGCTGTTTACAGAGCGCAAGTAGAGAGTATTCCAGCATCATGGGAAAAGTTTCAAACCAGAAGCAAAGATTATCATCCGTTTAAAGCTGACAATCCTTCAGCCTTCCCAGGAGCCCACTCTAAGGTCCTTCGCCCTGAACAGATTTGCATTGTCGAGCTCAAGACTGGTAAATCCAGGATTTTGATTGATGCTCCATTGGGTGTTGATGCTGGCTATCACGAAGACGACCTTACCATCGTCTGGTCGCCAGACGGCAAGAGAGTCGTTATCGCAAATACGTTTTTTCCGCCGCCCAAAGATTCTTCCAGTGCAAATTTCCGCAGTCGCCCCTGTATTGTGGTCGCCAACACTGAAGGATCGCTTGAGTTCGTTGCAGAATTGGATGCGACTGATAAAGAACACATTCCAGTCTGGGACTTGCACTGGGATAAGAGTGGCAGCGCCGTAGAGATTGAAGGAAACGGGTTTTTGCAGAGATTTGAGCGAGGCGCATCTGCCGATAGAGGTGGTGGTGCACTCTGGAGTGTTGGCGCGCGCACTAAGGCTGCTGCAGTCGATTCTTCGAGAAAAGACTTTGAGGTACTCACGTTGCAGCGCTTGAATCGGCGACCGACAGTTGTTGCTTGCCTGGCTGAAGCAGGAAAGTCTATCGATCAGTTGCTCGAGGGAAACAAGTTCCTCACTATTTTGGATCCCGATCCTCAGTTGACAGATGTCGAGCTTGGTGACGTCTCGGTTTATAAGTGGACCGATGCGGAGGGGCGTGAATGTGTTGGTGGTTTAGTAAAGCCGCCCGACTTTAAGCCCGGGGTTCGCTATCCACTTCTTCTGCAAACTCATTCTTTCAATCAATACGAATTCTTTTCGTGTGGTGCTTCTGCAACGGGTTTTCCTGGTCGCGCTGCTGCTGCTCGCGGAATGATTGTGCTTCAATGCGGTGAGCCGAGACGCGGATCTAAATATCGTGGCACCACTCAGGAGGCGGAGAAGGACGGACGCGGCTGTTACGTCGCTGCAATCGAGAGATTAGCGAGAGAGGGATTAATCGATCCCACTAAAGTCGGGATAATTGGCTGGAGTCGTACCGGCTGGTATGTGCTCGATACTCTTATAAATGAGCCTAGATATTTCAGAGCCGCTACACTTGCCGACGCTAACAGCAGCAGCTATGGAGAATATCTGCGCAATGTAGATTTTTCCAATAACGGCAGCAATTATCTCGACACAGATTATTCTAAGAAACCTTTTGGCGAAGGCTTGAAAGTTTGGATCGACCAGGCGTCCGGATTCAATCTCGATAAGATTCATGCGCCGATTCTGGTTGAGTATGACAATCCTTATGGGCTCCTGGATTGGAGCACCTATCCTGTTTTGAGAATGTTGGGTAAGCCTGTCGATTTGCTTTATTTTAGAGATGGCACGCACACAGAATCCAAGCCAAAGCTTGCTTTCGTTGCCATGGAAACAAATCTGGATTGGTTCGATTTTTGGCTCAATAATCACGAAGATTCATCTGCTCCCGCTAAAGTCGAGCAATATCAGCGCTGGCGCGGATTGAGGCAACTGCAAGAGAAGCTGTCATCGACAAACTAGTTACTTCAGCCTTAGATTTTTTTTGTAGAAAAAAAGTGCATTTCAGTTACTGTTGTCCTGGCAAATAAGGAGTTCAGTGAAATGCACATCAAATTTCGGGTACTGTCAGCAGGCGCCATGATTCTGGCTTCTCTAGCCCTATCCCAGTCCGCTGGTTACGCAGGCTCGGAATCCAACATCCAGGGCAGTTTGAACGCCGTTCGCGCGCAGTCTAATTCAGGTTTGATAGTGACTACAACCGATGGCGTGGACGGTTACAAAATAACCAAATACATTGGCATCGTGCGGGGCGTCACGGTGCGTCAGCCAACCATCGGGCAGAGTTTTAAAGCCGGTTTTAAGCAAATCGTCGGCGGCAAGATTCAACCGTTCATTTCCATGTGTGAGACTGCGCGTCAGGCCGCCTACGACTCGCTTGTAGAGCGAGCTAATCAAGCTGGGGCGCAAGCGGTCGTGGGGCTGCGTTATGACAGCTCCGCCTTTTCCAGTGGCAGCGATGAAATGGGCAGTGAAGTTGTTTGTTATGGTACGGCTGTTTTGATCGAACCCAAGTAAAGCCGAACCAAGTAAAGCGCGTAATTTCTTTCCGCCACTATATGTGGTGCTAAAAATATTCATCCAGTACAGCGAGCGGACGGCGCCCGATGAAACCATCGTTGGGCAGATGCCAGAAGTCAAGATCTTTGTCGTCCAGGCGCCAGCACAGCAGATACTGCGTCTCGCCCTTCTCGGCTGGAAAGTCTATCAGCCCCGTTGGAATGTCTCGCAAAATGATGCCCAGATCCGTAATCTTGTGGACCCACTTGTAGAGGCAATCTTCATACTCATGCTGTACCGCAGAGAGTTTTTGTGTGCGCTCCTGAAACCGTGCTCGACATTCTCGTAATCTTTGCAACTCGGCGGCATCATCTTTTGTGGCTTTGACTGTAGCCAACTCCCGTTCAGAGTCTTGAAATTCTTCGTTGACCGCGCGCAGGCGCTCCTCAATTGCCTTAAGCTCATCATTGGCTTTGATAAGCATTTGCTTGACTGCAGGCAAGAGTTCTTTTGCTTGCTCAATTGTGAATGTTTTTTCGTATCTCATCGCGGTCGCCCATATCGAAGTTGAGGATATTATGGCAGGCTCTCAGCCATTCAGCGCAAGAGTCGAGCTGTGCTTCATTGATCTTAGTGGTGCACGGTTATCTCATGTTGTTCTTGTAAATCTCGGACAAAATAGCCAGACTATTACGGTCTCGATGGCAGTGGCTGCCCACTTTTAGCTGCCAATTAAAGGGTATTGATTAGATGACAAAAATTGTTGACCTGACTCGTCCGTTGGTAATGCTGGATAAAGATAAGTTTCCCGAATCGCTATCGCCTCTTTATCGCATAATCTCTCCAGACATTGAGTTTGTCGGACACGCCGAGGGCGCCAAAATCATGGGGCACATTTTTGGATGCAGTGATAGTGACCTTCCAGAAGGCGAAGGTTGGGCCGAAGATAACGTATCTATTTCCAGTCACCTGGGCACTCATGTTGATGCTCCGTGGCACTATGGCAGCAAGTGTGGCGGGGCGCCGGCGAAGACTGTTGACCAGATTCCTCTTGAGGATTTGTATTGTGATGCTGTGGTGCTTGATATGAGTGCGAAGAAGTTGACCGGACAATCTATTACTATTGAGGACGTGCAAAAGGCATTACAGGCGGTGTCATATACAATCAAGCCTGGTGATGCGGTGCTGATTCGCACCGACCATGATAAGTTCGATCTGCTTGACCCGTCACGCTACGCCTATCCCGGCATGACCAGAGAATCTACGCTCTGGCTGATTGAGCAGGGCGCAAAAATCGGCGGTACTGATGCATTCGGTTGGGACCGTCCATTCACGGTGATGGTGCAAGACTTTCAAACCAGTGGTGACAAGTCGAAAATCTGGGATGCGCATTATGCTGCAAGAGAGAGCGAGTTTTACATCGTGCAGCAGTTGGCGAATCTGGATAAACTACCGCCGCACGGTTTCAAGGTCGCGTTTTTCCCTATTCCGTTCGTTGGTGCTTCGGCCGCGCAAACCCGCGCGGTAGCATTTCTTCAATGATCAAAGATTGGATTTGCTCAGGTTGCTGGCGCTCACTTATCGTGATGGTTTAATCGGATCCATTGGCTGACCAATCGATGGTGCGCTCCATGCCCGCGAGACGGGTGCGCTCCATGTCCGCGAGACGCCGCGAGCGCTCCGTATTGTTTCAACGATTTGCAAAAGAAGAGAGGGGCTGTGTAGTCTGCCAACTAACACTTGCCCCTCTACACTTTTTAAAACTGGCCGCCAGATGAGTCGGTTGGTTAATCTTTCTCGTGCTTTCACAGAGCCTGGCGGCTGCTATAGATCATCGTATCCTCATGCCAACCCAAATTGCCTAGGGTTTTTACTGGTTTCCACCTGCTGTAAACCTCGTTCTCTGAAAGCCCCATAGCTGGCAGCTTCTGGAGCGACCTATAATTCAAAGTGTTTCGAAGAAATTTTTGATACCACTAATCAAGTGGTATCAAAATTGAAAAGTTTGGATGGTGACTTTAATTTTTGGTTGAAAAGAACTGGTGAGAAATGCTCTGGTACGAAAATGCTCTGGAAGTTTTTGCACGTTTTATTTCAGATCGATGTATACCACCATATCTGGTTTCACATTGATGTTGCTGGGTTTGTTTCGCCATAAAGACACCCAGACACGGGCAGGCAAAGCTTTGTATTTGATTTTGTCGATGGCGCGTACTTCCGGGCTCATGTTATTGCAGCCGCCGGCAATTCCGCACGTGCCACCACAATGTATGTATTGACCGATTTTCACAGCCTCAGCCGGCGGGTGATTGATGTTTTCGATATTAAGAGAGCGTGCCGTATCGATGTAGATCCAGTTGAGATTGAAATCGACCGCGTTGTAAGCGACGACTCCGAAGGCTGGTGTTATCTCCTGTGAGCGCATCTTCATGCGCCAGTTATATAGGTCTTGATTGAATTGTGAAACTGGATATTCAACCTGCATTAAAGACTGCTGGGGCCACCACTTAATGAAATTTGGCTGCCAGCAAACCGGAAAGTCGCTGCGCTGCCAGTCTTCATCGTGAACCTTGTCTGGGTCCCAGATTTCTACAACTGCTGGATTTGCACCGGCAAGAAGAAATGGGTTGGCAATGAAACGCGATTCCTCCGCCGGTCCGAGGGCGCTGTTGGAGCCTGGACCCCAGATGCCCTGACCTGCAAGTCCCCACCAGGGTTTGTTGTCTTCGATAGCGCCAAAAACTTCCGCCGATGGCTCATACGGTTGTGCCACCAGATTTGGTGTAAGAGCTACATAGTGGCGTCTCAGTTCTAAAATTTCGGCTTTGCTGCGGAAGTTCAAATCGATTGGCTTCTGAACAGGAATTTCCAGCCCGGTACTGATGGCCTGGTCGCCAATCAATAACTTGTTTTCATTAGCTTTCCCGGGGGCACAGCCTAAGACAGGCAACATAAAAGCGCCCAGCAGCAGAGCCGCTTTGGTGAGCCGGATTTTTATATAGTTTCCGAACCAGTCGCTGCTGTCTACACTCTTATTCAGAAACTTATTTATTGCGTTGTGAATAATCGATTTCAATTTCCGAATTATTGCCGTCTCTGCGACCCGTGCAATCGTTAACCGAAACGGCGCAGTTAGCATTCTTCAGCTGGGCAGTAACGACCTGCCCATCTGCGAAGGTGATCTTCCAACCATACATGTTAAGGGTGTTTTTGTACCAATCCAGAACAAGCTTGTGATCTTCCTTGGTTGCAAAATGCATGACATAGCTTGGTCCTTTGTCGGACGGATGCACTGTGCCCATAATAAATTTCGCGTGACCTGTGAAGTTTGGCAAGTTCGGCAGATCGACTTTGTCTTTCAGTGGTTCGATTGCCCAGTCGTTTGGTGGGGTGGTTTGAAGGCCGCCCTTCCGCTGAGGCTTCTGCATGGCCGTACCAGTTGCTGATTTAGTTGGAGGATAAGCTTTCTGTGCCGGCAGCTGAGCCAATGCTGGAAGGTTGCAGACAGCGATTTGCAGAGTGGTTGCAAAAAGCGCCAACCGAGATTTCAAGATTTTGTCGTCCACAATATCCAATTCGATTCTCCGTTATCAGTTGTGTTGGTGCATAGCACTGCATTAGAAACCGGTCCCATCTAGATCATACTAGACAGGACCGGTCTCATGCATTTCACAGTAGGTTCGGACTAGTTTGGTCTGCTGAAGTTTTCAACATTACCAGTGGTCGTGTTGGCAAACTGGAGTTTTCCGAGCAGGTTTTGATATCCACTTGAAAGTACCCAGGTTGCGTGGTCTTGTCCTTGCAAGTTGCCGCTGTGGTTTTCGTATGGGACTTCATGCAGGTTGAGGTCTGCTGGGGTTCCACCGATTGGCACGTCGATCAAGTTGCCTGTCAAACCGTATTGGCTCACACAAACGGTATTGGTATCGTTCGGATTGCCGTCAGGAGTCGCACCCTTGTAGGTAGGAGGTTGCGTTTCGCTGATGATCAGTTTGTTGGTTGTTGTATCCAGGTAGATGTAGAAGGTCTTGCCCATTGGCAAATCTTGTTGCCATAGTGCAGCGATCTCGGCTGGCGTCGCGTCTGGTTTGATTTCATAGCAGCGCTCGCTCATTGAAGCGATGATCTTAGCCTTCGTGCAGTTTGTGTAACCAGGAGCTGCTGTTGCACCTGTGACCTGGTCGAGTAGTGCATCGATGGTGCCTGTTCTCTGGATTGGTGCATCAAAGTAAGGTGTTGGGTTGGAACCGTAGACACCGTTCGGATATACACCCAATCCGCTGGTACCACTAGGTGCACTGATGCTTACGCTCTTAGCACCGCTCTGGAAGGCTGCGATTACTTGACCCTTGACCAGATCTACGTTTGAGTACATCGGTAGAGAGTCGCGTGGGTCCGTTCCGGCTCCAGATACTGGAGTGCGGCCGTAAGCGCCTTCCATGGATGACAAGAACTTGTCGCATGGGTAGCCCCAGTTGTTCTGCTGCAACAGAGTCAGGCAGTTGACTGGTTTGTTTTTGATCGTCAGCAAGAACGCATCGTTTGTCGCTGTTGTGCCAGCTGCAGACGATTGAGTCGTTGTGAAGATGGTGTTGTTCGCGAATCCGAGGGTCGGTGGGTAGAGCGCTGGATCGTGTCCGTTAGTGTCTGCACCGGTTGAGTTGTTGTAATCGGCCCATGCATTTACGGCACCAACGTTGGTGGTATAGGCAGCACCGTCAGCACCGACTGGTGCAACTTCGATGCCCGGTCCGTTGTACAACTCCCAGTTGAAGATGTTGTCGCTCTGGTCGAGTCCTCTGTACCCTGCAGGAAGAGTGTTTCCAGCTGGGTTTTGAATTTCGATGTAGCCGCCAGGGATGGCTGCCGGCCAGTCATAGTTGTTGTTGGCTGTGTTCAGTTTGACTGCACCGACGATTGCTGCGGCAACTGCACCACCGACTACGCCTGATTTCGATTCAGTGGAGCTTGAAGCTACGCTGAATGCGTTAGGCGGAATGTAAGTAGCAGGAGCTGCGGCGGCTGCGTCGAATTCAGTTTTAGCAACCAAGTGGGGGTTCTGTTGAGGGAACACGGGGACGCCCATGATGCTTCCTACGCCAGGTACGACTATGTTCTCGTAACCAGCAAGGTAGCTGCGTTGATATGTACTGGCGGGCGGTTTGAGCTGAGCCGATGCTGTCTGTGTGTTCCAGTTGCTTGGAAGATCACCGACACCACTTGGTGTGCCTGGCACGGAGCCTGGCAAACTGGCTGCATAGAAGTACACGTTGGTCGATTGCTTAGGCTTCATGAAAGCTGTTACGTAAGTATTGGCTTTCGAAGTGTCGACTTTGACAGGATTGTTGCCCCACATTCTGGTGTCGTTTGCGACTTTGTCGAAATAGGAGGTTAACTGGTTATCCTGGAGTTTTGCTCTCAAGTCTGTGCCGAGTCTGGTCAGCTCTGCCAATACTTTTGCAGCATTGCCATTTGCTTGAGTCGAGCCGGCGGCTGTTTCTGCCTGAGCGTTCAAAGCCACAAGCAATGCTTGTGCAACGCATCGGTTGTAGGTCAAAAGCGTGATTCGCTTGGTTGGAAGAGGATCAGCGCATTGAACAAAGTCTGGATATTTCGATGGGTCGCTATCATCGATAAACACACCGACGTTCGCGTCTTTGGTGCTCATCACGTTTTTCGCGATGTTCAAAGCGCCTGCGTCAGTAGCGTTGGCAACTTCTCGTCCACCGCCAAAGATTTTGGCGAGGAAGAAGCAGCCGATTCCTACTACGATAATGACAAGCACGCAGACTGCGACCAGCCCTAGCGTTGCTCCTTGTCTTCTACGGGATTTCATGTGGTTGGAACCCTCCTGCCCTACTGTGAATTGGCTTTATGAGTGTTTGGGGATCTGATCTTGGGAAGTTGTTTAAACCAACCAGTCAGATATTAGTAAACTGCTAATATTATCTTCCTTTAAGGAGCCGGAAATTGTCAACAGTAGGGAACTTCCCCGATTTTTGACTTTAGACAACCCCGTAACCTCCGTATACTCATGCTTTGCAAGCGTAGAAATATTAGCTGGCTCTAATATTAAGCCCTGAAGTTCGAAACTTTTTCGCCAAAATTGAATGATTTAATCAATTATGAGTTCTGCTTAATGGTTTTTTGGAGCCTTTGCTGTCAGTGACGATCAGGGCTACTGCCAGCCAGAAAATGAAGTGAACTTGCGGGCGATAAAAGACAGTATCGACCATTCCCTGCGCCATCAATCCTATTAATGCTGCAGTCGCCCCGGCAGTAAGCCATTGCTCTAGAGAGAGTTTGTTGCTGCTGTCGGCATTCGTCGACCAGAAACTGATGTGGGCTCTGGCAAACAAACTGATTAACAAAAGGGCGAAAGCAGCCAGTCCGAAAATGCCGCATTCAACTGCCACTTCCAGCGGCACGCAGTATGTGCCCAGAGCGTCGAATCCGCTCACCATGTAGAGCCCGTAGGCCAGTCGGAAAACCTGATTGCCTGGACCGATACCGATCCACCAGTTGTCTAGAAACATACGCCAGGATGCTATCCAGACGTTGATGCGGTAAGAGTTAGAGCTGTGCTCTCTGCCTGCGAAGATGGAAGTGACTCTCTGTTCGAACGACGGCACGAAGTGCAATCCGAGTAGAAGGATGACTGGCACTGCAATGCTCAGAATGACGATGAATATTCGCGCCTTTGGCTTGAGCACCCAGAACCTTGCCACTGCCATCCAGGAAATCGTAGCGCCGGCCGCAGCGATTGCCAGGTAGCCACCACGACTGCCTGTCAGAACTATCGCCACACAAATTATCGCTGCCGAAACCAGGGCGGGAATCGAGAGTAAAAATCGACCCGAGCTGAGAGCGCCGAAACCCAGTGCTAGAGCCAGCGGACAGATTGGGATGAGGTAACCGGCTAGGAGGTTTGGATTTCCCAGCCACGAAAATATGCGTGTGCCTTGAGATTCAACCGTCGGGTCTTCCCATGTAGCCAGAGGTTGAACGTGATTTCTGAACTGGTCGAACCCGTAAAGCGATTCCACCACACCCGCCAGAACCAGTATTGAAACAAGCACCAACTTCCGTTTCGGAGAGTCTCGCAGTATCGCCGTGAAGTAGAAATAGCTACTTATATAGACGATGATTTTCTGCAATCCTTTTATAGATGGAATGAAATAATGAGACGCACATGCCGCAACTATATTGATGGCGAAAAATATCAAAACGATGATGTCGACTGCGTTCGATCGTCTTGATTCTTTTCCGCCCAACAGATAGCCCAGTGTCCAGACGGCGAAGCCGCCCAGCGCAATAATTCCCAGGCCGCCTTTGTCTTCTGCGAACTGACGCATGCCGAGCGCCGCAAACAGAACCAGCGCAGACAGATATCCAAGCATCTGCAGAAGTGAACCGGCTTTTCGCACCGCATCGCCGTCGATTTTCGACATTGCTGACTTGAAGGCGCTGCCCACGCCCACTATCGCTGAGCTTTGCACTGCCTTCTGCCAGGCAGAATCAACGTCGTTCAACGAGGCGAGGTTGGCGATTTGAGAGAACACTTGCATGATTACAGTTACTGAATCGGTTTGATGTCTGCAACGACGCCCTGTATGCGATATTTAAAGCCTTCCAGGTCGATTTGATTGCCGATTTTGATTTTGTTGCCGCGGATGACGAAGCCATCAGCTGTTTTTTCCGCTTCGTCGCCTACTGTGACAAGAAAATCGTTGGCGATCGGGTTGGCTGGGTCTGGAAAAGCCAGTACTTTCTTGCCGTCAGGCGAGAGGAAGGTGACCTGCTTCGGCGTATGGCTGACTGCGAGAATCTTCATCGCAGGCGTGACCGGCTGATTGCGAATAGTTATTGAGCATGGATCGCCGACTTTGAAAATGTCCAGGTCTTTGGTTTTGACCCCTGTTATACAAACGTCGATGGCGACTTTATTTACGCCCTCTACGACCTTGTCCACACCTGCATGTCCAGCCTTTGCCAATCCGAAACCAGTCGCTGAGAGCAACAAAATGACGACGACCGCTGAGTCTATTGGGTTCAGTTTCCTTTGAGCCATTTTCATACCTCTTTATGACTGCGTGCGCAAATTGAGCTGGAGCGCCGTCTTCAAGACGGTCTGAGGCAGAGTATGCCGACGCTCCAGTTCATGATACCTAAGTGCGAGCGGCAAAATATTAGCCTTTCGTTCTTGAAGGCAATCCTATATATATGATCGAACCCTTTATTTATAGAGTTTTCTATTGGGAAGATTTCCTGGAATCGTGGCAGGAAAATATTTTGAAATTCTTGTGGGGAAACTACGTAGAGGCGTGTCTAAAAGCGAATCAATCTCGATACATCTGAATACGTTGAGCGGGCGATGATTCCCCCAGGAGAATGAGAGATGACTTTCGAACAGCACAAAATTGCAGCAGTACCAAATGAAGCACAAGGCGACAACGGCTTGGACCTGACAAGCGTTTGTCCTGACCGTGCCACTGTCGAGCGATTTAATGCCAGCCGTATCGAGCGCCGGCCGGAAGTTCATGAGTTGCTTGCTGGAAACGAAGAGCTCGTCAAACAGGCGACTGAGTCATGGAGCAACATTCTCACTAAGTTCGACAGACTGCCGATAGCCTACAAAGAAGCTTTGCTCGAGTCATTCGCTCCACACATGTACGGTGATAATGAAAACTATCCGATGTATAACCGTCTCGTTGACAAGCATCAGGCACAGCAGATGGCAGAGCGCTCAGTCTTTGTTTAAGTCCTGGTTAGTTCTCAGGAAGATTGAGGCGTTCCAGATTTTCCAACATCTCTTTCTGGCTGGTTACAGCTGTGCCGGATTTTCGAACTACTATTCCTGCTGCTAAATTTCCTAAAGCCATGGCTTCTACGAATGTCGCGCCAGATACAAGGGCCAGAGCCATTGTTGCTACTACAGTATCGCCTGCGCCTGTTACGTCGAACACGTCGCTTCGATTGAAAACTGGAATTTCCACCATCTCCTGACCCTGTTGAAACAAAGCCATGCCGTGTGGACCACGAGTCACAAGCAGCGATTTAGCATTTGTAGATTTGAGAATCTCGGCTCCGGCTCGACGCAAGTCTTCGCTCGTTTCCAGGGCGTATCCGACTGCCTTTTCAGTATCCGGTTGATTCGGCGTCATCAAGGTCACGTCTTTGAATCGAGAGAAGTCGCCCTGGGCATCGACGATTACAAGAATGTTGGTTTTCTTCGCTTCTTCTCGGCAGGCGTTGATAACGCTTTCCGAGATTACTCCGGCACGATAGTCCGACAAAACAATTGCTTTGTAGCCGGTTGTGGCGTTGCGCAACTTGGTGACAAGTTTGTTCTCTATTTCTTTGCTCAAGGGCTCATGTGAAATGCGGTCCAGGCGCAAGAGTTGCTGCATGAGCGAGTGCGACTTGGAGACGATTCTGGTTTTGACCGTAGTTGGTCTGGTTGGATCTTTGACGAGCGCATGAGTAATGCCGCACTCTTCAAGGACGCTTTCGAGCTTGTTAGCGTACTCATCGTCACCACAAACACCGATGGCGTGGCAGATGCCGCCCAGAGCAGAGATGTTGTGAGCCGTGTTGGCTGCGCCGCCTGGAATCAGCTCGGTGTCGACGTGTTCGAGAATAAGCACTGGAGCTTCGCGCGAAATCCGCTCGGGCTTGCCTTCCAGCAGTTCATCGATGAGAAGGTCACCGATGACAATTACTCTGCCATCGCTCAACCCCTGAATTCGTTTCCGTAAAACACTTTTCGTCAGGGAAAGCGGCACCGCAGATGGTGTGATCGTGGTACTTCCCATATCTGCTGGATGCATGCGCTCCAGCTCTGAAAAAACTTGCTTACCTAACATATGCTCCGGGTCGATGCCTAGGGAAAACTCCACTGCCTTTTTGGCTTCATCAATATAACGCAGATGTTGATAAAGTCTGGCTAGATGAAGTGTATTTGAGAGTAGATCCGGGGTGTTTGTGGCATTTTCAATGGCCCAGCGAGTCTGCTCGAGCTCCAGAACCTCAGCTGCGGTGAGGTTTTTGTCGTCCTCGCGGGCAGTATTCTTTAAAAAATTATCGACTGCAACTTTAAGTTCACCGATTGGTTTTTCGTCGGGTTTGATGAACTCTGATTTGCGTAATTGCAAAAACTGTGGACCACCGGGCGCAAAACTGCTTATACGAGATGTATTTGAGATATCTTTCGTGTTCGCCCACTTGAATTCACGAGGCTGTTCGCTCAGCGATGGATTGGCTTTTTGACCTGACAGTTCTCGCCCGAGCTCTGGCGTCAGACCCTTGCTGATGAACTTGTTCAGGTCGCTGCCGGGCAGTCTGGCTTTGCCGACCTGACCTTGATCGATGGCAAACGCTTTCGACTCGCGGGATACGAGGTCGTCAAGTGAAAGTCTCTGCGTCTCGCTGCTCTCACCTTCAGCTTTCTGCGTCAGCTTTTGATCTTTCGAATCTGATTCGGAATCGTACGGATTAGTCATTGGCTCAGCCTCAATCATCATTGTACAGCCATGTTAGAATTCTTTCGTAAGCGGAATTGAGGTTATGCATGAGCAATGTTATCTATCGCAGTCAATTCCTTTTTGCGATTTTCTTCGCCCTCTCAATTTCGGTCGTAGCCGCCCCTGCTCAGTCGTCAGACCCTTCCCTCAGACCGCCTGTCAGTGCCGTCTCGGAAACGACAGCGACCAAGACAACAGATACGCGCACCGGTAACACCATGCGCAGCAGCAGCAGCAGCACACGCAGCACCAGTGCTGATACCACCACCGCTGGCGCTTCCAATGCGAGCGCACCAGTTACAGCATCTGTTTCGAAGAAATATTCTACGACCGATGTTAGAAGCGATCGCCGCACGGCCGTACAGATGGCTAAATACCACTGGCTTGATAAAGTTGCTCAGTCTGATCCAGGCATAGTGGCAGCGATTACGACGCACTACACTGCCGCTCTGGAGTTGGCCAAGCATCCTCGCCTTGGCGAAATCGCTGAGGCTGACCACTACTTATGCCGGCGACTGACTAAATGGAAAACAGTAGCTCGTCGCCTGGCAAAAAATGGTGAAGCCGACAAAGTCGTCGCGCTAGACCCGGAGGGCATGTATCGCGCTATTCGTAGAGATAAAGCGACGGCCCGCAGACTTGTAAAAAATCCGATGTTCGATCAGATGGTTTATGACAATCCCGACCTCGGTAAACTCGTAGCGGCATACATGTGACAATCGATCTCGTTTCTACCGTTGAAACTTTTCTGATTGGTTTACTTACTGGTATCTTATCTGGTGCTTTTGGAGTCGGCGGCGGCATTTTCTGCACTCCGGTAATACGCCTTGTTCTCAACGTGTCACCACATGTGGCCGTAGGCACGACGATGGCGTTGATTATTCCAACTGCCATTGTCGGTGCCGTCAATTACATCAAACAAAAGCAAATCGATTTGCGTCTGGCGAAGTTGTTAGCTCCTTCGGCGGTGCTGGGAACGGTGCTCGGTGCGGTCGGCACTCACTACGTGCAACCGGTTATTTTGATGATTCTGTTTTCGATTTTTGCCAGTGTTGCAGGTTTAGACCTGGCTCTGGGCATAGGCGAGTCATTGACGCGAAAGAAACGAGAAAGCAATGCTGCCGACTATGAGGTTGCGCCCGTCGTTCCCACTCATGTAGCCATTGGCATTGGCTTCTGGGCGGGTTTTCTGGCGGGGTTCTTCGGGGTCGGAGGCGGCTTTATTCTCGTGCCGTGTCTTCTCTACACGTTCAATATTTCGGTGAAGGCGGCATTCGGAACCTCTTTGCTCGTTATCGCTGCTGTGTCGATTCCGGGGACTTTGACGCATGCCAGTCAGGGGCATATGGATTTTCATCTCGCCCTCTCCATGGTGGCTGGTGCCGTGCCTGGCGCATGGCTTGGCAGCCTGCTTTCTTTGCGATTGAAAGATTCTTTTCTTCGGAGAGGTTTTGGTGTAGTGATGCTGCTTATGGCTGTTATGCTTGCTCTAAAAGAACTGAACATAATTTAGATGCGTAAGAGATTGACGTGTTTCATTTTAAACTTCTAGAACTCGAAGCTGAGCTGATTGCCAAAGAAGAAGCGGCGCGCGGCGTGACAGAAATGACTGCCGAGTGCCTTTATCTATTGCAGTCTATCGAGTCTGAAATTGGTGTCAGTCTTGCCGCGAAAGTACCTCAGAACTGGCGAGGTTGGCTGACTTACAAACGTAAAAATGATGCCTTGATTATCTGCCGTGGGCGCGCTTTTGCCGCGGGCATGTTCGGTAAATGCAAAGCCGGTTTTGATGCGAGCGGAGGCGGCGACGTGATTGCCGACTACGAGCGAAATTTTGATGTCACCCCTTCCCAGGATATAGACCATCTGCTCATCAACTTCGGCAAAGGTGAAAAGACACGCATCTTCCTCTGGTATGGTGAGGGAATAGCAGCTTATAAGCTAATTTTCGAGGCTGCTGTCGACCCATCGCCTGATGTTCAGTTGCAGGCAGCTGTTGTCGAGGCCTGCAGTTGGATATTGAAGCGTCCTAAACAGACCACTCTTTCGGAATATTTGAAACAGCAAGTGAGCGAGAGCTGAGCGGATTAGCCTGGTCTATTCGACCGGATTTTTTTCATCAGCTACCACTTTGATTGATTGCTTGGGTACAGCATTTTTTGCGAATTCGAGCAGTTCCATGGGGATCGGAATGATCACTGTTGATTTCTGTTCAGATGAGATCTCCACCATGGTCTGCAATTGTCTCAATTGCATTGCGCCCGGTTGAGATGCAATTACATTGGCTGCAGCTGCCAATCTTTCAGCTGCCTGAAATTCTCCTTCTGCAGCCACGATTTTGGCTCGCCGTTCTCGTTCTGCTTCAGCTTGTCTTGCCATGGCTCGCTGCATCTGCTCGGGAATTTCAACGTCTTTCAGCTCGACTGCGATAACTTTGATGCCCCAGCCTTCAGTTTGTCTGTCGATGATATCTGACAGCTTGGCGTTGATTGCATCTCGCTCCGTCAGGATCTCGTCCAATTCGTGTTGACCGAGAATGCTGCGCAATGTCGTTTGCGCAATCTGATTCGTGGCTGTGATTGGGTCTTCGATTTTGGTTACCGCTTTGTACGGATCGGTAATTTGGAAGAAACACACCGCTGCAGTTTTACAGGAAATATTGTCTTTGGTGATAATTTCCTGCATCGGAACGCCCATCGTGATGATGCGCAGATCCACTTTTTTCGTATTCTGAATACCGGGAAAAACTACCTGAATGCCTGGTCCAATCACATTGTTCACTTTGCCAAGAGTGAAGACGACCAGCCTGTCATATTCTTTGATGACTTTTACACCGGAGAGAACATACAAGACTGCTGCTGCAATTCCTAGTTCAATTAACACGTTTCGTTCCTCTCAAATAGGATCTGACTATTTCCGCCGTTAGCCTTGATTCCCTTTTCTCCTCATGCGAGCAATAAAAAAGCCTGAGACACCGTGCTGTGTCGGAAGCAGTTGGATCTGGCAGAGCCTGTTCATCTCCGCTTCCGTTTTGCACATTGGACCGGACGTCACCGAGCATTGTTCTCGAATTTGTGCTGGTATCAAATGGGAAAAGTCATCCGCTTCGAAGTCTTCAAATTCGCGCAAAAACCACCTGATGTTATCAAAGTTTTCTTCCGGCTCCAGAGAGCACGTCGAGTAGGTTAGAGTGCCGCCGGGCTTTACCAGCGTCGATGCATTGGCCAGCAATTCTCTCTGTAACTCAACCAGAGCCTCAATATCGAGCTCTTCTCTCTGATAGCGTAAATCAGCGCGGCGATTTATGACACCGGTTCCGGTGCACGGTGCGTCGAGCAGAACTTTGTCGGCGAGCCGGTCGGTTCGATACTGTCTTCCATCGGCGACAGCCGTCTCGAGATTTTTCAAACCCAATCTGGTTCGATTCTTCTTGATTAAATTCAAGCGCGGTTCGCTTATATCCACGGCGATTACTCTGCCCGTGTTGTCCAGCATTTCGCTGAGCTGAAGAGCCTTGCCGCCAGGCGCCGCGCACAGGTCGATAATGAAGTCACCCTTCTGAGGCTCTACAACAATCGCTGCAAATGCGGCCGCTTCGTCTTGTACGCTGAACAGTCCTTCGCTGTAGCCGGGCTGTTTTTCTGGTGGACCTTTCATCTTGTCTATGATGAAGCATGAGTCGACAAGCTGGCCGCGGTGGAACTTTATACCACTGTTTTCAAAGACTGTTTCCAGTCCTTCCGGGGTTATAGCCGTATCGCAAGTTCTCACGATTACAGGCGGAGTGCTCTTCGCGAACTTGAGGAGGGCGATGGCTTCTTCCTTGCCGAAATTTGCTATCCATCGTCTGACTATCCATTGCGGCACCGAATAATCTGTTGAAAGCTTCTCTTCGCTGCTGTCAATGTCCGCTTCGACTATCTCTGGATGTTCCGACTGTTTTTCTTTGTGTCGCAGATAGCTGCGCAAAACTCCGTTAACGAATGGAGCATGTCCTTTGTTTCCGCCAGATTTAGCCAGCTCAACTGCTACGTTGACGACTGCTGACTGCGGAATGTCTGACATCTCTTCGATTTGAAAAATGGAAAGACGGAGAATATTCAAAACCGACGGGGACAGTTTCTTGAGAGGATGTCTGGAGAGCGATTGAATCACTTCATCAAGATGCAGCTTGTTTCTCATCACGCCTTGAACAAGGGCTGTAACGAAAGCGCGATCTCGCTCGCTCATTTGTGAGCGCTTGAATGCCGCATTCAGTGCAAGATTTGAATAAGCTTTCTGCTTATCGACTTTGATAAGAGTCTCCAGAGCAACCTTTCTCGAAGTCAAACCTGTGATAGCCGTGGTCATCGCTGTGTTTCTCCGGCGCTGGTAAGTTCTTCAATCAATTCACTATGAAACATATCTCCGCTTTTCAGATGCGCGCCGTTGGCCCAATCTTTTGCCTGCATCTTTGCTTTGCTGGGGGGCTGCACTTCCAGTAGCTCCAGTCTCTCATCACCGGAGCCACAGGCGACGAGAATTTTGTCTCCTGATTTGACAATCGAGCCAACTGGCATTTTCGTTTCAGAATTTTCTGCCGCCTTGGTTTTCCAGATTTTGAGCGGTGCATTATTGAAGATAGTGAAAGCACCCGGCCATGGAACAATGCCGCGCACGAGATTGTGGATGTTTTTTGCGGAGTTGCTCCACTTTACTCTTCCCAACTCTTTGTCGAGCATAGGTGCCAGGGTCGCCTGCGAATCATCTTGCCGCTCGGCAACGAGCGTGCCGTCGAGCAGCTTTTGTATGGTTTCGATGAGCAAGTAGGCGCCATCGACTGCCAGTATTCTGGCCAGTTGCTCGGCGTTCATCTCGTCGTCAATATGTGTTTCCTTCTTGAGCAGCATTGGTCCATTGTCGACACCGGCTTCTGTGAACATCGTAGTGACACCGGCAGTGGTGTCGCCGTTGATGATCGACCAGTTCAGCGGAGCCGCACCGCGCAGCTTAGGAAGAAGTGAGGCGTGTACGTTGATCACGCCTTTGGGCGGCATGTTCAATACTTCTTTTTTCAAAATCTGACCAAATGCCACCATAACGATCAAGTCTGGCTGCAGGTCTCGCATGGCTTGTACGATTTCTGGTGATTTGGAAAGCTTTGCCGGTTGAAAAACTTTGATGTTGTGCTGCTCGGCGAGCACTTTGGTTGGCGGTGCATGCATTTTGTTGCCGCGTCCTGATGGACGGTCGGGTTGAGTGACAACCGCAACTACATCGGTGTGCGGGAAGTCGATAAGTTGCTGCAGAGTTGGGACTGCGAAGTCAGGTGTGCCGAGAAAAATAACGCGCAAGTTCTTTATCCGTTTGGGGTTAGCCAAGTCTATTCTTGCAAATGGGGCGAGCTGGCTGGAGAAAAGGTGTACTTTTGATAATGTTGTGCCTGTCTGGTCTGGAATTAGACCCGGTTTGCCGGGCCTTGTATGAAATCAAGAGAGTTTCCGGGGCTACTTAGGGGCTACTTACGTGGTCGCCTTTTGCTAGTCTATTGACCGTTATGAATACAGTAATCAAGAAGCACGGTTCTGTCGGTTTGCCCTGGAGCAAGGGGCAGTTGATTCTGTTGCCGGCCGGATTGTGGCTTTCTGTGTTTATGGTTTTGCCACTTGCCATTCTTCTTGTATACAGCCTTGGCAGTCGGGATGACCTGGGGCAAATCGTCCTTGGTTTGAACTTCGAGAATTACTTTCGATTTTTTAGCGGTCCTTATCTCAAATCGCTTTTTCGTTCTTTAGTGTTGGCTTCATCTACGACTGCGATTTGCTTATTTCTGGGCACGCTTTTTTCTATGTGGCTGGCATTTTCCGTGCCCAAAGCCAGACAAAATTTTTTCATGACGCTTATGGTGGCACCGCTATGGACGTCTTTTCTGTTGCGTATTTATGCCTGGATGACGATACTTCGGCCCACTGGTTTGCTCACAGAAACTTTGCATTCGCTTGGGTGGCAAAACTGTCCGGTGATTCTATACACACCGTGGGCGGTGCTGTTAGGAATGGTTTATAACTACCTGCCGTTCATGGTGTTGCCACTTTATGCATCACTGGAAAAGCTGGATGTTCGTCTGCTGGAAGCCGCTGCTGACCTTGGTGCTACGCCGTGGCAATCTTTTTTGAAAGTAACACTGCCGCTCTCATCAAAAGGAATGGTGGCAGGCAGCATCATGGTCTTTGTGCCTGCTCTGGGTGATTATGTTACGCCCGATCTTCTAGGTGGTGCCAAAACGATGTTTATAGGCAACCTGATTCAGAATCAATTTCTAACGGTGCGTGATTGGGCTTTTGGTTCGGCTGTTTCCACCATTTTGATAGTCATCGTCAGTATTGCGATCTGGCTCTATTTGAAGTATGTCGAGCCCGATTCCGCCCCTGCACATCGCTGAAGAAGCCCAGCCTGTTGGTATAACATTAAATCCTATCGAATTGAGAGGATTTCCATTGCTTTTCTCCTCTCAAAAGTTCATTTTCAATATTTGAGGCAATAATTATCGTCTCGCTGCGATGCTTTGGAGCAAACAAGAGCGAGTTTACGTCCTGAAATTATAATTCATGCCGAGTAGAACAAGGAGAGATTCTGATGGTGACCGAGAAGTATAGAGCGCTGATTGAGCGCTTTCCGCTGGTGCCAATCAAAAACGACAACCATCTTGATGCCGCTCATGAAGTTGTACAGAGTCTGATTATGAGAGAGGAGCCAGTTTCAGAGGACGAAAGTGATTATCTTGAAGTTCTGCTTGATGAAATAGGCAAGTATGAAAGCAAGAATCACGCTTTAGAGCTTGCTGATTTGCCACCACATCAAATCTAGATGCTAATTCATTGTTGCCGGTTTGATCTTGCGAAGAACGCTGAGCAATCTGTCGTAATCCGACCTCAGCAGGTGCGATAGAGACTGCCCTGCTTCGATCAAAAATTGGTAATCGTTGCCGCGCGCTTGGTACGCTTCCCGCACTGCTGCAGCCAGTAATTCATCCGTTGGAACAGACGAGATGGTCGTCAGTAAACGTAGAAATTCAAAACCTTCAGTCAGTGATGCAATCTCAGAATTACTGGTTCTGTAAACAAAGTCGTGCACCTCAGGTGGTTGCGGCGGTAAGTGGTTGAAGGAGGTGCCACCACTTTTGTAGCCGACTGTGACAGCGTGCACTTCGGTCTTTAAGAGTGAAAAGATATGGGGCTGTTCAGCCTTCAAGCGCTCTCTCGTCAGTCCCAGCGCAGATGGTCTGTGCATATTATCCTGGGGACCCGTAATGACGTTGAAAACGACTGCGTAAATGCGTATACCACTTTCTTCTGAATCGACTGTGAGAAAACTTCCGAAGCGCGGTTTTTGCACCGACGGCATGCCGTCAGAGTCTTCGATTGTCCAGCACTCGGCGACGAGCCCGGTGATCGATGAAGACACCACTTCGCCCAGAGCCTCTGCTTTTGCAGCGTCGGTTCTGGTATTCAACTTGGCTTTATTCTTCTCGTTCACGCTCAGTCAGTGGGTGGTGTGACTTTGTCCGGCTTGAAATTTTCTGCCGCAGCTTCACTGTCTTCTTTAGGGTTGTCGCTCTGCTGGCTTACTTGCAGGCTTATTGTTGTTTTGTCTGAATCAGAGTCTTCAACCAGTTCTGCATTGGCTTGCAGTTTGTCTTTATGTGCGTCAATGCTGACCAGCTTGGGACTTGTATCGACCTTGTCTATCTCCCAACCCTTGTCTTTCAGCTGCCCTTGATAGAACTCGCTGATCTTATCCATTGAATCATTGCTGGAGAGCATCAAAAATTGGGAATGCTCCTGGTCTTCGCCGCCAGCTGAAACTGAACCAGATGTGGTGGCGCCAGGATAAATCGGCAACGGAAAATCTTTTGGAATAGCATCTTGACCTTCCGCAAAGGTTTGAGTCATGCCACCCGACTTGAACGAGACTTCCTTTTGATTTCCGCAAGAAGATAAGGATAAGACAGAGAAGGCAGCGATGAATATTAGACTGGCTGTGCGGAGCGGGTTCGACATAAGTTCCTCACTTTACTTCCTTCATTTTAGCCGACCACTTTATACTCTGTGTGAGAGGATTTTATTATGCCGCCGGGTGTCGCCGACCCAGCATTTCAAGCCATCCTTCGCCAATTAAGTTAACCGACCCGACCGTCAGGGTGATCAAAAGTCCTGGAATGAATACAGCCCACCAGTTTCCCTGAGTCAGACTTATCTGTGCTGCAGTCAGCATGCTGCCCCAACTGGGATTGGCCGGTCCAAGTCCCAGACCGAGGAAGCTCAAGCCCGACTCCATTAGCACCGCATCTGAAACCAGAAGAGTTGCCTCCACCATCAGCACAGAGGCGGCATTAGGGAGAAGGTGGCGGAACAGCATTCTCTGTGTGCTCATTCCCAGTGCCGATGCTGCTTCTATATACTCTTCCGACTTTACACTTGTAATCTTGGCTCTGGATATACGTGCTGCTTCCAGCCAGGTCGTGGCACTGATTACTGTCACCACGGTCACTATGGGCAGATCTCCAAAGCTGTAGCTGGTGATGTGCAGAAAGGAGAGCACAGGCTGCGGAAGCGTGGCCACGATGCTTGGAGCCGACAGAAGCGAGTTTAGAGCCAGTAAGAGAATTATGCTCGGAATGGATAAGAGTCCATCCACTGTGCGCATCATTATCGTGTCGACGATGCCGCCTGCAAAAGCGCTCAAGGAGCCCCAGATGCTTCCGAATGAAACTGCAATCAGCGCCGCGCATAGCCCCACTATCAAGGAAGCGCGGCTACCCCAGATTGTCTCGGCAAATACGTCGCGACCAAGATAGTCTGTACCGAATAAGTGCCCGGGTGAGTTTGGTGGCAGGTTGATCTGATTGAGGTGTACAGCCAGCGGTGAATATTCGTAAGTGATTGGAGCCAGCCGAGGCGCAAGAATGGCTATGGCAGCAATGAGAGCCAGAACCATTGAACCGAAGACTATTCTCTTGCTGAAGCGCACCCGATAGATGGCGACGGTGCCTTTGTCGGTTGTCGACAAAATGCGCTTATGTTCAAACTCCTTCATTACCGGCATCAGGCATTACCTCTAGCCAGTTGGGAGCGACTCAACTCGGATTCTCGTGCGCGCGGGTCAAGATAGAGATGCACGATGTCTGCAATGAGATTGGATGCTATTACCAGTGCTCCATAGATCATGATCAGAGCCAGCAGCACTGGATAGTTTCTGCCGAAGGTGGCGTCAACCGCCAGTCTTCCCATGCCCGGCCAGGCAAAAACCGATTCGACGAGAACAGACCCGCCCAGGAGAGCCGGCAGAGACAAGCCAATCAGGCTGGCAACCGGCATGAAACTGTTTTTCATGACATGTCGAATAATCACCGCGGCGTTGCTCAGACCCTTGCTGCGAGCCGTTGTGACGTAGCCTTTGTTCATTTCCTCGATTGTTGAAGCGCGTACAAAAAGTGCTACTTTTGCGGTTCGACGGCTGGCCAGAACCAGTGCCGGTAAGATTGCGTGCCCGAAGAGTGCCAGCAGCGTGCCTACCTGCCCTGGCGCATGCAATCCAAGTACCGGCACTGCGGAGAGTGGACCGTAGCTTGCTACCAGTGCAATAGCCAGAAAGCCGACCCAGAAGCTGGGCGCTGAATAGAAGACCAGGGCGAGCCCGATCAATGCGGAATCGATACGGGCAAACCTGGTCAAGCGCAACCAGGCCATGATCAGCCCCCAAACGATGCCGATTGTAAATGAAATTGTCAGTGCTGTTCCGACCAGAACCAGAGTTGCTGGTAGCCGTTCCTTTATGACGGCGATGGCGGGGCGGCCGTCACGGTAAGAGCGTCCAAATTCCGCCCTGGTCAAGACCCCGGTCAGCCAGGCGGTGTATTGCTTTACGGGCGGCTGGTCCAGACCCAACTCTTTGCGCATAAGTGCTACTTGCTCGGCGGGAACATCCTTTTCAGCGGAACCAAGCATGATTTCGACAGGGTCTCCCGGTAACACTTTGATAATGCAGAAGGAAACCAGCGAAAGCAGGAACAGCAGAGGCAACGAGCCCAAGCAGCGCTTCAACACCAAAACCAGCAATCGAAATACCTCTGTTCCCGCGGCCACCACGTTGAGGCGCCGTAAAGCCCCGGCATAGCAGCCTTAAGCTGCTTGTCTCAACCTGGTTTATCATAACCGCCTTCTGCGTTGACAAACGATGTCTGAACCGCATACGATACTTTCAACTGCCTTGAGTGGCGGGGAAATTTTGGCGGCATAGCCAAGTGGTAAGGCAGAGCTCTGCAAAAGCTCCATCCCCCAGTTCAAATCTGGGTGCCGCCTGTCTTTCTCCCCGGCTACTCAGCAGATGAGGCAACTGCGCGGCCCAGGAACTTGCGACCCAGGCTCAGCTCGGTTAAAATGATGCCTCGAACGGACAGTTGGCGCAGTTGGTAGCGCGTTTCCTTGACATGGAAGAGGCCACAGGTTCGAATCCTGTACTGTCCAAATTTTTACTCAGTGGCAAATTGTGCAGGAGTTTCCGGCTTAGAAATTCCGTTAGTTCAACGCGTCTCGTCTCTTTG
This sequence comes from Candidatus Melainabacteria bacterium, assembly GCA_003963305.1. Taxonomy (NCBI): domain Bacteria; kingdom Bacillati; phylum Candidatus Melainabacteria; species Candidatus Melainabacteria bacterium. The sequence continues at coordinate 186,957 of RXJR01000020.1, read as the reverse complement.
ACTGTCAAAACTGATTTAAACACTGCTGCTCCGGCGTGAATAAAAGAAGTTCGGATTTTGCACTTCTCAAATCAGTCTGCGCCGGAATGGATGCACGATTTGGGTATTTTTCACGGGCGCGTGGAATATCACCATTTATAGTCGTTTCCAAACGTGTGCTCTTGCACGCCTCAGGCGAGTCGAAAATGAGTTCAGCAGCGGATGAACCAAATCCTAATGCGAAGCCGTCGGCGCTCGGCAAGCTCCGCAAACGCTTTCAGAGTCTTGGCAATCGGGCTATGGCAATTTGTGCTGCAACAGCGCTGGTTGCATGCTTGCTGGAGTTTTTTCATCTACCGCCTCTGCATCCCGAGTTATCGGACGCGGAAATGCGTCTGGAAGATCACTATTTTTTGCTGCGCAATTATCTGTGGCCTAATGGTGCATGGCGAACGTCGGCTGCTAAGGACATAGTCCTTATTTCTGTGGATCAAGAGTCGGCAAGAAAATTGGGTGTGGCAGATGCGCATCAATGGCCGAAAGCGATCTTTGCGAGTTTGATCAATAAACTCGAGGAAGCCCATGCTGCTGTGATTGTTCTGGATGTGCCACTCGATGCAACGACCGAGCTCAAGGCAGATGCTGGTTCTTCAGCTGCTACGGGGTCTGCGGCGCCACAGTTGACAGGTCCATCGTTAACTTCCGCTGCCACCGGCCTCGGTGACATAGACCAGGCCGATAACGCTGCTTTACTGGAAGAGTTGCGTAAAGCTAAAAATGTGGTGCTCACTTCCGGTATCGATAAAACTCCAGCGACCACAGGCTCGATGCACGATCAATCTCTGGTTCTCCTGCGTTCTCCGGGTGCACCTTTTACAGAAGCGGTCGGCGAAGACTCCGGTTCGGTCGGTAATAACGTCATAGTCGCCGACACAGATGGAATGGTTCGTCGCGGCACAATGTTGTTTGATCAGCTCGGACCATCATTCTATAAATCACTGGCTTTGCGCGTAGCCGAGAAAAAGATGGGCGCACGTTCCATCGTTGATGATAGGGGCTTTGTCTATATTCGTGATCGATTGATACCAACAGTCGTGCGCATCAATTATGCCGGACCACCAGGTACGTATCGAGCTATACCTGTCTGGCGCGCCGTCGACTGGGAGAAACATGCTCAACACGGTTGGTTTGAGAGCATGCCCAGCCGTCGCGACGATGAGCCGGAAGCTGCTGACTCTGTTGTCGACGCCCAGAATCCGTTCATGAATAAAATTGTTCTGATCGGCATGTTCGAGCCTTCTGTGCCGGGAATGAGCCAACAGCATTATTTTTACGGCAGTTCTATTTCCAATTTTTTGACTCCGGCGGCTCCGCCTCCAACGCTTATGAATGGCGTGGAAATCCAGGCCAATCTGATTTCCAATATTATGCAGAACAGTTTCCTGGCTGAACCGGATCAGTGGGAACTGCTTCTTCTCATAATTTTCGGCGGGCTTCTAGTGGGCAGAATACTGGCGCGTTGTGCGTATCGTCCCTTCCTCAGCCTTTCGGCGATGGCGCTGCTTTCGGTACTCTGGTTGGCGGTATCTTTCTATGCTTTTGTTTCGTTGCGGGTTTTGATACCGTTTACGGTGCCTGTAATCGGAGTGGCATGGCCGGCGACGATCATCGTATTGTTTGATCAGTATTTTAAGATCAAGCGCGAGAAGGCAAAACAGACAAAGCTTTTCCGCTCTCTAGCGGCTAAACCACTGGCTAATGAAATCGAACGCCGTTTGTTGGCTGAACTTGGATTGACCGGTAAATTGATGAATGTCACAGTGGCGGCGTGCCAGCTTCATGATTTTTCAGAGGCACTGGACAGCAAGTCTCCTGAAGCAGTTTTGCAAAGCCTCAACGAGTGTCTGGGCGTAATGATGGCGACAATTGGAGAGCATGGTGGATTAGTCGAGAGGGTCTGGAATTGCGGCGTCATCGGGCTGTGGGGAGCCCCTATCGCTATGGATAGTAATGCGCAGGTTGAAGCAGCCTCAAAATGTATCGTTGAAATGAGAATGCGTCTTAAACGGCTGACTGGTAATGATCAGAGCGGTCAAAAATCTCCGTTCGGTTTGACTTGTACCATTAATACGGGAGATGCTATTTGCGGCACAATCGATGCCGGCTCACGCGATTCTTCTCTAGTGCAGTACGGAGCTCTTGGACCAGCAATAGATCTGGCCATGCGTTTAGATCCTTTGAACGAACACTACGGAACCACCTGCATTGTCGGGCAGACTACGGCTCAGTTGTTAGCGGAAGCTGACGTCAGGGAGCTGGATCGCATTACCATCGGCACCAGAGATCAGAGTCAGCCGATTTACGAACTTCTGTCTGTTGATGGTGCTCTCTCCGGCGTGCATGAAGAAGCGATGGAGCTTTTCAGGCGCGGCAGACAGTGTTTCGAAAGTGGACGTTTTAGAGAGGCTGAGCAACTTTTCACGACTGCAGCAGGAATGATGCCGGGTGACAAAGCTACCTCCCTGATGCTGGAACACTGTCGTACAGTGCTTTCCAAGTCAGAAGCAAAACAGACCTGACCGCGATTTGATGCCTCTACATTAATTATTCTGTGGCTGCAAATGCTTGCGGTGACGCTGTTTTGAGGTGGTGTGCTGAGCAGTAAATATGCAATTCAACTAAAATATAAGAAGTACAAATTACGCCCTGTATAAAAATTTGAGGTGCTTGCATGAAGCTAAAATCTTCAGCTGGTGTGACTTTTCGTGTGGACGATGTAGAGAAATCCGGCGAGCTGCTAGAGTTTGGAAAGACTCGCGATAGCATCGACAGAATTCTCAGGCATGTCTTAGACCGTGTTGAAGAGCCAGTTCTGGCTTGCTCTGGTTATAACTCTGATGTTGTAGCGGGAACAGTTTCTCATGCATTTATCAATGCTATTCACACGGCCTACGCCAGGCATTTACCGTTGATCTTGTCTCCGGATATGGTCTGGATAACCATTTTGCAAGGTCTGGCATTGCATGTTCATTTGCATGCTGAGGAACTGCGTCCGATACTGGTTCAGCATTCCGGGCGCAAAGAGATTCAAATTTCGATGGAACTCGATGCCCACTCCCCTGAGAGTGCCTGGGATGATGCCATTAACACGTTTGCCAGTGCCTTGTGTGAAGAATCCCAGGGAAGTGCAGCTTTGTTGAGTGATTTTTCCACGACTGGACCAATTGAGAAACTGGTTTCACAGGTCTGCTTGCTTGATGTGTTCGAATCCTATTACGAATACATACTCCTGAGCGGCTGTGGATTCCCTGAGATCACTCTGACTGGTACCGCCGACGATTGGAGTAATTTGCGTCGTAAAATCGATCTTCTGGAGCGATTCCAGATAGATTTCTGGTTGCCTCATTTGCGTCGAGTTGCTGACATTTTTTGCGATGCTGCGCAAGGTCGGGTCGATGTCGAGACCTGGAAAGGTATGTACAAACTTCCGGACGCATATGGTGGCGACCTGATCAATGGCTGGATTGTGAAGCTGATTCCATACGTACAAAACAAACTAAGCGGTAACTGGGATCTTATAAATCCGGTCCTGACAGATGACGGGTCCGTAGAGCACAGGGGCGAAATTGGTGTCAGAAGCGACACCCTTCCTGCCGGGATGTCTCTGGTCCCGTTTCGCTGCATCGATCGTCGCAAGGGCGATTGTGCGCTGATGGAGATGATCGGTGGCTTCGTGGGCATCGAGCAAGATCAAACCACAGGCGCGGTTAAACCCAAGATTGGTTGGGCTGTTCGTCATAAACGCGATCAGACATGGTCTTCTCTGGCTTGCACTCGAGTGAAAAGGAAGAAACTACCATTACCGTCTACTGTCATATCGGCTTTATCCGAAAAGTTACAGCGACAGGTGCGAGCCGGCATAAATATTTCGGGCGAGTTTTTCGAGCTGTATAAGCAATGTAATGGTTTCAGCGTCACCGACAGCGCTGGAGTCACCTGGAAGCTTCATCCCTTCAGCAAGGTCAGGATAATTTCGTTACAACAAGAGGCGGAACCCGCGACTGGCGAGGACTCATACTGGGACCCAATCGGACCTTGGGCATATTATCTCGAGATTGGCGCGGCGACAGATGGCTCTAGAATACTTCTCAGCGAAAACTACGTTAGAACGATTCGTACAAGGCTCGTGTTTCCTGTGGAAATTCGTGGCACCGATGGTGAGCCTGTCGCTAGCTTCTTTGGACTGAGGAATTTCATCAGCTACCTGACTGGAATGGACCCTTAGCCCGGGCAGTCGCAACAAATCGTAAGTATCTATTGCTTAGAACTGCTTACCGATCATCATCACTTTCGGTTACGCTTTCGGAATGACCGACTGCGCAATCTCGGAAGAAGAAAGAAATGCGGCGCCGAAAAAGCGTGTCTATGGAAACATGGATAAGCACTCCTTCTGGTTCACTCTCTTTCTAGTAAGCCTGGGAGTACTGCCACCGCTTTCCATAGACATGGGCTTGCCGGCGCTCGACTTAATAGCAAGTAATCTGCATACTACCGATCGCACCTCAGCAATGACGTTGAGTTTGTTCTTGATTGGTTTCGCTGTTGCTCCAATTTTTTGTGGACCGCTGTCAGATCGATATGGGCGTCGTCCTGTTCTGCTTTCAGGCTGTGCCGCCTTTGCGCTGGCTGCAGCTGGATGCACTTTTGCCCCTAATATCCAGACTCTTCTTATATGTCGCACCATTCAGGGGTTGGGGTCCGGAGCTGCTACCGTTCTGAATACGGCCCTTGTGCGGGACCTCTTCGAGGGACAGGAAGCCAGGGCTCGATTGGCACAGGTGGGGGCAATTCGCAGTTTTGCTCCTATGATTGCACCGTCTATTGGAGCCTGGATCCTGACTATGGGCACGTGGCGTCACATATACTGCTTGCTTTTCTTGCTCGGTACCGCGATATTTTTCGTCGTCAATTTTTGTTTTGCTGAGTCGGCCAAACTGAATAAGGCACCGCTTACGGTGCAGGCTTTATGGAACGAATATATGCAGGTCTTCAAGCACCGCCAAAGTTTTGGATTCGCGATGATGAATGCGCTTTATTTCGGTGCAGTTTTTGGTTATGTTACTAATTCACCATTGCTGATGATGCAGCATTTTGGTCTGTCCAACCAACAATTCGGATATTTGTTTGCTGCAGTGTCGTTCGGAATCATGACTGGTGCGTTCTCAAACGGTCAGTTGAACAAGCGAAAGATCTCGCCTGTATTATCGATTAATTTTGCCCTGGTTCTTGCGCTTATCTCGGTTGTATCGATATGTTGCTTGACCATAACAGGTATTGCCAGCCCTGTGACGCTGTTTCCGGCACTGTTCCTATTCACTTTTGCTTATGGCATGCTCTCACCGTCAGTGGCTCATGGTTGCATTGATCCGCTGCCTCGTATCGCGGGAGTGGTATCGGCTGTGATGGCATTCTCGCAAATGGTAGTTGGTGCCCTGGGTGGCGTAATCGTCTCGTACTTGTATGATGGTCATTCACCCTGGGCATTGGCCTCGACGATGCTATTTTTCGTAATTGCTTCGGTCTGCACCTATGTCTTTGTTGTTAGACCGGTGGTTCGCTTTGGTATAGTGAGTGAGCAGGGAAACACGCCCAAGCGGTAACTGTATGGCGTGACCTTTTCAATAGTCTGTGAAATCAGCCTATCTCAGAACACGAGTGCTTCTCTAGATTCCATGGCAACAATTTTGCATAATCGAGCAGTCCCATTCGGTCGAATTATTTTTGCTGGTTCGCTTCTTCTAAGTTGTATTTCCGTTTTTTCTGGACAGTTCTGTGTGGCAGCCGCACCTGAACAAAGACGACAGTTTGTGAACTATGAGCTACTTCTCAATGCCAGTCAGCTGAATAAATATGAAGAATACGATAAGGCTTTGACTCTTTTGAATAGGTACATCTCTATGAACAAGGACGATGCCAGAGCTTACTATCAGCGTGCAGTAGCTTATCGTTCTCAGGAAAAGTACGATCAGGCGATCAGTGATTTAAATTCGGCCCTGAAATTGAAGCCCCTTTACGAAGCTGCTCTGTACGAGCGAGCCAGGACTTTTGAGAATATGGGTCATTCGGAAAAAGCGATTCCTGACTATACGAGCTGCCTCAAGATTACTCCTGCCGATAACGACACCGTTTCGCATCGCGCCGCTGCTTTTGCACGTATAAAGCAGTATCAAAAGGCAATCGACGATTACACAACCATCATCAAGAGAGTGCCTGAAGATGAAGACTCGCTTCGGTCGCGTGGCGATGTTTATTATCAAATGGGAAACTACAAACAGGCTGTGCGGGACTATACCGAATCAATCAAGCAGCAGAATGATGTCGCGCTGACCTACAATTCACGAGCCATGGCTTATTTGAAACTTGGCAATAAGGATGCTGCCGCGAGAGACTTTGCGAAAGCCAGAGAGCTGGGTTACGTTGAGCATAACCAACAGCCGCGATGATGGTAGTAACGTTTAGCATATTCAACGGGCGCGATGACGGTAGTTGTGTTGAGCATAATCAACAGCCGCGATGACTGGGATTTACGTTTAGCCTGATCAACACTTCCGGTGCCGGGAGTTAATCTGAGCAGAACTGGGCAAGAGATCACAGCGCGTTCACTGTGAGGTGTGATATGCCGGACATCGAGGATGGCGAAACCGTTGAAATTAAAGGATCGGCTAAAGATCCCTATCAGCTGCGTAATGTGGGTGGAGTTTATTCTTGCACCTGCCCGGCATGGCGCAATCAATCGACTGCCATCGAACGTCGCACCTGCAAACATCTGCGCCAGTATTGTGGCGAGGATGCAGAAAAGGCACGGCTTGGAGGTGAACTCCCGACAAGCGCATCTCGTCCTCGCCGAACAGCGAATTCAAATTCGACGACGCCAACTGGCATGGGCAGTTCCGATTCAGGCAATGCAGTTTCTGGACCGCCGATTTTATTGGCTCACAGCTGGACTTCAGATATAGACCTGACAGGCTGGTGGATGAGTGAAAAACTTGATGGGGTGCGCGCTTACTGGGACGGCGAAAAATTCGTTTCCAGGCAGGGAAACGTTTATCACGCCCCCGATTGGTTCATAGAAGATTTGCCTCGAGATGTTCACCTCGATGGTGAGCTGTGGTTGTCTCGCAAAGGATTTCAACGAGCCGTCAGCATCGTGCGTCGGCAGGATAAGAGTGACCACTGGAAGGAAATTACTTACCTCGTTTTCGATGCGCCCAAGATTGACGACGTTTTTGAGGCGCGTATGGCCTTTGTTTCGCAGTTGCTTGACGAATCTCAGCCAAAATATGCCCGTCCTCATACTCACGAACGATGTAAAGGCACCGATCATCTTCGTGAGGAACTCGCACGAGTCGAGGAACTTGGTGGTGAAGGTTTGATGCTGAGAAAGCCATCGTCGAAGTACGAAATCGGTCGTTCCTTTTCGTTGTTGAAAGTGAAAAGTATGCACGACGCTGAAGCTCGTGTCATCGAACATTTACCTGGTACTGGTAAACATCAAGGAAGGCTGGGTGCACTGTCAGTCGAACTGGCCAATGGTATCAAATTCTCCATCGGTACTGGTTTTTCTGACGCTGAGAGAAACAACCCTCCGCCCATCGGAAGCGTCGTAACCTTTCGCTATCAGGAATTGTCCGATCGTGGTGTTCCGCGTTTCCCGGCCTATGTCAGAATGCGAACCGATATCGAACACGTGCCCGCCATTGTTGAGCGAGAGACAGCCGCGGTATCAAATGCGGTGCAGTTGGCCGAGGCTGTGCCTGCTGGAACTGCCGTCGCGACTAAACCTCGTATGTTCGAGTTTTCTGAGGGCACATCGAATAAATTCTGGGAAGTCGTATTGCAGGGCAGCAGTGTTACTGTTCGTTTTGGCAAAATTGGCACCGCTGGGATGACAAAACCAAAATCTTTCCCCACCGATCAAGCTGCTAAAAAGTACTATGACGACCTGATTGTAGAAAAGATCGGCAAAGGGTATTGCGAAGTTGGTGGAACCTAGAGCACCGCATGCGATGGCTGTTCCAATCGTTTGTGATCCAATCGTTCTAAGGATCTGGCGGTGAATCCGTTTCAAGCATCGTCCAGAATCGACGTTCCACATCCCACATTGATTCGTCTTTCCAGTTGCGCAGCGTCGCTTTTGCTGTCCAGCAACCTTCTTTATCGAGGATGATTTCAGGCTTAAAGATGTAGTGGCCTTTGAAAATGTCGGCTGGATCGTTGGCACTGAATTCTTTCTGGAAAACGATTTCTCCAGATGGATTTTCCAGGGTCAGCGAACCTTTGTACTGGCGACGCTCATAGGGCGTACCAAAACCTAGAACCCACCAGGAGTTCATCGCAATTGGCAGCTCTTTTGCGACGAACAAATCGTACAACCCGAGTGCATCAATTCGTCCATCGTCTCTGTGGTCTGCCTTTTCGCAGAATAATAGATAGCCGCTGTGTAGGTATTTCATGACTATTCCCGCCGCCCTGATTTCAAGGGGTTTGTGCTCCAACATGTTAGTAAGCGTTCTAAAGTTTACCCTATTTGCTTGCTACACAAGCAAAAGGCGCAGCTTTCGCCGCGCCTTTTCAGTTACTTTTTCAAGCCTCAGCCAGTGCGATTAAGCCTTATCTGATGCTTGTTTGCCCTTGATAACGGTTTCAGCAATCGCAGCAGGTACTTCTTCATAGTGAAGGAATTCCATTACGAACGTGCCTTGACCACGGGTCTTGTTGCGGATGTCGGTGGCATAACCGAACATCTCAGAGAGAGGAACGGTAGCGCGAACCTTGGAGAGTTTGTCGGCAGTATCCATGCCTTCAATTCTTCCGCGGCGTGAGGAAATGTCACCGATGACGTCGCCCATGAATTCTTCAGGAACGTCTACTTCCACTTTCATGATCGGTTCGAGCAGAATAGGCTTAGCCTTCATGAAGCCCTCTTTGAGAGCCATAGAGCCAGCGATTCTGAACGCCATTTCAGACGAGTCAACTTCGTGATATGAACCGAAGACCAGTGTTGTTTTGATGTCGATGATCGGGTAGCCCGCCAGTACGCCGCCTTGCAGAGCTTCTCTGATACCAGCTTCAACACCTGGAATGTATTCTTTCGGGATCACACCGCCAACAATCTTGTTGACGAATACGAAGCCTTCGCCTGGTTCAGTTGGTTCGAGTTCGATGACAACGTGACCGTATTGACCACGACCACCTGACTGACGAACGAACTTGCCTTCTTGCTTGACTTGTTTCTTGATGGTTTCGCGGTAGGCAACTTGTGGTTTACCAACGTTGGCTTCCACTTTGAATTCCCTCAAGAGACGATCGACAATGATTTCCAGGTGGAGTTCGCCCATTCCGGCAATGATTGTCTGACCAGTTTCGTGATCGACTCTAACTTTGAAGGTAGGGTCTTCTTCAGCCAGACGTCCCAGTGAGACGCCGAGCTTGTCTGAGTCAGCTTTAGTCTTCGGTTCGATAGCAACCGAGATAACTGGGTCAGGGAACTTCATTGATTCGAGAATGATCGGGTGACCATCAGCGCAGAGTGTGTCACCGGTTGTCGTGTCTTTCAGACCGACGGCGGCAACGATGTCTCCAGCGAATGCTTCTGCCACGTCTGTTCTGTCGTCTGCCTGCAACTGAACCAGTCGGCTGATGCGCTCACGCTTGCCCTTAGTGCTGTTCTGCACGTACGAGCCGGCAGCCAGCGTGCCTGAGTAGACACGCAAGAATGTCAGTTTGCCTACGAACGGGTCGTTCATGACCTTGAAAGCGAGAGCTGCAAATGGGGCGGTGTCGTCTGGTGCGCGCAGTGATTCTGCACCGTCAGGAGTGACGCCTTTGATCGCTGCAACGTCTTCAGGTGAAGGCAACAGGTCGACAATAGCGTCGAGAAGTGGCTGTACACCTTTGTTTTTGAAGGCTGAACCGCAGAGAACAGGAATGATTTTGTTGGCGCAGACAGCGCGGCGCAGAGCAGCGCGCAACTCATCAACTGTGAATTCAGTGGCGCCTTCGAGGTATTTCTCCATCAGTTCATCGTCTGTTTCGACGATGGCGTCGACCAATTTCTGTCTGTATTCTTCGGCTTGCTCGCGCATGCTTTCTGGAATCGGCTCGTCGCGGAACTTCTTGCCCATTGGATCATCTTCTTCGTACATGATCGCTTTGGTTTCGAGAAGATCGATAATGCCGACAAATTCGCTTTCAGCGCCGATTGGCAGCTGAATAGGGTGAGCATTAGCCCATGTGGAATGCATTCCAGGCAGTTGCTCTTTCACTTGTGAAACTACTTTATAGAAGTCGGCTCCTGAGCGGTCCATCTTGTTGATGAAGATCATGCGAGGAACTTCGTAGCGATTGGCTTGCTTCCAGACAGTTGCAGTCTGAGGCTGAACGCCGCCCACTGCGCAGAGAACGATGATTACACCGTCGAGAACGCGCATCGAGCGTTCTACTTCGACTGTGAAGTCAACGTGTCCGGGGGTGTCGATCAAGTTGATGCGCTTTCCGCGCCAGTTGCTCGTGATAGCTGCGGCGGTGATTGTGATACCGCGCTCTTTTTCCTGTTCCATCCAGTCAGTGACGCTGGTGCCTTCATGCACTTCGCCTACCTTGTGGATCAACCCAGAGTAAAACAAGATACGTTCGGTCGTCGTTGTCTTGCCGGCATCGATGTGCGCAGCAATACCCATGTTGCGGATGTCTTTGAGTGCTACGGTTCTAGTGGATTGCACGGCGTTGGGTTTCCTTTCGCTGGTGGAAGTGTCCATGTGTAACTACCTTGAAATGACTGTGTCGACGCGCCCCGGTGGAGGCGCGCTGTTGACAGCCTATTGCAAAATAACACTGATACGCGAATTCTCCACAAAAAATTCATCAATCATGGCTCGAAATCCTTGCGTATCTTTACAAAGAATCAGTGTTATTGAGCTAACTATAATATGAATCGCCAACGGCCATGCATGCAGTTTTGCTGCACAGCCACTAGCCTTGATTCACCGAAAGATTTAGTACCGGTAGTGAGCGAAAGCTTTGTTGGCTTCGGCCATTTTGTGGGTTTCGTCTTTCTTTCTAACTGAGTTGCCAGCACCGTTCGATGCGTCGAGCAATTCTGCAGAAAGGCGTTCTGCGAATGTACGACCTGGGCGCTTTCTGCTGTTGGTGATGATCCACTGGGTGGCGAGCGCGACACCGCGTGACTGCTTCACTTCAACAGGAACTTGATAAGTCGAACCGCCGACGCGGCGTGCTTTTACTTCGACGAGCGGAGTAACGTTCTTCACAGCCTTGTTGAAAACGTCCATCGGCTCTTGCTGTTTGCTTCTTTCTTTAAGGATATTGAGGGAGTCATAGAATGCTCTCTGCGCGGTGCTGAGTTTGCCGCGTTGCATCATTCTATTGATGAAGCGCTGTACAAGCTGGCTTCCAAATACTGGATCCGCTTCGGGAACACGTTTTTCTGGGCTGTTTCTGCGTGACATTGCTTTTTATCCTGTCTGAGATTACTTCTTCTTGGCGCCGGCGGCTGCTGCTGCGCCTGGTTTTGGACGTTTGGTGCCGTACTTGGAGCGTGACTGCATTCTGTCTTTGACACCGGCGGTGTCGAGTGCTCCGCGCACGATGTGATATCTGACGCCCGGAAGGTCCTTAACACGACCACCTCTTACGAGCACGACACTGTGCTCCTGGAGATTGTGGCCGACACCCGGGATGTAGGCGGTGATTTCGGTGCCATTTGTCAGGCGCACACGAGCAATTTTACGAAGCGCTGAATTCGGCTTCTTTGGCGTAGTGGTCTTGACTTGAGTGCAAACGCCACGGCGCTGCGGGCAAGACTTGAGCGCTGGTGACTTGGTTTTGTAAGTCACTTTCGCGCGCTCTCTGCGGATAAGTTGATTGATGGTCGGCACCGAAGAAGCTCCTGAATAGCTGACAAGTTGCGATTTCTTCCTGGGAATGGGCCTGCAGCCTGGCTGCGATGGCGTTCCTGGGAACTAGCGAAAGGCGACTGGCAATGATACCGATAGACCGGTACCGCTGTCAAATAGCGCCTGCCCTGGCTGTAAACAGTCCAGTGCGCCCAAGCCATAGGGCATGAGTGTATGTCAGGTTAACAGATGTGGACCACTAAGATGCAGTTCTTCGCAAATACTTTATCTATTTATACAACTTTGCAATCAGGATTCTCCGCCGCGTCTGGCTGTTCTTGGCAGGTTGACGGCAGGGGCGGGAATCGGAGCGAGTGAAACACTCTTGTCTAATCGAAGTGTGCGTGGCTTTTTCGCTCGCATCCAGTGTTCTCTGGCCAGCAATGAAAACGTTCCAGCGCGTTCGAGACCAGCCTTTTCAAGCGCTTCTACGACTGCCGCCTGGTAGTCGTAACCTTTCGCATTAATGACTCCGCGCATACCGGCGCGCTTCATCATGCCAAGAGTGAAGATGACGATTTCTTCAGCCATATGCAGATAACCTGGATGCACTGCGAATTCCAGATGGTAGTCGCCTTCCTGGTGAGCCGTGACTCGCACTGCCGAGGTGAGCGCTTTTCGTTCGCTGTCTTGCGATACCCAGAACCATGTCTTGCCTTTTATCAAGCGCTTGATTGTGCGGTCGAAATTTTCGACGGGAAGATCTGAGATTGCAAAATCTTCCGGAGACCATTCATAAATTAGGCGATGGTCGGGAGGGAGGGCGTCTTGATGCAACTGATAGAGTCGGAGCTTGTCTTCCGGCATGGCAAGCCGAAAGTGGCTGGTTTCGTCAGTCAGAATTGGTTCGGAAAAGTCAGACGGCACCTGATATTCAGTCACTTTTGCACAACGGCGGAAGCCGCAATTTCCCATCAAATTCAAAGCGGCGGAATTTTGATCGGAAACTTCGGCGATGAAGTGGCTGACGCCCTGGCTGCCGAAGAGGGCGAAGGCGAACTTGAGCAATTCTTGCGCGATGCCGCGCCCGCGGTGGTTGGGGTGCACAACGAGATGATCGATGCGCCAGCAGGCGCGGGATCTGCCAAGAGTGCGTAATGAAATCAGACCCAGAACGACGCCATCTTCCTTGGCGATATAGACGGAGGGTGCCATGTGCATCCGGCAGGGCATCCAGTGTTGCCAGAACGTCAGACCACGCAGGCTCAGGGCTTCTTCGGCGCAGAAGCTCTCGTATGGCATCGGCTCGTTCTGATGCCTGAGCAGCGCCCTTGTCTGGGTGCAATCAGTGGCAAATAACGGCTCAATTTTTATCATAAGATGCGCTAACTTCCGGTCAGAATCACCTTTTCCAGCTTTCTTATAATACCATGCCGGTAAAGCTCGCGCCTCGAGCCCTGTTCGTAAAGGCTGAGCTCTGGACACCGCCTGCGGGTGATGGCTCGAAATATCGCCTCATGGCACTATCCACGGTGGCAATTCGTCATATTCACTTTCTTGCATATTTCGCACAGCAGTAAAGAATCTTCGCCAGGTCGCTATTAATTAGAAAACCTTCAATTTGGAAAAGATTTGTCAATTTTAGGGCGGCGCAGCACTCACCGTGCGGGTTGCTACGAATTTCGACGTCATCCACCTAAATTTGTGCTTCTCTGCGTAACTCATCTGGGGGTGAATTTCGCTTCTAGCGGCTTCTAATGCCGACGACAAGAGAGTGCGGATATCTTATACTGAAGCTTGGTATTAGTAGAAGGTTGAAATGGCTAAGGTAGCCGATAAATCCAAGGCGACCAAGGACGACAAGCCGGTTGTTAAAACCGTTGCCGACAATAGACGAGCACGCCATGAATATCACCTGATCGAAACCTTCGAAGCTGGGATTGCGCTTGTCGGAACCGAGGTCAAGTCGATTCGGCAGGGGCGAGCCAATCTGGCTGATGCCTTTGCGCGCATCGAGGACGGGGAGCTCTGGCTATATAACTGCCATATATCTCCTTATGACCATGGCAATCGTTTCAACCACGATCCGCTCAGAAGGCGTAAACTGCTAATGCACGCCCGACAAATATTGAAAATGAAGCAGCAAATGCAGGAAAAGGGTCTAACGCTGATTCCTCTCAAGCTCGTCTTCAAAGGAAACCTGTGCAAAGTCGATCTCGCCCTGGCAAAAGGTAAGCACCTTTATGACAAACGTGAGTCGATTGCTAAAAAAGACAGCAACCGTCAATTGGAACGACTAATGAAGAGGAATGGCTAGTGACATTTGGGAAACCAACACACGCTGGAACACAGAAGATCATTACTGCCACCATGGTGGCAATAACGACGTTTACCGGCAATTTGTTTTTCAACTGCACTCCGGCATATGCTGCCGCACCGGTGGCGGTGCTGAAAAGTTCACGCAATGCGATTGCCTATCAAGATGCACATCTTGGTACTTATGACGAGGACTGGAACATCTTCAAGCGCGCGCTTGATGCCGCCAACGTTCGTTTTGATGAGTTGAGCGATATTGATGTTAGCGGCGGACCTTCCAAGCTGCAGGGATACAAACTTATCGTCGTGCCGTTGCTAGTTGATGAGCCACCAGATGTGGTGAGCGCTTTGACGGAGTTTCAAAAGGGCGGCGGAAAGCTTTTAATCACCGATGCGGCTGGCTCTCCTTTGCCTAATGCTCAGGCTTTGGAAGCATTAGCCGGCGTCAGTATTTCCAAGCAGTCTACTTCCACCGATGCGCACAAGTTGCAGTGGTCCAAGAGCGGCGTTAATGCCGAAGAGTTTCCGATCGGCAGTGTCTCCGCAGACATCACCCTGCAAGAAGGTGCGACGCCGGTTGCAACATGGTCTGACGCGTCAGGTAACAAATTAGGATCCGGCGCGGCGCGGAAGAATAACGCACTCTATCTTTCCTGGGCACCTGGACTGCAAGGCGACATCAGTGCCAATTCGCGATTGCTTCAGCTGGCGCTGGAAGAATTGTCACCTGGTATCACCCAGCAAAGTGCAGTTCAAATCAGTTTCGCTGAGTTTCAGACGATCCAGCAAGAGCTCGAGTATCTGACTAAACGCACCGAGGAAACTATCAAAACTGCTAAACAGGCTGATCTGGCAGTTCCTTTTAAGGTGATTCAGCAAGATCTCGATGCTGCTACCGACCATGTTCAGAAATTCAAAGATGCCTATCACGAGCGTCGCTACTATGAAGCTGATGAATATCTGCAGAAGGCGCGTGCTGATTTCTCGCGGGCATTCGCACAGGCGATGCCGGTTCGACCAGTAGAAGCTCGTTCCGTCTGGTTGGATCGTGGCACCATCGTCAACTGCAAAAATCCAAAAGGAATGACGGCTGTATTCGACAAATTGAAAGCAGCTGGTATCAACGTAGTCTATTTTGAAACCAACAACGCCGGATTCGTAATGTATCCGAGCAAAATGGCTACTCAGAATCCCGACACACTCGGTTGGGACCCCCTCGGCGCGGCGTTGCTCGAAGCCCGTCGCCACAACATGGAATTGCATGCCTGGATGTGGGTGTTCAACGTTGGCAATACCAAACATAATCCGATTGTTGGAAAACCTGCTGATTATCCGGGACCTGTGTTGTCTACCCATGATTTTTCCTGGGCACTTGCTTCGCAAACAGGTTCTCTGATTCCGCCCAAACAAAGCGAGTTCTGGCTTGATCCATCCAATCCTGATGCTAAGAGATACATCAAGGACTTGATCATGGAAGTGGCGCAAAACTACGCTGTCGATGGCATTCAGCTCGACTACATTCGTTATCCGTTCAACGGCAAGGGCGGCGAAATGGGCTTCAACTGGCTCGGTCGTCAGCGCTTCGAGCAAGACACTGGGCTGAGCCTGGACCACCTTGATGAAGAAACCAGACAAGTTTGGCAAGCCTGGAAGATTCAAAACGTCAATAACTTTGTCAAAGACGTTTCAACTACATTGCGCGCCGCTCGACCGAAGATGCGCATTTCTTGCGCTGTCTATGCGATGCCTCGCAGAATGCGCACCAATTTGATCCAGCAAGAATGGGAAACGTGGGTCGCCAACGGTTGGATCGACACTCTCAATCCGATGACTTATGTGCCGACGGCAAAGGAACTCACCACGGCCGCTGGCTACGTGAGAGAGTCAACTGCTGACCGCGTGCTTGTCTATCCCGGTCTTTCGATCAGGCAACTGGACACAGCAGGTCTGGTGGAGCAACTCGATTCTGCTCGCGAGATGGGAACGCTCGGCACTACGATGTTCGCGGCTGCCCATCTCGACGATAAGAAGTCCAATGTGTTGAAAGTTGGTCCATACCGACGTCAGCCTCTTTTGACTCCGCAATCTGAGCCGTTGCGCGCCAGCCGATTGCTGGTCGATGACTTTGCGGCGATGGTCAATCGTTATTTGCAGGATCCGCAAAAACACATCATGTCAGACCAGGCCAGCACCAACGATGTGCTCCAGCAAATCGACGCGATTCAGAAATCGATGCATTCGCTCAACAGCAAATCTTCGCCTGAATCAATTGAAGCGGTGCTGAAAGATGTGACTACACTGCACAACACAATCAAGAATTGGTTGCGCCTGGAGGCATTTATTCAGCGCGGTTATCGAGCTCAATATATTGTCAGCTATCTGGGACAGGTTGAAGCGATTCTTTCTTACGCATCGCACAAAGCCAAGTCTCTCAACCATACTTTGGATGAGACTACGGCGACTGAGTTGCGCGCTGCGCCGGTGCGCAAGCCACGAGCTACGCCACCTGAAACTTCAGCCATTGTCCCTACCGCTGCTCAGCAGTAGCCGCCATCTCTTCGGATTCTCGTGAGATTTCTTCGGATTCTATTTGAGTAGCTATTTCTTCGGATTTTCTTTGTTGAAAGCCGCGACGAATTCATCACATAGTGACTTTGCTGCGTCTTTTTCTTTGGTTCTGGCAACTAGCTTCCCGGCGTCGTAAGTCTTGCCTGTCCACGTTGGTTCAGCGCTGCGCTCCAGACGGCAAAGTTGATTGACGGTGAGACCGACCCAACTTTTATTACCGTCTCTGTAGTCGACAACGAGAGTTAGTCGTCCTTCTGAAGCCTTGAGTGGTTGGCTTTCCGCGCCTTTAGCAAATTCCGACATGGTCAGATTTGACTGGGCAAACGATTTTTTTGCGACGTCGGCGACTGAGTTCGTGGGATCGAAGACAACTCTGTATTTGAGCGAGGTCAAACCATGCAATAGCTTTTTCTGTGCTTCAGTTGCCGGGACGTCTTTCGCCTCTTCAGCTGTGGCGCCGTTCCAGCAAGCTAACATCAACCCGAGTGCAATTAGTGGCTTTGCTGCGTTCTTCATTGTCTTTCCTGTGTTGAATGGGGATTGGATTTAGTTCGGTTGGTCTGGATTGGTCTGGATTGGATTGGATTGGTCTGTAAGTCATGGGAACAG
Source organism: Candidatus Melainabacteria bacterium (assembly GCA_003963305.1). Lineage (NCBI taxonomy): Bacteria > Bacillati > Candidatus Melainabacteria > Candidatus Melainabacteria bacterium. The sequence goes on along the minus strand of RXJR01000020.1, from coordinate 169,570 downwards.
ATTCTACACGATTGCTATTTCAGGTTTGCAATCATGGTATCTGGTCGAGAACTATGTCATAAGAATCTGCCGTGCTTCCATCGGCAAACGTTACACCGTTGATACTGAGCATGGTGCCCTCTGCGTTTAAATGCCCCTGGCAGGAGAGTGCTTTTATTCCCAGTTCAGCCAAGCTTTTGACTTCGTCAGATTCGCTTTGTCCGTTTCGATTGCTATCGCACCAAACTGCCAATCCATTCAATTCCGTGCCCGAGAGCTTTCCATCATTGTTGTCGTCGAGAGCTTTCATCGCCTCGTAGCCGTCATTCCAAAATATCCAAAAGGAACTGGGACCGAAAAGTTGAAGCCCCGATGTTATCTTTTTGGAATTCGCTGCGTCATAAACCAGCCAGCCTGCTTTGGGGCCCGTCCATTGCCCATAGTGTTTTGGTCCATTGCCGTCCAGATCAAAAACTAACGAGGCTGGTTGCGTAAAATCTCGCAGTGAAAGATTCGCGACCAGCGGAATCATAATCGGGGTAACGGTTCTGAAAGAGAGATTGATATTTTCTGTCTGCTCTTTCATCTTTGCGATTTCTGCGGCATCTTTAACGGGATTCAAGAGTTTTTCAAGGTAACCCGCTGTTTCCATACATATCGAGGTTCCTCGCATTCCCTTTTGGTTTTTCTCTTTCTCGTATGATTCTTTGTATACCTGTCGGTAAAGTGGGATCGCGTTGGCTTTATCTCCACTTTGATCGAGGCACCACGCCAGTCCTAATCTCGCTTGAGACATCGATGGATCTAATTTCAGAGCTTCTCTCAAATATTTGACTGCTTCCTTCAGGTAGGCTTTTGCAGTGGCATCGTGCTTTGTATCGCTAACCTCAAACTGCTGGAACTCTCTCATTCCAACTCCATAAAATGGGGTGGCTTTTCCTTCTGCTACGAGATCACTTTCTGCTTTTCTTACTTGCACTTCGTTTGCGTTGTACGCGTAGGCCATTGAATTTAACCGCCCAATGCGGAAATCGAGCTCTGCTCTCTCTTGCTGAGATAGGTTTGATTTCGGGTCATTGAGCCTCTTCTGCAGGTTTGTTAGTAGCCTTGGAATAGGAACTTTGACCAACTCAGGATAGGCAAACTTCGCCTCAACGGTTTGAGGTGCGGAAAGAAGAAGCAACAGGGACAGGTTCAATATTCTGTTTTTCAATTTCATTGCTTGATGACCTCGAAGTTATGGAATCATAGCAATTTGAAAAGTCAGATGTCGTTATAATTTATCTTCCACACTCAAATCTGCGGACATACAGATGGTCAAGTACTCAGTTTGTGTTGCCAAAATTCAGTATTTTTTGAAATGCGCGCTTTTCCCTTTGGCAGGCATATCATCATTAGTGTTAATGGCTTCCGCAGCCCCCCTGGCTGGTTCTTATCATGGCGTTGTTGTGAATTTCAAAACCAATGAAATTCACGTCCAGCCTTCAAGTTCAGTGCGCAGCAGAACGCCGGATAATCACTCTAGAATTTGGGATATTTTCGTTTACGATAGGAAAGTCGATCAAGTTATGAGCTTGAACGATAAATTTATGGAATGGCATTCGTATAAGTTGCTGGACCGGACAACTTTCGGGGATCTTGTGGCGCATCAACAATACAGTGTCAAATTTCCTACGCGATATCCGTGGATTGATTTTAATTGCATTCAGTTGCAAGCTGACGGCGAAAAACCTGCATTGGTAGCCAAAACTTCTCTGGCGAATCACAAGCTCGAGGCGATTTACGTCATCTATGTGTTTCGCTCCGGTGATCTTGTGCAAGTGGCTTACGATCCAAAGGGTTCATTGGGCCGCTGCGGTCTCATGCAGCAAGATGGAATTAATACAATCTTCTTTGGTTCGCAGGAAGTGAAAGCGAATTTTAGTAAATATGCAATTCCTGAGACAATGGCGCCTGCTGCAACTAGTGTCGTCGTGAATTCATTCATGCAAGCCGGACTCGATAAAGTGGACTTTTTGCCTCTGCCGGTAAAGGCTCAACTGGACCATGTGTTCTTAATTAAGCAGTATGATTCGGCGCGTTTATTCGACGTAAGCAACTTTGATTTGCATGGCAAGCAAATTTCCAATCAGATCTGTCAATTTGCATCTCGACCAGTTGATGCTCTTACAGCTAAATTATTCAAGACCGGACGCTAGCTCGTCTGGTTTTGTCTGTTCTTGTGCTGTATCTGTGGGGGCTGAGTGCTCAGCAATTGGCTGCTCCGGTGCTCGATCTGCCGAGTCAGGATGATTTGCAATTGGCTGTTCCGGTGCTCGATCTTCCGAGTTAGGATGGTTTGCATTTGGCTGTTCTTCTGCGGGACTCTCCACGATTGTACTATCTGTAGGCAATTGTTCTGGTGTGGGCTTATTATTTCGGAATTCTAGAATCAGGCAAAGTATCAACCACAGGAAGGGAGCAATCAGCAAGCCGTAGAGCGTCATCAAATCTACAGGGTGAATGAATGCCGCGTTTTTCTGCAGATAGTAAATGTCTTTTCCAATCGTCAGGAAAAATGCAGTGAAAAAGCAAGCAAGTAGATTCCCGTTTCCGAGAATTTTTAGCACCACATACAGTGAAAGAGCCAGGCCGAGGTTGGCTGCGATATTGCAAATCGATCTTTGAGGGTCGTTGCTGCTCAGATTGGCTACGCAGATAACCATGGCAATGCACACTGGTACAACCAGCGGCGATCCTGCGCGTCGCTGTTCCGAATCTTGTGCTGGTATTGGATTTCTGCAAAAATCCGACCACCGCAAGATGGCTGCACCGGCTAACACAAACAACAATCCGTATTTGAGAGCATCCAGGAGCGAGGTCATGGTCAGACTTGTTTGTTCGAGCAATGGAATATGGTGCAGTTTTGTAATCAAGACCGAGTGCGAGACTTGATTGACGACGAATTCATTTGTGCTCATTAGTCCACCGCATACTATTGCTGCCGTGAAACCGATTAAGATTGCGTCTGACCAGATACGGTAGTTGGATATTTGTGGTTTGGCGCTCTTTAATAATTCACGCAATCGATTGCTTACAAATAGACCCGGGTAGCTCGAACTTACAATTGCTGCCAAAACAGCAGCTACAGAAACATCGAGAGCCGTTCTTGTTAAACCGCCAAATGCCACACTTAGCAGGTGAGTGTCCATTGGTTCGGTGGGGTTGTACGACCAGAGCGCGGCTCTACCCATGTAATTAGCTTGTTCAAGCAGTGAAAGGGTGGCGGCAATTATCACCGCACTCGATACCAGATATCTGTTAGGGGGTTGTCTTTTGCAAATGCAAAATATCCAGTAAGCAAGGTTGGGAATGACAACAAGCCCAGTCACCAATTTCGCCACTAGAATCCACACATCGTTTGCGGTAGCGTAGCTGCGCTTTTTCTTGGTATGGTCGTCAGGCATGGCCCAGTATCGTTTTACGTCCGATATCTGGTTGCCGATTAATTTGAAGGAAATTTGGAAACGCGCTTGCCCGATATCCGCATTGGAATTTTGGGCGGTGAATATATAGTCGATTCGGTTCGGATGCTCTAATTTGAGTGTATCGAATATTTTGTATTGACCGATGTCAGACTTTTCCAGGCTTTGGAAGTAATTGTTGGCGATTTCTGTTGCCTGGCTCTGTTCTAGTTTTGCTCCGGGTGTCATTTCATCGACAGAAATGGTGGCACTGACTGGCGTGCCGTCAGGACCGATTTTCAAGTAGAGCACTTTGGAATCAGCTGGTTTGAATAGTCGAACGTTCCATACCAGTCTTGGTTCGATCAAATGCTCTAGCTGTTGGGCTCGTTCGAAACTTATGTGTTGAGCGAGGTACTGGATCTGTTCGGGATCTGTATCGTCCGACAGCCATGCGACTGAAAGGCTCCCGGTGACGGGAAAGCCGCGCCTGGCAAAATAGTCTCTGGCAATCGAAATTGCTTGTTCGTGATTTACCCGCAACATCGGGTCGTCGCCTAATCGCGTCTTGGGCAGCATCATGGACGTGCCTGCGATGAGAGCAAATACCACAGCCCATAGAATTTGTTTTTTTTCAATTGGTCTGTAGGGCGGCCACATCTCTTGTTTAGATGTTACTTGAGCATTTGCAATCAAATTTGCAGTTATATGTTCGTTGCTGACCTCTTCGTCCGGCACGCTTCCGCGCCTTAGAATGAGGAGCAGCGCGAGGAGCGGAATAATAACAACGGGAGTCAATGCAAAAAATGCCTGGGTCCAATCGATCAAATCATGTGAGCCGAACAAGGTTTGTATGGTCAAGTATGAATCGAATGCGTAGTGTCCCAGAAGCAGACAGAGCACACCGTAGCGTCGCAGCATCCAGCCGTAGAATATTCCCAGTAACCCAAGCTCGATACCGCGCGCATAGGGCGGTTCCACGGCATAGGTGGAGTGTGCGAAAGCCCAGATCGTGGCTTGCAGAATATTGGCAATCCAAAATGATTTTGTTGTGCGTTGAATGATTACCAGTATGAATATTCTGAAACCGAGTTCTTCCAGCGTTGATGCTTGCGTGCCGATCGAAATCGCATGCCAGGCCGGCAGAAAATCGTCAATAATGCCGCGATCGTGAACTGCCAGTGGGAACCACAGCCCATAATGCTTTCCTACGAGGAAGAAAATGACCTGATATCCTGTGGTGATACCAAAAACAGCAAGTCCAAGGATGGCAGATTTTGCAACCGCAATCGAGCGGAAAACTTTTGTTGTTTGAGTGAAAAACAGTTCAAAGGCTGGCTGAGCCGGAAAAGCCTTTCGATAAACTGTCTCGACGGCTCCAACAAAAATGGTGCAAATTAGACCGGCAAGTAATGCTGCTGATAAACCATTTAAAAAGTGCTTGGCGAGGAATGTTTCCATCGACCAATTCGAGGTACCGGCAACTATGGTGGCGGCATCATGCAGATTGCTTATAAAGGCTACCGATGCTGCAACCAGTCCGCCAATGACGGCGAACTTCATTCTCAACTGTCCTTTTGTCCATCTTCGCAGGAAGATTACCGGCAGCCAGAGTGCAAACAGAAACATGAAAATGAAGGAGATGTTAGCCAGGGCTCGGTTCTGCGCTCGCAACCATTTAAATTTTTGCTGAAATGTGTCAGGCACATGCAAGTAATAAGTGAATTTGGATAAGCGGTCGCCTGAAACGACAGCGTTGAGCTGCAGATGACCACCGTGAAGATCTCTTTTGCTGTTCTCCCACGTGAAGGTATGATCGATGCGCCGTGGCAGTCTGGATTGCTCATCGCTGATCAGCTTCCAGTCTGATAAATCTACTTGCATTTCTCTGGCGGCATATCCGGCGACAATTTGTTTCGCCTCATCATGGCTGATAGACTTCGCCGGTCTGTCTTTGTTTAAGTCGCGCTCGAACGAATGCAGACCTCCGTTCACGCCGATCCAGACTTGCACCTCGTCGTTTTTGCCGTCAAGGAGGTGTACTTTCCAATGCCAAATTGGCACCTCTTTGCGCATCAGCTCATTCGCTGCGGAAAGCGGATACTCATATTCCAGGAAGGTCGCTGCTTCGTTGTCCGAGCTGAAATAGCTCGAGCTGATGATCTTATTCGGTACACTGAAGCCGGTTGTTTCCGCGTACGCTTGAGCAAGCGCGACCGCTTCTTTCTTTGTTACTTTCAGGTCCAACGAAGCGGCCGGAAATGCATCATCTCGACGGCAGACCGAGAACACCAGAAGCGCCAGACCAAGAACAGTCAAAAAGATGACGTCTTTTGAAAAGATGCTTTTGATCGGAGAGTTCGGTCTGTTTGTTTGCATGAATAGATGAGTCGGCAACGCTTAGATGATATGCCCGGTGAACGGCGTACACAGACGATTTATGAACCGGACACTTTGGGTATATTGACTGCGGTAACCATCCATGTAGCCGATTTGTCATTTAAGTTATATCCTCTATCGAGGTCTATATGCGCTGTTGTGGTTTTGGCGGTTCCGGTATGCTCGGTGCTTTTGCCGACCGAATGGGGGCGCTCGATTCCGGCTCTGGATTCATCGTCGTATTTCTCATCGTTCTGGTAGTCACTGCCGCCTGGGGTGACGTGTCGCGAGCGCTCCACTTAAAACCGGAGCCGGTTGTTCAGGCTGCTCCACCCGAAGAAAGATTGTGATCAGTTGAAGCCGTCGCCCGCAAGAACCCAACCTGCCCAATATCGCGGTTCAGACCATTCAGGAATAGCTTGAATTTCCTTTTGAGCCATTCGCAACGCTTCTGTTTTGGATATGCTTTTATCGCTCCACAGGTGTGAGTAAAACTTCTTCATCAGCTCCCTGGAAGACTCATCATCGATGCTCCAGAGAGACATGAGCATGCATCGGGCTCCAGCCGATATGATGGCAGATCGCAGCCCGATCACTCCCTGTCCGTCCAAACCGCGCCCCAGTCCCGTCTGGCATGCCGATAGCGTGACGAGCTGGCATTTGGATAGGTCTAGAGCGGCAATTTCTTCTGCTGTCAAAATCGCGTCAGCTTTGTCTGCGTCTTTTGTATGTGGATAGGCGAGGAAGATTCCGCAATCCAGAAGAGGATCTCTTGAAACGCCTGTCAACGGCGCGCCACCGCGAGTGGTGAGATCTGCGAGAACAAAATTTTCATTTGAGTTCGTTCCCTTTGACGACTCGGTTCGCACGAAGCCGTGGGTGGCGATGTGCGCGACGGTGGCTTTCACCAGCTCATTTGTGACATCTTCTTTGGTTGCAGACTCCTGAGTGCACGCTTTCACTGACATGTCATATTTTTGAGCAATTTCTTGCAATGCTTGGACTTCCTCAAGAGCTCCAGGCAGCGCTGGTAAGTCGGATTTGTCGAAATCACTTAGACCGGCCAGCAACAAGCTTGTCTGTTTTGAATTGGATGTACTGTTTGCGGGATCGTTCTCCAGATTCGCGAATTTGGTATTTTTGTTCTGACGCAGCAATACCAATTCGCGAGCACTGTCTATCTCGCAAATTTGGCTGGGCATCTTTTCAAAGTTGCCGATGAGCGAAAGCGAATTCCACGGCACGCGAGAAAAATCACCTTCAGGGCAAATCCAGTACTTCCTTTTGTCGCTGTCCTTACCGATTTGCTCGATTATTGGTGCCAGTATGCTCACAAGTTTTTCTGTCTGCGCGGAGTAGTTTTGTCTGCTCACTGGCGATGATGTCGGATCGTTGTCGAACTTTAGATCGCGTTTGTTTGATGGGGCAGCTGCGGCTGCTCCGTTTGTCGTCGCGGTTCTCCATTCTTGAATGGCTGCAGCTATCTGTTTTGCCCCGCCGAGGTCGATGTAATCGACCTTTCCGCTTTCAGATTTTTGGCAGACAACTGCGGCGTATCTGTCCTCATTTTGACCAAACGGTCGGAATCTGACGATGTCGATGAACACTTCATCTGGTTGAAGTAAGTCGCAGAATTTTGCGGCCGTCATATTTGACATAGGATCAGTTATAGCGTTTGCTGTAAGCGCCAGGAGCTCTCGTTCCAGTTTTTCTTTTTTTGTTGCCGCTTCGTTGAGCAGCGCTTCCGTAGGAATGTCGGATTCGTTCCGGGTTTTGTTGTAAGAGAGCGCCTCCAGTCTGCGCCGGGCTTTATAGAGTTCGGAGAGTACGATTTTGATTTGAGGATTGTCGTTTGAACTGCGTGTGATGAGTTCTCGTTGCCTCAATGATTCAAGCAGAAGACCTTTCCATTTCATCATGTAACCGTATGCTTCTTTAATGGAGGTCGGATTGCTGCAAACTGTTAATAGTGAACTTTCTTGCTTATTGATGTTTTTGATGAAAGCGCATTGTTGCGCGAAAGATAGATTTGGAAATGCCGAATAGATATATTTGTCGATGCAGGCTGCTGCATCAAGTGCATAACGGTCTGCCAATTTTGATTCGCCAAAATTTTGTTCAAAGGACGTTACGGCATTTTTTGAACTTTCCTTCGATACCATATACGAAACCAGAGCTAATCCGTTTAAATTTCTGGCTTTGCTGAGGACGTCTGTGTTGCTCGAATCCCTCTCTTCTACTCTTAGAGCTGAGGCAAACCGTACTTGAGCTTGTCTATACTTGTCGGACAAATTGCTGCGTAGAAGGCACTGACCAAGGCAACTGGAGGCGATCGCTCCTGGCTTTAAGTCAGCGTTACCAAGTTTTTCTCGATAGATTTCGATCACATCCATGAATTGATCGGCTGCTTGATCGACCTGATTTAGCGCCAGCAATGATTCTCCGACCAGCAGTAATCCTTGTGCGTGTCTTTCTGAATCTTGCGTAGATTGTTGCGCCGCTTTGGTAGCATATTCCAGGGCCTGACTGGGGTCACCGAGGGCGAGCGAACATTCCGAAAGGGTTTGATAGCAATCAGATAATCGAGGTGAGTTTTCGCCGAACAGTGCTTGTCCAATTGAGAGTGCGGTTTCGCTGCAAGTTTTGGCTGAAGTGAATTCAGCCAGTTGAAACAAAAGATGAGCGCGAGAATTCAGTACATCAAACTGAAGTGACTTATCATCGGCGCACTCTGCCAGGGCTTCGTCAATCAGTTGCTGTGCTGCTGCGTAATCAGAGAAAAGTTGCCAGCAATAGGCGACTTGCAGTCTGATTTTGACACGGTCCTTTTGAACAGGTAGAGATTTGATCACGGCTCCAGCCCATCGCAGTGCCTTTATAGCACTGTCGGTTCTGTTGTGACTGGCCAATACACAAGTTAAGCCTATTAATGATTGTGCCAGTGCTGGGGTATTGAAAATGCCCTTACCTATCGTATCGTTGCCCGCTTTGCCTTCAAAGTAAGGTGTTAGAAGGGGAAAGCATTTGGTTGCAACTATCGATCCGTCTCCTCCGAGATTTTGGAAGTGCATTGAAAATTTTACTAGAGTCTGTGCGCTCTCCATTGCTTCAGCCTGGCTCTGTTGTTCGCTAAACATCTTGCTGAAGTCATTATTCATTACCGTCATGGTTGAGTCTTTCTGCGAAACTAGCTCTTCTCCCAGCCGCATGAACGGATTGGTTTTGCTGTAAGTATTGAGGTCTTCGTGCGCGAGCGATAGCAGCACTTTCTCCGCGCTTCTGTAATCGTCCAGGGCAAGATACACGTTGGCGAGAGTTACCTTGTTCAAGAAAACATTGTATTTCTGATTCGTTTTACTGTAGATTTCTATGCATTGTTCGTAGAAGGGGATTGCCTCTCTGAATTTGTTTTGCAACGCCTTCAGGCGTGCCATGTTGCGCAGAGATGCTGCATAATCTGTTTCGTCTAGTGTTGTTTGTGCTCGCTTTATTGCAAGTGATCTGTTGAGTAATTCTTCCGCTTCCGCATACTTCCCTTCGGCGCGCAAACAACGCGATAAATTGTGCAATGCAATGCCAATTTCGATGTGGTTAGGTGGATAATGTTTTTCCGTCAATTCAAGCGTTTCGCGCAATAGTGATTCGGCTTCGCTGTATTTTTGCAGTTCGTGCAAATTCAGTGCCAGCTCTTCGATTGCGTTTATAAGAGTGCGTGGGGAAACGCCTTTTTGATTTCGATAGTGAGTCAAAGCGTTGCGTAAAAATGGTTCTGCTTCTAGATTTTTGTCTTGATCTGTGTAGTTTTTCCCTAGATCTTCGAGAATTTCCGCTGTGTCGTTTGATTTATGAAGAGCCCTAATATCGAGTGCCTTTTCCAGTGCTTTGATGGCTTTGGTGTGGTCGCCCTGTTGTTGTGCACAGTAGGCGAGTTCGATTAGCTCGTCGGCTACTTCTGGGCTGTTTTCGCCTTTCTGTCTGGAAATTTTCAGTGCGCGTTCAAGTAAAGCGTCTGCTTCAGCAAAGCGCTTCTCCGACACGAGATAGCTCGAATAAGCATTCAGTCCGGTGATCAACTGATTGCTGTTCTTTCCATACTTTTCTTCCTGGATGGATAATGCGTCGTGAAACAAATGATCTGTTTCTTGTTTTCTTGAGTCATCGTCTTCAAGCAATATCGCCAACTGCAATAAGAATTCGGATTCGGTTGCGGAGCGTGGTCCGGAGTTGTGGCGTATGTTTTTTATGGCTCGACGGCAAACCGAGATCGCCTCATCCTTTTTGTCTGAACTAAATAGTAGCCACGACAGGTTTTGTAGCACCTGACCTGTTTCTGCACTGTCCTCGCCGAGTTTTGCCTGCCTGATCTTCAAGCTATGTTTCAGGCTGATTTCCGCTTCGCTAGTGTTTCCCATCTGTTTATATGCTTTACCAAGCCATCCCAGGCACTTCGCTTCGTTAACACCCTCAGGAGCAGTGGCGTGCGCCAGTGCTCTTGCGGAACCGAACAATTTTGCCGCTTGGGTGAAGTTTCCGGCGTCGAACGCGTCTTGCCCCTGCTCCAGCACCTGCTGCCAGGCAGGGATTTTGGGAGTTCTTGATCCCTTTGTAGCGTGAGATGAATTTGATGAAGCACTCGCTATACTCGCCTGGCTAATACCGACCGTTGGCGATATGAAAAGGAGAGTTGCTAATAAGCTAAAGAGTTTCCGGTTTCGGGGTGCATGCATTCCACTGACCGTGTTTGCTCAACTTGCTCAGAGGATATCATGCACTCATGTATTCGGCTTATTTATTTGGGACGGTTGGGGAGCCTTTATGCTGCTTCCAGGCGTGTCAGGCTGACTTTAGCTTGCCTGGATTAATCGGGGCGGGCGACCTTCCATTAGTTGCCTCTGGTGCGTTATTTTGCCGGCAATCGGCTATGATCAGGAAAGTGGTCCGTGGCGTCCGTGATCTGGTAATGCATAGAGTTGGGCAGATCTCCCTGATTCCGGATTAGAACGAGTTGTTTAGAAGATTTATCACCAATTGCATCGCACCCTTGATACTGCTTTGTGTCGCCTGTGCCGCTCCGTCTGCGCTTGGAGCGGACGCAACATTGCTGATTCAAGACAGTCGAATCACAGGACCACAGAACGTCTACATTACGCCTAAAGCTTTGCGCATCGACAATCAGAAAACTGGTACCACACTGGTTTGCAAGGCGCCCAAGTGGGAACTCGATATCTACAACAAGCGCAATCGTACCAGCTACCATTGCGCAGCTGAAGCTTTCAAAGCATCGTTCTTCAATACTCTGACTAAGTTGTATCGTGAGGCGCTGACACCGGTTAAGTGGAAGAAAACGGGCGTTGAAACTCGGCAAGGTCTGGAAATTCTCAAGTTCGGCGTTCGTCTGGATATGAAACATTCGCATCTTGATTTGATGCGCGGTGATGTGCGTAGTGCTGAATACTATGTCTGTCCAGGTCTCAAGTTGCCTGATAAAGCGTGCAACGTCCTTGCCACTCTCTATTCAATGCCGTTATTCGGCGACGTCCCTATAAGTTGTACTTTCTACGGAGACCGCGGTGAGACTCTCTATGCGCTGTCCACGAAAGATGTGAAGAAGATTTCCGTTGTCGATCCATTTTTCGACCTGCCGAAATTTACTGCAGCTAAGTCTGAGCGAGAGGTATTTATCGACCCTAAGGCTCAGGAAGCAATGGAGGAAATGTTCGGTGAGCCTCCGTCGCCGTGAACTCAGGATGTTTGGAACCAGTTCTTTCGAATCGCTTTGACGATGACACTGACGCGATCAGAGATGACGTATGCTTCCGCTTCGTGATATCCGGTGCGCCAGATTTGCGTAAGCCGTTTGTGTAAAACTGCTGATTCTTCCCTTAAGATTTGCACCAGCAGTGCGCGCAGTTTGGTAATGACCGGCGCCACTGCGTCGATTGCCTCAGACATATAGATTTCGCGCGCCAGTGTGATGATGTCCAGTTTCTTGCCGTTACGCACTAAATATGGTGCGCCGTTAAGTTGATAATGATTATTGACGATGCGATATAAATCTTGCGCGCAGCTATTCATTTCAGCGACCAGAACAGCCGGCACCTGACCACGTTGGAAGAGCGAATCCAGACCATGTTGACTGCGCAGACAATTGAGCAACTCTACGTCATAATTGCCGCCCGAAAGAGCATCGATTGACTCATTGATTTGATCGAGTCGTCCTTGCACCATGCGCCCTTGATTAGCATTGATCTTGGCCTGATGTGCTGCCCCGTAGAGTCGCATTGCTCGTACTTTTTCAGCTGGTGTGAGTGGCTTGTCGTTACGGAGCCTCAAAACTGCCAGCAAAAACATGCTATCGGGCGCGTAGCCTATTCCGGCGGCATAACGCTCATAAAGTTGCTCGAGTTGCTGCGAATGTTGACCAAACTTGAGTCCGATTTCGTCTGCAATCATGCGTATTACGAGAACGTCTTGCTCCATGTGTCCGATTTCGTGGAGCAAGGCAGACATAACATCTTCTGAGAGCGGTTTGTCTTCCATTAGCACTTGCCGCTTCACTTGCACTTTGCCGCTGCCTATCAGGTAGGCTGCGTTCACGTCTTCTTCCGTAGATTCCAGGCGCGCCACGGGCAGGTTCAGCAGTGTGCTGATCTTACTGGCTACGGGCTGCAGGCTGTTAATGCGGCGTTCGGTAATGCGGACGAGTTCTCTGTCCAACTCCTCAGCTATCGCCATGAGTTGCTCGTAGCGAGTCGTATCGTTGTATGGGTCTGTTTCGGCAAGTTCTGCGTAGTGAGCTTTATAACGCTCATAAAAATGTTCGACTGGTTCGCCCCACTGGAATGACGAGCTGATCTGGCACAGGTGAAAGAGCAAGTTCAAGTCGAGCATGCGGAAATACTCGAGACCTGGTGGGACTAATCCTGCCTCACTGCGCCATGTATTAACCAGGCTGACGGTTGCGGCATGGGCGACTCTGTCATCGTCATCTCGGGAGGCATAAATCAGAAAACGCTCTTGTTCGGCTGGCGTGAAATTTGGCAGCATCGACATGGCGTGCAGTTTAATCGTGCCAGGAATCACGTTTGGCTCGTGAATGTAGCGCATGCCGAGCGGGTCGGGATCACCGTACATTTGTCCGAGAACCTTGACCTGTTCGGTTCTGTCCGACAGGCACTGCCACAGCTCGGGAAAGTGGTTCAGGGCGACAAAGCTGCCATCACCGTATTTCTGGAGCCAGCCCAGTATGTCGAGGATGGAAAAGAGGTTGGCGTGCCCGCTGCTCACCAGCCTGGCGAGTTCTCCATTTTTGAGCCGGGTGACGAAGATACGTTTGCCGTTTTCGTGGTGGGTGTTGTTGAAGAGGGCAATCATCGCCAGAACAGCGGCGTGCGAATGGCTTCTGGCAAGGTGCTCGAGGGCTGTCAGCTGGTCTGTTTCCGATCTGCCAAGCACACTGACCGCACAGCCCGCAATGTCTTGCTCTGTGGTCGTTTCAGCGATTTGCACGATTTCGTTAAAGCGTCCCTCCCTGGCCAGCATGTTCAGGTGCACACGTTGGGACTGGAGCGCCAGGTTCTTGCGTTGTTCTTCGGTGGGGGCTGCCGCTTTGGGCGCTGGAGAGGCCCCCAAAAATCCTTTCAGTTTGTTGCCGATGGCTGACATGATGAGCTGCCCGGCACTGATGCCACCGGGGTTAGCCAGCATTGGATCGGTTGGATTAACTACCACAGAGAGTTCGCCAGAGATTAAACCACTTGAGAAATATATCTGAGGCGGCTGAGCTCGCCAAGGGTGTAAATACGTATCTTAAAAAGCTGTTTCCAGAGCGGAATTTTCGGTTCTGTTTGCACCGTATATAGTGTCATTCTGATGTCATGCGGAACGTCGTTTCATAACATGATTTCATGGCAGTTTTGCAGAGATTTTTTTGAGTGGCTTGGTCAGCTCTACGATAGTGTGGCCAAGAGGAAAGAATGAATCTTTTGATTGTTGCTAAACTACCTATTGGGCACCAATTGGATGGACGTAGGAACTCGACTCCGTGAGATCGATATGATCAACTCAAGAATAATCAATAAATTTGTATTTGCCAGCCTGCTGATGTTTTCGAGCATCGCACCCTCGCATGCAGCGGTTAAATTGAACCCGCTGTTCACCGAACATATGGTGATTCAGCGAGGCATCAACACTCCTGTGTGGGGAACCGCGGACCCCGGTGAGAAGGTCAGCGTTACACTTGGCAAAAACAGAGTTGATGGTGTGGCAGGACCGGATGGCAAATGGTTAGTCCAAATTCCAGAGCTATTCGCTTCCACGAAACCTGAAGTCTTGATCGTCAAAGGCACTAATGAATTGCGTGTTGGCGATGTTCTGGTCGGCGATGTCTGGTTAGGCTCCGGTCAGTCGAATATGAATTGGCATCTTCGGGATTCGTCTGATGCTAAGCGAGTGCAGGCTGCTGCCGAGACTGGCAAGTACAAAAACATTCGCCTGTTTCAGGTCGCTGCCCGTGCCGCCGATCAGCCATTGTCGACGGTAAGCAACCCCTGGACACTCGCATCAGGCGATAATCTCAACAGGTTCAGTGCAGTTCTGTTTTACGCAGGCGAAGAATTGCAGAATGTTTATCCTGATGTGCCGATTGGATTGATCAATTCTTCCGTAGGCGGAACTAATGCTTACAGTTGGGTTCCGAACAATGTTTTCCAGAATGATCCGGCGCTGGCTTATGCACGGGAGTGGTATCAAAAGGAATTAGATGCGTATCCGAAGCACAAAGCTGAATACGAAGCGAATCTAGCAAAGTATAAGGCTGATGTTGCAGCGCTGGGATCGCAGAAACAGCCTGATTCCATGCGCGTTCCCGATGAGCCGATGAGTGCTACGCATTTGAAGAGACCTTGCGGATTGTACAATGCGATGATTGCACCGCTCGAACCATATGCAATTCGAGGAGTGTTCTGGTATCAGGGCGAGTCAGACACGCCGCACTGGCTGGCCAAAGAATACTATGGAACGATGAAGGCTCTTGTAGATGGATGGCGCAGCGACTGGGCTAAAGCTGACAAGACATCAACACTGACGTCATTTGATTTTCCATTTTATTTTGTGCAACTGGCTAACTACATGGCTGATTCGAATGCGGACTATCCGCAGATTCGCGAGGCTCAGCTGCGTCTATCTCGAGATCTTCTCAACTCAGGAATAGCAGTCACTATCGATAAGGGCGAGCCCACCGATATTCACCCTCGTGATAAAACGACTGTTGGAAAGCGATTGGCAAGAGTGGCGCTGGCCCGCGCTTATGAAAAGCAGGGAATCCCATATTTCGGACCGATCTATAAGTCCATGCGAGTCGACGGCAGCACCGTCAAATGCTTCTTTGACCCGGGCAACTACGACAAGTTGAAGATTCCCAAAGATAACGCCAATTTGAACAACTTCACCATATGTGATGACAGTTTGAATTTTGTTCCTGCTGATTCTGCAACTATCGACGGTAAATACGTCAACGTCACCAGTGCGAAAGTGAAAAATCCAATCGCGGTGCGATATGCATGGGAGAACAATCCGAAAAATCCGATTAACTTCTATAGCACTTCTGACGTGCCTGCCTCACCATTTCGAACCGACAACTTTCCGCTCGATCCGGTTAAGCCGGTCGATAATAAATGATCGGTGCAGCCGTCAGAACTGAGGTGCAGCCGTGTTAGAAACTAAGGTGTTGCCGGGTCGGAAACGTCTGCTGTCAGAAACTGACTAATAGTTCTTTGGGCCCACGCAATGCGAATGGGAATTTGAATTCGACATTTGTCGATTTCATTTTCAAATTCGGAAAGCGTTTTAGCAACGTTGTTATTGCAATCTGTCCCTCGACTTCGGCAAGCGATGATCCGAGACAATGATGGATGCCCGTTCCGAATGCGAGGTGCCGATTATCAGCGCGAGTAATATCGAGCTTGTCCGCGTTTTGATAGTGATCGGGGTCGCGATTTGCCGAGCCCAAAAGCAGTAAAAGAGTATCTCCCGTTTTGATTTTTTGCCCGTGCAATTCCAACTCTTGCGCAGCCATTCTGCGGACGGTTTGCACAGGGCTCTCATAACGGAGAAATTCATTCACTGCTGTTACGCACAGCTCCGGCTGTGCCTTCAACAATTCCATCTGATCTGGATGATTGAGAAGTGCCAGAACGGAGTTGCCAATCAGATTGACTGTGGTTTCATGTCCGGCGACGAGCATGAGCACACAATTTCCGAGCAATTCATCCAGTGTCAACTTATCGCCCTGCTCTTCGGCGGCAACAAGCGCAGAAATCAAATCGTTTTGCGCATGTTTGCGACGCTCTTCAACCAGTGGTCGCAGATAATCTTCAAATTCTTGCACGGCGCTGTTTGCTCGCGTGATTCGACCTACATCGAAACCCGGCTCAAGCCCGTCGGTCAGCCGTTTCGAAAAACCTTTGATGATTTGTCTATCTTCAGGCGGAACGCCAAGCATTTCTGCAATTACGGTTACAGGTAACGGAAACGCGAAATCTTGAACAATATCCATTTCGCCTTTTTGCGCGACGTCATCGAGCAATCTATTGGCGATGTCTTCAATGTGGCCACGCATGGAATTGACCATGGTTGGCGTAAAGGCACGGTTTACGAGTGAACGCAGGCGCGTGTGGTCTGGTGGATTTTGATTGAGCATCCAGGTGGAGCGCGACTTGATTGCTTCTTTGACAGGCGGAAGCATCTTCACGACTGGATTGAGCATGTTTGAATTTTGTAAGCCCTTTTCGTAGTGCAAGTCACGCAGGATGTTCTGTATGTCTGCGTATTTGCTAACCAGCCAATACTTGCCTTTATCGCTCCAGAAGACAGGAGCTTCGTTCCGAAATCTTTCAAAAGTCGGGTACGGATTATTTATGAATTCCTGGCTGGCGTGCAGAACTGGATCTTCTAGAGTCGCGCTCGATTTGGCCATAAGAAAAACAAGCCCCTCGTGGAGTGGAGTACACGTAACGAAACGAAGGATCTATTTTACCGACCGTAATCGGCTGCGTCATTAAGCTGCGGACAAATGTTTTTCGCGTAATTGCTCGAGTGGCAAGTCCTCACCAGGCTGGCGCAGATGCGGGAAAATCTTCTTCCGATTTCTGTAGACGTAAATTGCAGCCAGCGGAGTGCCGATTGTAATTGCTACAACGCTGATAATAATTGCTACTAGCACCCAGTGCAGCATTGTGTGCAGTTCTGCCAGCTGACCGTGGACCTGGCTCATTGGCTTGGTTACGTCTCTAAGTGGTTCCATCAACTCGTGCAGTGGTGTTTGAAGGGCTTTGATTGGAATGATGAGATGCTTTACCTGCTGTGTCATTCCGCTAATGTCCTGGCGTACCTCATCAACGCGGTTGCCGACTTTATCCAGCCCGGCATTGATGTGATCGACGTTGCCCCCCATCGCCACAAGCTGCTTTTGCATTCGCTCCATCTGGTGGTCTACGTTCGTCATCTTGCGATCGAGCGCTATCATGCTCGGGTGCAGTGCAGCGATCGGACCCTCTAGCTGCATCATCGATTGTTGAATCTGAACAGAGCTTTTGCCGAGTCTGATAACAGGACGCAATAGCTTTTTGATGGGGTGAAAACCTTTGATCGGCGGGTCTTCGGCTGGAGGCTGCAAGTCTGACGCCTGAATATTGACGCCGGGTATTTTGTTGACGGCTTTAGCCGTCTGCTTGTTCATTTTGTCTGTGTGAGCGCTGACCTTCCTAACCGGCACGCCCCGGTTGTTCTTTGGCGATGTGGCCGTACCACCCAGGTCTTTAGTTGCCTGGGTCGCTCTGATTGGCTTCTCGTTTGTTGAGTGTGTATCTTTGGTCTGCGTAGCTTTTCTTGTCTGTGTATCTATTTTTGTCTGTGTCTCTCTTGGTTTCCTTTTGGTGCCTATAGGCGAGTTTTCCTGGCCCAGTGCCGAAGAATACAAACTCAGCGTCCCTGCTATAAGCAGGACGGGCAGCAGCGACTTGGTTCCAATCGATGACATCAGTGATCCTTCCTGGTAATCCTTCATGAGAGTGCGACCGTCTCGATGACGGATGCGAGGCGTAACGGTTCCATCTGAGTTACGGCTTGCTAAGGATTGCAGTTTGCCTGTTGAGAAAGTAGCCCTGATGAGAAGGTATCCCTGATGTGAAGGTTGATCCGTCACTAAAAGCGGTGGCAAGAATCAAAAATCAAAAGCCCTCGCATTTCTGCAAGGGCTCTTAAAGGAGGAACTAGGTTTCAGACTAGTTGCTGGTGTTCCAGTCAGTAGTTGTTGAAACTGTAGGTTGTATGTAAGCAACTTCAGTAACTTGTTCGGCTACTGGAGGAGCAAACGATTGTTGGGGAGCTGCAACTGGCTGCGGCTGTGCTGCTTGAGCGGCGATAGCTGCAGTGATGCTTTCTTCGATCACGCCACCTTTTTCGCGGAGCAAATATTCTATATAGTCACCGCGGCTCATGCGAGACGCTGCAACTTGCTCGTCCAAAAGACGGTGTGCCATGGGTGTTACGCAGACAGCGGTGGTCGTTCCACGGTTTTTGCCGAAGAAGAACGATTTAGCGCCGCCCTTTGGACCGGTTTGCTTAGCAGATGCTGGCAATCTCAGTGGAGGCATGCCGGCGCGCTCACGAATGAGCATTTCGACATAGTCGCCATTGGATACGCCTGCGCTTGCAGCTTGCTCTTTGAGCAACTGGCGGCCGAGCGCGGTCAAATTGAACGAAACCGAACCAGACTCTTTGCCAGGAAAACGCGAACGTCGTGGCGAAGTAGTCTTCACGGAAGTGTTTGTTTGAACCGTTGTATTCATTCAGTTTGCGGCAGCAGAACAAAGCTTTTTTCGATTAGCTTATTTGTCAATCTCTGCCTTTCCTCCTTTTCTAAAGATCGGAACCCGACTGGTATCGCAAGTGATATCTTGCTTGTTTTTAAACGATAGCTTTCGCTACCCTCCAACGCACATCCATTGACTAATAGCTTAGATCAATGGTTCCCCTTGAAAAGTGACATGTTCCTAACGTTTGTTCCGTTATTCAAATTGAAAGATTTTGTTTTCTTTCAATCAAAACTCTCGATCACTAACTTTGTCAGTAGTCTTCGGGAGTGAACCTGGCAACCCTTTCCAAGACCTTGATTATATAGCAAAGTTACAAGAAAGCGCGGAAGTCATGTATTACACTCTTTTCACATAATCAGGGTTTTGCGGTGCGTGACATCGCTTGTCAAACTTGCGCAAAATGACTCACGGCCCACATGTTGAACAACCATGCGATCACAGATCCCAGTATCGCTCCGACGAAAACTTCCTTCGGTGTATGCCCTAGGAATTCTTTAATACGCTCAGAAGATAGACGCGGGTGGTCCGAAAACAATTCCGTCATCATCTCGTTCATGACCTTGGCTTGCAGCCCAACATGCCGTCTGACGCCGGCTGCGTCGTACATGACAATCATTGCAAGGCACAATGCAATAGCAAACGAAACTGAGTTGAATCCTTCAATCAGCCCGACCGAAACTGCCATTCCCATAGTGCAGCAGCTGTGGCTCGACGGCATTCCACCTGTCTTGGCGAGCATTCTCAGGTCGAGCTTTCCGGTCCTGATTAGCTTGGTCACAATTTTGACTGCTTGAGCGAGTGTGCTGCAAAGAACAGTTACGCAGATAACTTGCCAGCCACGCGTTTGACTGGGAGGAAGGGGTGCTGACGCAGCCGTGACCGCTGTGGTCGCATCGGCGAAAGTAGTGGCGAGTGAAATTAGTGATGACCAATCATGCTGCATTTGCTAAGTTGAAAACCCCTTAATTTACTCGATGTATTGCGTACTTGAGAAGCTCGGTAAGTGCAGGTGCAGAGCCGCTCTCGATATTGTTGCTTCTGAGAATTTCCAGACCTTCGCTTTCCAACTCTTGCAGGCGCTGCTTCGATCCTTCAATTCCGAACAGTCTCACCCATGTCGCCTTCTGCGTGGCTTCGTCTTTACCTGGTGTCTTTCCAAGTGTGCTGGCATCACCGGTTACATCTAATAGATCATCGGTAATTTGAAATGCCAGTCCGAGTATCTCGCCGAATCGTTTCAGATCTATGAGTTGTCTCTCATTTGCGCCGGCAAGACGCGCTCCGGACCAAATTGAAAATGTGATTAGCGCACCTGTTTTGCGGCGATGGATGGACGACAAAATCTTTTCGTCAACAAACTCTTTATTTGTATGTCCTTGCTCAAAAGCGCCTGTGAAGTTCATGTCTTCAACTTGTCCGCCCACCATGCCGTGAGCGCCGGTTGCGATCGATAGTTCTTTGACTACAGAAAGCAGAATGTTCCGGTCAACTTTTGCTGGAGTTTCCTCTATAAGGATTTCGTTGGCCAGCATTAGCAATGCGTCACCTGCCAGCAATGCCATCGCTTCGCCAAAAACTTTGTGATTGGTGGGCTTACCTCGTCTCAAATCATCGTTGTCCATAGACGGTAAATCGTCATGGATAAGACTCATGGCGTGCACCATTTCAATTGCGCACGCGCACGGCAATACGAGATCGGCTACATCTTCGTTGGGCAGAATTGCTTCAGCTGCGGCTAAACATAAGAGCGCTCTAAGCCTTTTGCCGCCCGACAGAACCGAATAGCGCATCGATTCCCAGAGCTTTTCCGGTTCGTTTGCACTCATATATTGTTCAAGTCGCTTCTCGATCAAAACTCGTCGATCAGAGGCATACGCTTTGAAGCTGAAGGTAGAATTCGAAGCTATTTGTCCCATGTAAATCACTGTTGTTTCGATCGCTGCTTGATGATTGCCATTGCGTTTTGCGCAATTTTCCAACCGAACATTCCCCATCGAAGAACGTTTTTCTCTTTTTGTATAAACATCATGACGAGCGGGCTGACCATTTTGAGCAGCTCGTTAACATGACCGTAGCCTTCCGCATCAACATCACGACGCACTTTGTGTCGCAGTCGCACTAGTTCTTCGCGCAAAGTATTCAAATCAATGAATGCCTGATCTCGTGCAAAATAGGCTATTTCTTCTGCTTGTGTCAGGAGGCTCATGATTTTGTTGTGTCCAATCACGATAACCAGACAAACTGCCGAGATCGCGAACATGACTTCAATCAAAACGACTTTCCCTGCGAAAAGCGGTTCTACGAATATGATCAAAGCGATGATGGCCAGCACGTTCACTATCGCTGCAGCGATAAGCCCCTTAATCGCTGTCTCTGCAGCCTGACGTTTGCTGCTGAATTCCTGCGCCAGATCAAGCGGCATGGGAACAGCCGGTTCAGCAATCACCTGGTTTAAATCAGACTGAGTCATAACCTACTTGAGCAGTGAGCGTGCAATCAACATTCGTTGAATCTGGTTTGTTCCTTCGTAAATTTGTCCGGCTTTAGCATCTCTGAAAATGCGTTCCAACAACTTCTCTGGATCCATTCCAGCTAAGCCTGCAATTGATATCGCTTCAGTTGAAACTCGCATGGCAGCGTCAGTCGCACGAATTTTCGCCATCGCTGCAACTGTCACGTCAGGATCGCCCTGGTCAATTCGCGCAGCGGCCTGATAAGTCAAAACGCGACCAGCCTCAACTTCGCCTGCCAGCTCACCGATCAGATGATAAAGTGCTTGTCGCTCGCTTTCGGGTTTGGCTTTGACTGCTGCGATTGCCCCTTCAAGAGCCCCTTGCGCCCATCCTGTCGATTGAGCCGCGATTGTGACGCGACCTTTTCCAAGGCTCGACAGCGCTACTTTTCTCCCGGCACCATGCGGTCCAAGAAGATTTGCCTTCGGCACTTTGCAGTCGTTGAAAACGATTTCGCATGTTGCGTATCCACGCATGCCCAGCATGTCGAACTTTTGACCGATCTGAAAGCCGGGGAAATTTCTCTCAACGATGAAAGAAGTGATGCCCGCATCGTCGACATCAGTCAAGCGTGCCATCACAATGTAATAATCGGCTGAACCGCCACTGGTTATGAACGTCTTGGTCCCGTTGAGGATGTACTCGTTACCGACCAGCTTGGCCGATGTCTCTATGGCTGCAGTGTCCGAACCTGCTGCAGGCTCAGTCAGACCGAAAGCCGCCAGGTACTTGCCTTGCGATGAAGGAACCAGATATTTCTGCTTTTGTTCCTCTGTGCCGAACCTGAAGACTGGCTCCTGGCAGAGCACATGCACGCCAAGCGAACTCATAATGGGAACGCAGCGCCTGCCGAATTCTTCATTGACCAGGCAGAAACTCACATAATCACCGCCGGAGCCGCCGTAAGTGGTTGGGAACGGCAGACTGCCCAGTCCCTCTTTGCAGGCTGCTTCGAACAGGTCGCGCCTGAAAGTGTTTTCCGTGTCTGACTTGATTACGTCGCTGAGCGGCACTGCATCGGCGAATGCGCGTGCTTTGTCAAGCCACTTCCGCTGCTCAGCCGTATAGAGTGAGAATTCGTTCTTTCGCGTCTGGGGCGATGTTTCCGTCTTGAGCATCGATAAATCCACGCTGTCGGTGAGTACGTCAAGCTGCTTGGCTGCGTAGGCTTTGCACGCATAACTATACCAAGGACAGTGGCTACTTATGGGCAAAATCGGCATAATTCATGGGCTACAATTAACACATGCCTATGCTTAAGAAACCCCAGAGACTGCGTGAAGGCGACACTGTCGGCATTATCGCTCCGTCGAGCCCAGCCTTCGAGCAAGGTCATGTTGAGTACAGTTTCAGCCGTTTGAAGAAACTTGGACTCAAATACAAACTCGGAAAGCACGTTTTTGCGCGTTATGGTGACCTGGCTGGTCGAGATGAGGCTCGCGTCGAAGATTTGCACACCATCTGGGCAGATCCCGAGGTCAAGATGGTGATGCCGCTCCGTGGCGGTACGGGCTCGGTGCGCTTGCTGCCGAAGATCGACTTTGAGCTGTTGGCAAGAAATCCCAAAATTTTGGTCGGTTTCAGCGATATAACAGGTCTGTTGGTTCCCATTCATCAACAGACCGGTCTGGTTACTTTTCACGGACCTACCTTAGGGAATTTTTTCGAAGCTGATTACACATACAGGCATTTCAAAGAGGCTGTGATGGGTGATCAAGCACTTGGAGCAATCGAAGACCCGCCGGAACCTGAGTTCAAGCCGAAATATCCGCCACCACGCATGGTGTTACGAGCCGGTCGCGCTACTGGTCAAATTATCGGTGGTTCGTTGACTTTGATTAAACAGATGCTTGGAACGCCGTTCGAAATCGAAACAACCGGCAAGATATTTTTTATCGAAGACGTTGGCGAGGAGCCACATAGTATCGAGAGGATGCTGGTGCAACTGAAGTTGGCCAATAAATTTCAGGGAGCAGCAGGCATTATTGTCGGCGAGAGTGTGGAATGCAAGCCTGGTGAAAGTGGTAGAAAAGTATCGCCTCTGAACGACAGTCTTGAATCGGTTTTGCGTGAGCAGTTGGGCGATCTCGATGTGCCTGTTGTCTATGGTTTGAGACTGGGACATGGAGTAGAAAAATTTACAATGCCACTAGGAGTAATGGCTACGCTTGATGCCACAGACAGGGAGAATGTTCGCTTTAGTATTGACGAAGTTGCAACAAGTTGAAGATGACGAATAAAACATCATTGAAAGCAAATGCCCTGAAACCAGGCGATCGAGTCGGGTTGGTCGCACCCGGCGGGCGACCTTATCGACCATCTGTTGTTTCACGTGCAGCGCGCCTGATCGAAGATATGGGATTCAGTCCAGTCATCGGCGAACATGTTTTGGAAGTAAAAGGGCACACCGCAGGTAGTGTCGCGGATAGGACCAGTGACTTCAATGGATTTCTAAATGACGATTCCGTGTCCGCCATCTTTTGTATTAGTGGTGGCTTTGGAGCACTGTCCCTGCTGCCTTTTCTGGAATATGCCGCCATCGAGCGCCAGCCAAAAATTATTGTCGGTGGCGGTGAGAACACCACCATTTTGATGGGCGTTCAGAAGAGAACCGGATTGATAACCTTTCACGGACCGAATCTCGAAGACATAAAAAGCGAGTCTACTTTTCTCCGTCTGAAATCTACACTGACAGCATCATCTGCTTTGACTACACTTTTCGCTGGCACTGGTAATGGTGCGGCTTGGTCTGACAGTCACAGTCATGTTGCTGTTGAGGGCATTGGCCAGGGACCGCTTCTCGGTGGAAATTTGACGGGATTGGCGTCGCTTTTCGGTACGGAATTCGAACCCGATCTTACTGACGCAGTATTGTTTTTGACTGACCACGACGAACGCAACGATATTTTGGACCGATGGTTTACCACTCTATATGTATCAGGACAACTCGAGAAAGTAAAAGCGGTTGCGCTCGGTTATTTCGATAACTGCGGCAATAAAGGTTCGTTCAACATTTTGTCTGTCGAAGATTTGTTCTCGGAGAGGTTGGTTGAATTGAATCTGCCGAGCATTTTCGATTTTCCGATTGCAGGCGGGGCGTGCCCGACCATTCCGATCGGCTTGACTGTGGCTCTCGACACGCGTCGCAAGACGCTGGAGTTTCTGCAACCGGCGCTGCTTTGATGTCTTAACACCCAACGCGCTTTCAAGTATCACTATCATTCTCTCTGGAATTTATCGGTAAGTGTTCAGGTTCGGTCATCGGACTGCGACCTCACTGGCGTATTGCCATTATTCAGCTGCGATGATACCAGTCAATTGTTGTTCCAGTTCGCTGGCATCGCCTTTTTCGATATTGCTAATGGCAAATGGAATGGCACTCATTATATCGCCCGCGATCAGTCCGGTTTCGCCAATTTCTGCGGCGGCGTAATCTCCGGCGGCACCATGCAGGTAAACGCCGACTGCCGCAGCGTCGGTCGGTTTCAGTCCCTGCGCAAGCAGTCCGCCAATAATGCCCGAAAGTACGTCTCCTGCTCCGGCCGTAGCCATTCCCGCATTGCCCGTAGGGTTGACAAATAGCTCGCCATCCGGGCTGGCTACTATCGAGTGAGCACCTTTGAGAACTACCACGCAACCGAACTTAGCCGCAGCATCGGAAGCGGCTTTAACGCGGTCTTCTTGAATCTCTTGCACGCTGCAATCCATCAATCGAGACAATTCTTTTGGATGCGGAGTAAGCACGATGTGTTCAGCCGAGGCAGGTATAACCGATGTGTCTTTAGCGATAGCGTTGAGTGCGTCGGCGTCGATAATGCATGGTTTGTCGTTTTCAGCGAGACAGTCTTTAACGAAGGTATGAACGAACGAGACTGTTTCATCGTGTGTTGATAGACCCGGACCCAGAATGATTGCTGTTACTCGCTCAACAAGCTTTTCGACATTCTTGATGGCGCTTGTTCCAATTGAATAATCAGTTGTTTCTGGAATGGCATGATAGATGACTTCACCTGGTGGCAGATTTAGTACCAGCGTTTTTGGTGTCGCCAGTAGTGACAATCCCGCCCCTGTTCGGAGTGCACTCTGGCTTGCCAGCAAAGTGGCGCCGCTCATGCCGAGACTGCCGGCAATGGTCAGGACAGAACCGAATGTGCCCTTGTTGGAATCGGTGGGACGTGGAGGCAGCAAGCCCCGCACGTAGTCCGAAGTGATCAGCGTGATGATCGGTTGCTCGTCTTCGTCGGCATCCGGTAGGCCTATGTCGATTACGCTGAGGTCGCCTGCTAAATTGGCGCCGGGATGGCACAAGAGACCAGGTTTTAGATATCCGAATGTGACGGTGTGATCAGCTCGAACCGCTGAACCCATCACCTTTCCGGTATCGGAATTGACTCCGGAGGGCATGTCGACCGCAAGTACTGATTTGCCGCTGCGATTGATAGCGTCGACTGCAGTGCGGAAAGCACCTTCTAAATCGCGGTCTAATCCTGTACCAAACAATGCATCTACAATCAGAGTTACTTCAGACAAGGCATGCAGAGGAGATTCATTGGAGACTGTTACATCCACACCAAGATTTTCCAAAATGGTGCGATTTGTTTTCGATTCGACAGTCGACATCTCGATTTTCGGTGAGCTGTCTTTGCTGACCAGCCACACGCTGACTGGAAGCCCCCACATATGAAGGTAGCGAGCGATGACCATGCCGTCGCCACCATTGTTACCGCGTCCACATATGACGATTACGTTTCCCGGGTCGTTCTCCCACATCTTCAGAGCGATTTTTGCGGCGCCTCGACCGGCAACTTCCATCAAAACTTGAGACCAGTTGCTTCCGCATTGTTCGATCCAGTCAGCTTCTAACCTGCGAATCTGGCTGGTGGTCAATATTCTTGTCGATCGCATTTAACTACCTATGCTTGACTTGGGGTTTCCATTTCGCTTGGCACCACGACGCAGCGTGCGAAGTGTCCGGGACGTTTTTCTTCGAGAGGCGGCACGGACTCTCGGCATCGAGGCTCGACAAGCGGGCATCGGTCTGCAAATCGGCAGCCTTTCGGAAGATTCACCAGACTCGGTGGCTGCCCCTCGATTGGTGTAAGTCGTTCGCCGCCCGGTCTCGGCAAGGAGTTAATCAAGCCTACCGTGTAAGGCATCTTAGGATGAGCAAATAATTCTTGCACGTTTGCATATTCGACCACAGCGCCTGCGTACATGACGGCGACGTGATCGCACATCTCTGCTACCACCCCCAGATCGTGCGTAATCAACAGAATTGACATGTTCTGTTCTTTCTGAATTGAACGCATGAGATCCAGTATCTGCGCCTGAACTGTGACGTCTAGCGCCGTTGTCGGTTCGTCGGCAATTAAAAGTTCGGGCTCGCACGAAAGCGCCATTGCAATCATCACTCTTTGCCGCATGCCGCCCGAGAATTGGTGCGGGTATTCGTCGATTCTGGTCTTTGCTTCCGGAATACGAACCCGCTCCAGAACGTCTATTGCACGCTTGCGAGCTTCTTGTTTGCTCACTTTCTGATGCAGCATGATTGCTTCCATGATCTGGTCGCCCACCGTATAGACCGGGTTCAATGAGGTCATCGGATCTTGTGGAATGAGAGCAATTCGATTTCCACGAATCGATTGCATTTGCGACTCTTTGAGCTCTAGAAGGTTTTGACCGTCCAGTTTGATGCTGCCGGACGCGATGCGACCAGGAGGTGGCACGAGGCGGAGAACGGAAAGTGATGTTATCGACTTGCCACAGCCCGATTCACCGACGATGCCAAGAACTTTCCCTTTGTCGATCTTGAAAGTGACGTCGTCAACTGCTTTTGCCAGCCCAGCTTCAGTTGGAAAAGTAGTGGCGAGATTTTGGATTTCAAGCAGTGGCATAAAGTTCTCAACGGCCAGATAGCCGCTCTGGTAAGGCAAACAACAGTTTATAGCACTATCCTTCTCGAATCCACTCGGCGGCAAACGGATAATGTTTCAGCTAGGAAGCTCGGCAATGTTATGAATATATCCAAACAGGTGTTTTAATAGTGTATGGAGGAGTCACTTGATGCCGTCTGAGCCCGGAAATACCCGCGATATCTCTGTTTTGCAGCTTTTAACCAAGCTCGTCAAGGAAACTGATCGCCTGGTTCGGCTCGCCGATGACATCGATACGCACGCTAGCACGCCACAGGCGAAGGCTGCTTTCAATCTGATTGGCTCTGAAGTAAGCAATATTCTGGGCATCGTCAGGACGTCATTAGAGCCGCTATATCGGCTCTATGAGCTTGACCCGGGCATGAAAAAATTGGATCAAAATCGTCGTAACTCAGTGATCCGAGAATATGATGGAACAGTAGAAGACAGCACAGAAAGCTACGATGAACAAGCTTTGTGGGCCGATGTGAAAGGCAAGCGTGACGAACCGCCAGCCTGAACAATGCTGGAATCTCGCAGTCTGAACAAGGCTGGAATCACAGAAATGCGTGACCCTCTTCTGCTCTAGTAGATGATTGACTTGAACAACTGCACAGGTTCGCTTTTGACCGCAGAAAGACTTGTTCCTGAAATTACTGGCCGACTGTCATTGTCATGGTTCCCGCAGGCGGCAAATCTCCAGCCATAATTTTGTCCTTTTCCGGATGCAGTTTTGCAATCACCGGTTCTTGTACCGATGACTTGTTTGCTACCGTATGTGGTGCCTGATTGCTGTTTGCCACTTGCGTCGTGTTGACTTCGAAACTTTGATTTGGGCAATTTTTGACCAGATCTTTCATTCCGAATAAGAATGGTTTGAAGTGGTGTTCGCGCATTTCCGCGTAGGTTTTATCGAAATCCCAACCTTGTACTTTCCGGCGGTAGATTGCTACAAGTGTTCCCGTTCTGTCAGCTCCTTGTCGGCAGTGGACAAATACCGGCAGGTTAGCGGGTTTGTTTACGACATTCAAAAATTGCGCCACCTGATCTTTATTCGGTGTCAGGAGCGTCATCGGAATATGAACGTAGTTCATACCAAGGTGCTTTGTCTCAGCTTCTTCATTTACCGTTCCAACGCCCGTCATGCGCAGATCAATAATGGTTTTTACTCCATCTTTTGCCATTAACTCCAGAGCTTTGTTCGACGGTTGTCCACCGCGAGTGATACCGGGTACGACACGACCGAAGTTGTTGATTGCCGTATCTGATAAATAGATGGACGAGACGTTTGGTGATACTGCTGCAAGGTGCTCTTGAGCAAATACAACAGTCGGGGTGATACCAGCTATGGTGATGACAGCGGCCAGCGTAAGCCCGACTTTGCGGAACGTCGATAAAATTTTCAAGTAACTGTAGACCTGTTGAACAAAACAGAGTATTAAACGCACAAAAAAATGTTAGCACGAAATGTGGCTTGTCAACATTTAAATTTCGGGGAGAAATCGTGAATTATTCTGCTCTGAAAACCAGCACTGACGTCTGCATCATGCGTACGATATAAGCGGCCGTCTTTCCTACAAACTCTTTGTGTGATCTCGGACGCGAGCCATTGGAGCCGATTACGAGCAATCCATTAGTAACCCGGGCGAATTCGATGAGCGTATCGGCCGGCTGTCCTTCTCGAACTATAAATGTCACTTTATCGAGAAATTGTTTGCCGTTATCGAATGCCGAAGAATATGCAGTAGCTGCTTTATTAAGATGTGTGGCTGCCCGCTGCATCAGAACTTTAGCTTTAGGAAATTGCTGCTTGCTCGGTGCGACGTGAACGACTTTCAACTCCTTCCTCAGCGAGACAGCTAAGCGCTCTGCCATCACCAGTGCACTGTCTGCGGTGGCACTACCGTCATACGCCAGCAGTATATGCCCCAGTTCCTGAATGGGCTGGGATGCCACTAAGACTGAGCGATTGCTGTCCAGCGCAATTCGTCGAGATACGGAGCCGGTTGAATGTTCGGCTTCGTTTTGCTGGCTTCGTCCGTGGTGCCCAATGATTGTTAAATCGTGTTTTGCCGAACGTTTCAAAATAGAAGTCGACACAGGTCCAATATCAAGACATGTTTTAACGCCGTGAATTGAATGTTCTTGAGATTGTTTCTTGAACAAGTCCAATGTTAGAAGCGCTATGCGTTTTTGTGCCCTCAACAGCTTCTCTGAAGCGTCCAAAGGGATCTTGATTCCAGACTCGGCGGCAAATTCCGGAGCGAGCAGCAGATCTGTCATGCGTGCGTCTATGACATTTTGCGCAGTCAGGCTTGCTTTTAAGGACGAAGCTAACCAGAAGCCGTAGTCGGCGGCAATTCGGCTTGAGTCAGAGCCGTCGATTGGGACAATTATGCTTTCAAATAACATTTGGCGGCGCTTCCTGCGTCTGGTTGGAGAATCTTACTCGTTTCCACTCCATTTTGAATACTCTGGCAACCAAGAAACTGTGTTTTCAAAAGGAAACTGTTTTGACACTTTTTAAATCTATGCTCTCCTCACTCCCCTTCCTGAGACTTGCCTGATGAATAGTGTAGTGATGCTTCAGAGCCCGCCGATTTCCGTGCTCCCAGAAATTCCTTTTATAGCAAGCGACTGGCAATCGCGCCTTGTTCCTGTTGCCGGAATTGTGCTGAGTGAAGGTAAGGTCGCCAGCGGCGAGAGGGACGTGCATAGCCTGGGTCTGAACGAACTGGAGTTGGTGCACGCCCTTGCCGATGCTATTAATTGTGAGCGTGCATCAGCAATTGAACGCATAGTTGTCTCTTTCAATGTGACTGCGGAAATTCTTGAACCTTTACTTGCGGCTCTTAATTTGGAGCTGGCTGTCACCGGACGGCGCAAGAAGTTTGTAGTACTGGAGAACGGCTATTTCAAGGCTCGAACCTTTGATGGCGGAATCATCTTCCAACGCCCGTTTGCTAAATGAATTCTGCTTGACATCGTGACTTTGTGGCGTATCCTAGAAGATACCTAATTTAGCCAACCCATACTGAGAGCGTAAGCTTATGACCAAGCCCAGAGCGTGGCTTCTGGTCGCGATCTTTTTCGCGTCCGCAAACACGGCTGTCTTTGCACAAAATGCCGGTTACCAGAACGCTAATTATGCAAATTACCAGAGCAGCGCACCGACCTGGCCTCAACAGGCGCCCCAGGGGTACGAAACACCCCAATACGACGCTTACAGAGGACAGGCGCAACAGAATACTGCTGGTGGCAATTATCAGTATCAGCAGCCCATTCAGCCGGAATCAAATTCTGCAACTCGCGCCATGATGGAGCAGCAGCAGCCGGCTCAGTCAACTTTTTCAGATAAACCCATAAAGCCTGAGAAGAGCATTAATACCAAGAAGATCAAAGGAGCGGTCGGCGGCATTGGCCGAACTCTCGGGCATGTCGCGCTGCCAGTCGCCGGGCTCGGAGCTTTATACATGGTCACTAGAGCCGCAACCAAAGCCGGGATGATGAGCGGCTATGGCATGGGTGGCGGTGGCTATGGAATGGGCGGTTACGGCATGGGTGGCTACGGGATGCGTGGCTACGGCTGGTAACACCGCAGAACATAAAACCTGACCCATTTTGATTGTTTTTGCTATTTTGTCATGTCATCGTCACAAGTTGTCAGGTATTCTATCAACGGTGATGCTTGTCAAGTTGTTGGACGAGTTCCTCTTCTGAGTTCTTCTTCTCCTGTTTTTGCTTCGCTTCACCGCAGTGCGCCGCGAATTCTGCCCTAAACAAGGTCGCGAACACCTCCCGATTTTTAGTGACAGCGAAAGTTTTCTTTCTCTTCACGCTATGGAATCAGCTCATTCCTTAGATTTGCCGCACTTCGGCCGGCAACAAAATGGAGGATGGTCAATGAAATTTGACTCGCGCGTGTTCGTGAATAACATTTCGATTTCGCCCTGCAAGCCAGACAATTTTTTCGTATACATGACAGCGTTGTTTCTATTTGCCGCTGGAATCGCTGTGGGCAAGACTGTGCCAACCAAAGTCGCTATTTCAGGTGCAACAATACAGGCGTCATCAACTGTCGGAAAAATCACAGCTCACGGTAGATACGGAGCGCCCCGCTGGCTTCAGCAGCAAGCTAAGTCTAATTCATCGCAGACCCTTGTAGCCGATTTAAACGAGTAGCTGTTAGCCGCTAATGCAGAAACTTCGATGTTTTGGGTTTTTAGCCGTTAGTGCAGAGACTTCGCCGTTCCCAGCTTCTAGTCGTTAGTGCCAGAAGTTTCGCTGTTTGTTTCCAGCATGTGGGCGAAGATACCAGTGCCTACTAAAATGACGCAGAAACTTGATACCAGCGCGATTATGTAAGCCAGCAACTTGTCGTTAGCAATAAAAGCTCCGACGTTGTAGATCGCAATAAATGCGAAGAGTCCGCCTATGATGCCACCGCTGAGAGCAAGCTGGTCGCGAGTCGTTTTGTCGAATTCCATCGCCGGTGTCGTACGTTTCCAGATTGGGTTCAGGCGTGGTCGAAACTACCTATCCCAGTGCAAAGAACCGAATCGTCCATAGACACTGTGATGGCGAGTGCTTGAGGCGTTTGGCAAACTGCTCTTGTTGGTGTCTGCATCAGTTAGTCGACCGAATGCTGTGCCTGCAATAAAAATTACGAAAACGCCGATGATGAGCCAGAACGAAAGCTGGTCGAATATAACGACCTTTGATTTGAATACTGAATTTTCTAAGTAATCCATGCTGATCGCGACCGTTGCTCTGTCACTTTCATTAAACTCCTGAAGGCGGCAAGAACGCGTCAAAATGGGCGCTTGGCTCGTCAAGTTTCTATCAATTTTGACGCTTGACTATAGTGCGTCTTCATTGTCTGAGCACTCACGAACCCTTCCCCGAACACTCGATCGCCCCGAGCACTCAGGCAACATGCACCGCAGGTCTGCGTTCTGGCTTATGTTCGATTTCTCTCAAAATTTCTCTTGTCACTGGAGCCGTTTCACCTTCTCCAAAGAATAGATACTTGAAGATGTAGAGCACCGGATTACCTTCGGTCCAACCGAAGTACGCATGCGGGAGTGTGTTGGTCTTGTCTCGAATATGAATAAGAATGGCTGCGATGGCATTGGGCACCGCCGGACTATCGCAGCGCAACACCTTGTATCCGCCTTCGACGATGTGACCCGAAACTTCCAAGCAGCTCTCGACGAATTCCGATGCATCTGTGCGTTCCACTTCCAGAAAAATGAAGTTGCAGTCCGGACCCAATAAGCTATGAATCTCGCGAGCTTCTGATTCTTTTGAGCCATAGTCGGTACCGCCGGGACGATGGGCAAGTAGCCGCACGTCGCCTGTTCCGCCGCGGGTTGCTTCATCGATAAACGCTTTTGCTGTTGCGTCCAGCTCGACTTTTTGCACTCTCAACTCTGTCGCGCGCATGGCTCTAGAGATAAGAGAGGCAGCGAAAATCGTCAGAATGAATAGGCCGGCGATTTGAATTCCTTCAGGTCTCTCAACGCAGTTCACAACAGTTGTGTAAACGAAAACGAGAAACACGGAGAGAAAGAAGAAACGAATCATTTTGCTGACACGCCAGACGGTCAGGGTGCAAGCGAATGCTGCGGACGTCATCAGCACTAATACGCCGGTGGCGTACGCACCACCCTGCGCATCTACGTCTGCCTTGAACCAGGCCGTAACCAGAAATGCGACGATGGTGAAAAAGGTTACCAGCGGTCTTGATGCTCTAGTCCATTCAGGCGCCATGCCGAACTTTGGCAAGTAGCGAGGCACCAGGTTGAGAAGTCCGGTCATCGCGGAGGCACCAGCAAACCACAAAATGAGAATCGAACTAATATCGTATATGGTGCCGAACGAGTCGCCCAGATAAAGATGAGCCAGGTATGCCAGAGCGCGTCCGTTAGCGATACCACCTGTCGCGAAGTGCTGCGCAGGAATCAGCATAGTTGTAATAAATGATGTCGACAGCAAAAATACCGACATGATCAAGGCGGCAGTGATCAGCAGTTTCTTGGTGTTGGCGATTCTGCCCAGAGGTGCTTCCGCGCTGTCACTTTCCTTGCCCTGAACCAGTGGAGAAACGGCGACACCTGTTTCGAAGCCCGACATCCCCAGTGCGAGTTTGGGAAACAGTAATACCGACAATCCGATCATTCGCCATGGCGAATCGTAGTGTTGTGTTAAACCCGTCATCCAGTCTGAGATTTTGATCGGCTCTTGCGCTAAATGCATGCCGCTGACATAGACGATAACGGCGTTCAGAACTAAGTAGAGTCCGACCAAGACAACAGATATGCTGATTGCTTCTCTAAAACCAACGAGAAATACCCCTCCAAGAAGAGCGAGCAAAATCATCGTTGTTGAGATGCGATCATGCATCCAGAGCGGCGCAAAAGGATTCTGGGCTATGTGCGCGGCTGCGTCAGCTGCTGATAATGTGATTGTGATGATGAAGTCTGTGGCGGCGAATCCCAACAGGCAGAGGATGAGAATTTTGCCCTTCCAACCCTGCAACAACCGGGCGAGCATTGAGATACTTCCTTGCCCGTGAGGACTTTCTTGTGCCACTTTCATGTAGACCGGTAATGCACCGGCGAGGGTGAGCACGACCAGAATGAGTGTGGCTAGCGGAGACAGGGTATTAGCAGCCAGGAAAGCTATACCTGGAGAATATCCCAGGGTCGAAAAGTAATCCACGCCAGTCAAGCACATGACCTTGTACCAGGGCGCTTGATGCTCTGTGTGTTTGTTGCTTTCCCTTATGCCCTGGAAAAACCAGCGACGAAAGCGATTCGTGACGTGTGCCGATCGACGTTCTCTAGTGGAGGGACCGGTATGCACTATCTCGTAAAGATTTATAGGCTTTGACAAGGTTGATTACAGTGTAAATATAAAGATCAACATAGCACTAGAATTCCTCAAAATCCGCTGCCAGCCCGAATCTTGACACTTTCTTGATACCCGGATTTTCATGCTGATAAGGGTAATACCGTTGAAGTGCCAGGGAGTAGCCTTCCTGCAGTCAGTTTCCAAATGCGAGATGACGAGATATTGCGTTAAAGAAGCATTAAAGCCTGGAAAGTGCGTGCCAGCGGCCGAAACGCATGCAAATCTAGACAACATCTTGATAGCCGAATCTAGACACTAGCTTGTTGAAATAGCGTTTTTCTTGACTCTGTTTTGACTAATCGCTGGATTGAATGAGTTCTAAGAGCTCAGCGAGGTGTCATAGATGAATAAGCCATTTGTGCTCGTTGCTGAAGATAACCGGGTAATTGCACGTGCCGCGCAGCTCAGCTTACGAAATTTCGATCTTTTTGTAGATGTGGCTAGCAACGGAGCGGAGGCGGTTGCGGCAACCAGATTGCGTAACTATTCTCTTGTGCTGATGGATGTGGAGATGCCGGTTATGGACGGTATTACAGCAACCATCAGGATTCGTGTTGATGAAGAAAAAACGGGAAAGCGAGTGCCGATAGTCGGAGTTACATCAATTGAAAATCCTTTGTCGTTGATATCTTGCGGAATGGATGATTGCGTAATAAAGCCTGCAGACTATCCTGGTCTGGTTCGAACATGGTTGGAGCTGGAATAAAGTCCGACAGGCAGTAGCTTTGCCGTTCTTATGTGTATTGTCATTTATCGGCTGTGTTTTATTGCTAAAGTGTTCAAGTCGTATAGATGAGTTGGGTTTGCTTTCACGGAACACAAGAGGTTGTTCACTACATCGATTAGCCATCGTTGCACCATCTCTCTGGTTGTTTCGATATTATTGTCATTTTTCAGTACCTCTGCCGCTTTTGCTATGGACAAGACAGAGGATATAGACACGAATCGTCCCAGCTTCATGTTTTCACCATTGGTGGTGCCCAAGGGTAGCTTACAGTTAGAAAATGGTGGATTGTATCAGCATTCTCAACATGGCACCAACTTTTTCGGTGCCGGTGAAACCCAAGTGCGGGTCGGTCTGACGGACCGAGTCGAGTTTCAAATGTATGTTCCATCCTATGGTGCAACGCATCGGGCGCACAGACATGACACTCAGAGTGGTGTGTCTGGCTTGAATGAGGTCGGCATCAAGTATCAGATAGGACCGGTGAAGAAATTGCAACTGAGTGTTATACCCTCCGTTAATATTCCTACCGGTAATCAGGATGCATATTTCGGAAAAGGCGTACAAGGTCTTTTGCGGGCGCCGTGGTCGTATCCGTTGACGCCAAAACTTTCGATTATGGGCATGCAGTCTATTCTGCTTCTAAATTCAGGTCGAAGCCTCGAGTATCAGCCAGACTTTATGCTCAGTCGTTCCGTCGGTTCAAAGGCGAGCGTTTTTGTTGAATATGTGGGCTTTTTCACCCAGCATGCATCAGCATCACAGATTGCCCACTTCGGTGGAGTCTATAAAGTAAAGCCTCATCATCAGGTCGACTTGCACTTCGGTTTCGGTCTGAGCCAGACCGCGCCCGCCGCTTTCATCGGCAGTGGTTATTCTTATCGATTCGATAAGCTGCCCTGGTGAGTGAGTGATTCACACAATCTTGATTCCTGTCGATGTGAATTACGAAATCGACTGTACTCGTTGTGCGGCTTGCTCACCGAGCCAGGCACGTTCGACCGCTAGTGCCATTTGATTGACGAATGTTTCAAGCAGATGCATTTCATCAGGGTCGAACATACGTTCCCGATTTGATGGCAAAATTCCGATCACGCCGATAATTCCCTTTGCGCCGGTCAAAGGAAGATACAGTGCCTTTGCGCCCGGTAGAGTTGATGTTCCGACTCCCGCCACCTGGTTGTTCAAAAAGACCCACTGGGCAACTCCGGTCTCTTTGGCGTCGAGTTCGTAAGCTTTGTCTATATCAGGAACTACTACAGTTTCACCACTTTCATCAGGTAGCATAACTGCGGCCTGGCACCCGAACACATCGCAGATGTGACGTGCAGAAATGCGCGCAACTTTTTCTTTTCCTCGCGCAGAGGCAAGTTCTCGAGTCATCGCATACAGTGTCGCCGTGTGGCGTTCTCGTTTGCGTGATAACTCTGCTTGTTTCTTTATTGTGGTAGTAAGTGTGCTCAGTGTCAGACCAACCAGGAGCATGACACCGAAGGTTATTAAGTATTGCGTGTCAGATACTGCAAAGGAGAGGTAAGGAGGCACAAAAAAGAAATCGTAGACAGCCACTCCGAGCACCGCGCACAGTATCGAAGGACCTTTTCCGAGTTTAAGTGCTGTCACAACGACTGCCAGTAAGAAGAACATCATCAGGTTCTCCTGAGCCAGTTTGTGAAACCCGAATTTGGCTACTGCCGCCGCGATTGCTACGGCTGACGTGGCGTAAATGTAGTGCATGAAATTTTCCGATTCACGCACCATGTCTTTGGCCAGAGGTTCTGTGTTTGAGGTGTCGCCAGTGATTACGTAGACATCGATGTTGCCGCTCTTCCTGATCAAGTCATCCACCACCGATCCAAAGATCAATTCTCGCCAGCGTGGTTTGGCAGGTTTACCGATAACTATTTTGGTGATGTTAAGTTTACGCGCATACGAGACAAGTTCTTCGCTAGTTTTTTCACCCGTCAAAATTGTTGTTTCTGCGCCCAGTCGCTCTGCCAATCTGAGCGTGCGCATGATTCTG
This sequence comes from Candidatus Melainabacteria bacterium, assembly GCA_003963305.1. Classification (NCBI taxonomy): domain Bacteria; kingdom Bacillati; phylum Candidatus Melainabacteria; species Candidatus Melainabacteria bacterium. Next base: position 132,807 of record RXJR01000020.1, on the reverse strand, counting down.
TCGCGATCTCTCTTTGAGAATCTGGCCGTGCGCGAAGTCTCGACGTAAGCGGCGGTCCATTCTGCGTGCAGACCTTTAGCCATTCGTTTTGTTGCTCGTACAAGTCTGGCCGAAAGAGGGTGTGGACCGATGCAAACTAGCAGTCTTTCTCGAGCCGGCCAGATCTCCTTGATGAATTCATCTCGCCTGTATTTCTGCATCTGATCGTCGACGCGTTCGGCTGTTGCTCGCAGGGCTAATTCTCTCAGCGCGATCAAGTTGCCTTTGCGGAAAAAGTTCTCCAGCGCCCGTTCGCTATGTTCGGGAACATATACTTTGCCTTCCTTCAGTCGTTGAATTAGTTCGTCGGGTGTCAAATCAACAAGTTCGATTTCATTGGCTCGTTCGAGCACCAGATCCGGTACCGTTTCTTTGACCTGTACGTGAGTAATCTGCGCCACGATGTCGTTCGCGCTTTCGACGTGCTGAACATTGAGAGTCGTGTAAACATCTATACCTGCATTGAGCAGCTCTTCTACGTCTTGCCAGCGCTTTTCGTGTCTTGAGCCCTGTACATTAGTATGCGCCAATTCGTCTACGAGAATTACCTGAGGCTTTCGAGCCAGTGCCGCATCCAGATCGAACTCATCCAGCGTGGTGTTCTTATACGTGATCTGTTTGTAGGGAATTATTTCGATGCCGTGCAGAAGCTGCTCCGTTTCCTTTCTGCCATGCGTGACGATGCATCCTGCGACCACATCGACGCCGTCGCGAAGTAGCTTCTGCGCCGACTCCAGCATCGTGTACGTTTTGCCGACGCCCGGTGCCATGCCAAGAAAGATTTTGAGTTTACCGATCAGGCGGCTCGTCTCTTCGTCCTTGAGTCTTTGTAAAAACTCTTCTGGTGTCGGTCGCCCATCGTTCATTTTGTGCTCAATGCCTGAAAGCTATCATTTGATATTATCCAAAGCCATGTTGATTGTCAGTACGTTCAACCTCGGCTCGCCCAGAATTTGCAGGTCGCGGTCGGTTCTGTATTTGCGAATCATAGCCTTTACGTCATCGGCTTTTAGATTGCGAGCTCTGGCAACTCTTGGTGCTTGCATCATGGCGTTGGCTTCGGAGATATCAGGGTCCAGACCTGATGCTGATCGCGTTACTGCATCGACAGGCACGGCTGCATTTGGATCAAGCTCATTTTCTTTTCTATAGCTTTCTGCAAGTTGTTTGATTCCGGCAAATGATTCGTCCGCTTTTGTATTCGGGTCGTCTGCGATTCCCATGATCAACTTGGTCGAGGTCGGTCCCAGATTCGTTCCGCCTGAAGCTTCTCCTGCATATCCTGATCCTGCTGCTGATGGACGCGGATGAAAGTATTTTGGCGCCTCGAATTTTTGAGCCAGCAGAGCTGAGCCAACAACATCGCCTTTGTTATTGCGGACAAGTGAACCATTAGCCTTTTCAGGAAATAGCGCTTGCGATACTGCAGTGATAAACAGCGGAAAAATCAGTCCCGTTAAAAGAGCCAGCACAAAGGTCATTCGGAGAGCAGGTATCAATTCTTTCAGCATTTTTAGCTCATTGGTGCGAGGTGGAGCATAACGATGATTCGGTCGATGATCCAGATGCCAGGGAACGGCACGACAATACCGCCAATTCCGTAGACCAGGAAGTTCCTTTGCAGCAGAGCCGCACCGGTCATTGGTCGATAAGGAACGCCACGCAGAGCTAGAGGTATCAAACAAACTATGATCAGAGCGTTGAATATGACGGCACTGAGGATTGCTGACTCAGGGGAGTGCAGTTGCATGATGTTTAGCGTCCACAATGGTCCGTGCATTGTTCCAGATGCTGCATACATGGTGCCGAAAACTGCGGGCAGAATGGCGAAATACTTAGCCACGTCGTTAGCAATCGAAAACGTAGTCAGTGCTCCGCGAGTCATCAAAAGTTGTTTGCCGATTTCGACGACTTCGATCAATTTGGTCGGGTTGGAATCAAGGTCGATCATATTGCCGGCTTCTTTGGCTGCTTGAGTTCCGGAATTCATCGCCACACCCACGTCTGCTGCTGCCAGCGCCGGAGCATCGTTGGTCCCGTCTCCGGTCATAGCAACCAACCTGCCGCCCGCTTGTTCTTTCTGAATAAGCTGCATTTTTAGCTCGGGTGTAGCTTCGGCAAGAAAGTCATCGACCCCTGCTTCGGTGGCGATCGCTGCGGCAGTGAGTGGGTTGTCACCGGTGATCATGATCGTGCGGATGCCCATGGCGTGGAGTTGCAGAAAGCGTTCTTTCATTCCTCCTTTGACCACATCCTTCAGGTAAATTACCCCGAGCGTACCGCGTTTGTTATCCGCCACCGCTAGTGGTGTGCCGCCGGCCTGCGCCACCCGCGTCACTTCCTTTTCAATTTCGGAAGGAATCGTCAGTCCAGTTTCCTTGACGTATTTGTATACGGCGTCGGCTGCGCCTTTTCTGATTTGGGTGCCGTTCATATTGACGCCGCTCATTCGAGTGTTGGCGGAAAATGGAATGAACTCAGCTTCTTTGTTGGAAAGTTCTCGTTCTCTTAAACCATAGTTCTTGGCTAACACCACGATCGATCGGCCTTCGGGAGTTTCGTCCGACAGAGAAGATAGCTGAGCCGCATCGGCGAGCTCTTGCACAGTCACGTTTGGTGCGGGAATGAATTCGACGGCCTGGCGGTTTCCCAGCGTAATTGTTCCGGTTTTATCGAGCAGGAGCGTGTCGACGTCGCCGGCCGCTTCGACGGCTTTGCCGCTCATAGCCAGCACATTGTGTTGTAACACACGGTCCATGCCTGCAATACCGATGGCAGAAAGTAGACCACCAATGGTCGTGGGAATTAAGCACACGAGCAATGATGCCAGAGAGAAGATGTCCGGCACTTGACCGGAGCCGCCTGCGCGCACAGCATAGTTGGCAAATGGGAGTAGCGTGACAACAGCGATGACGAAAACGATTGTCAGACCAGCCAGGAGAATGTCGAGCGCAATCTCGTTTGGCGTTTTTTGCCGCTGCGCACCCTCGACCAGAGCGATCATGCGGTCCATGAAGGTCTCACCTGGGTCAACCGATATTTTGATTTTCAGCCAGTCTGACAGCACTGTTGTGCCGCCTGTGACAGCGCTGCGGTCGCCGCCGCTTTCTCTGATTACCGGTGCGGATTCACCGGTAATCGCACTTTCGTTGACGGTCGCGATTCCTTCGATGACTTCCCCGTCACTGGGAATTAGCTCGCCCGCTTTTACCAGCACGATGTCATTTTTTCGCAAGTTTGTAGCTGCGACCATTTCTTCTTGCCCGTTGGCAAGAAGTTTTCGAGCGATTGCTTCCTTGCGGCCGCGTTTCAATGTTTCAGCTTGTGCCTTGCCGCGCCCTTCCGCCATGGCTTCAGCGAAATTGGAAAACAGAACTGTAAACCATAGCCAGAGAGTGATCTGACCTTCGAACAAGAGCTTTTCGCCAGTCGTCGCACCTGAGGCCAGATTTCTCAACCACAGCACCGTCGTCAAAACACAACCAACTCCGACCACGAACATGACTGGATTTTTGGCAAGCTTGGCTGGATTTAGCTTAATGAAAGAATCTTTCAGAGCACCACGCACGATCTGCGGATCGAGAAGAGGTCTCGATTTTTTCTTTGTGACTATGTTTTCAGTTTCCACTTCATACTCCGATGGCTAGTACAGCTTGCCTGAGTGCATCAAAAAGTGTTCGACAATTGGACCCAGTGTCAAGCCTGGAAAGAAGGTCAATGCTCCGACGATAATGATGACGCTGATCAGCAAAACGATGAATACAAAACCATCTGTTGGAAATGTTCCGCTTGTGGTGGGGATGTATTTTTTTGCGCTGAGCGAACCGGCAATAGCAAGCACGGGTATTTGCATCATGAATCTGCCCATGAGCATCGCCATTGCCAGAGTCAGATTGTAGAAGGGTGTATTTACAGAAATTCCGGCAAATGCAGAACCGTTGTTGCCTGTTGCTGATGTGAAGGCATACATGATTTCCGAGAAACCATGGGCGCCGTTGTTGTTCACGTTATTGTAGGTCGCACCGGCGGCGTTCCAGAAACTGCCGGCGGGCAGCTCCAATATGGCACCGCAGGCAGTAAAGCCCAGTATGGAAAAAGCCGCGACAAGCACAAACAGCATTGCCATTTTAACTTCTTTCTTTTCGATTTTCTTGCCGACATACTCAGGCGTTCTGCCGACCATCAGCCCGGCAATGAAGACGGTGAGAATGGCGAAAATCAGAATGCCATATAGTCCTGCACCCACTCCGCCGAATATCAGCTCGCCCAGTTGGATGTTCAAGAGGGGAACAAGCCCGCCCAGTGGCGTGAAGCTGTCATGCATGGAATTTACTGCACCGCAACTTGCATCTGTCGTGATCACAGCGAAGAGCGCAGAATTCGCTAAACCAAAGCGCACTTCTTTGCCTTCCTGGTTGCCGCCCAGGTCACCAAGTTGCGAAGTAGAAGTGTTGACATTGAGCCTGGCAATGTTCGGATTTCCAGATGCTTCGAAGCCGTAGCAGGTGATTACTCCGACTACGAACAGCATCATCATGGTGATAAATAGCGCCCAGCCCTGGCGTGTGTCTTTGACCATGAGCCCGAACGTGTATGCGAGCCCTGCTGGAATCATGAAGATCAAGAGCATCTCCACGAAATTGCATAGCGGTGTCGGATTTTCGAATGGATGTGCACTGTTGGCATTCAAAAAGCCACCACCATTAGTGCCGAACATCTTTATGCATTCCTGCGAAGCGATAGGACCCTGGGGAATGATTTGCTGTGCTCCCTCTAGTGTTGTTGCCTGGACGTAAGGACTGAAGTTCTGTACGACTCCCTGCGAGACCATGAACAACGCAGCAATCAGGCACACGGGCAGCAAAACATAAAGGGTGGAGCGAACCAGATCTTTCCAGAAATTTCCTATGCCGGTCGCTGATTGTCTGGAGAATCCGCGAATCATGGCTACAGCGACGGCGATTCCCGCAGCTGCGGAAACCCAGTTGTGAAGTGCCAGGGCTAGCATCTGAGACAGGTACGACATTGTATTCTCGCCGCTGTATGCCTGCCAGTTTGTGTTCGTGGTGAATGAGACGGCAGTATTGAAAGCCAGGTCAGGCGTCATAGCAGTGGCGAAAGCGGGTGCTTGTGCTGTCGAAAATGACATCGGGTTGAAGGGCAGGACACCCTGCAGTCTGAGGATGGCGTAAGAAAACAGAAGAGTCACAATGCTGAATGCCAACATGCAAAATGCGTACTGTGTCCAGTGCATGTCGATTGTTTCGTCGACCCCAGCAATCCGATAAATGATCTTTTCGACAGGCCTAAAAAGCGGGTCCAGCCATGTTGCCTCGCACTCCATTACCCGCTTGATGTATGTGCCGGCTGGTTTCGTGATGACAATCAGTGCCACCACAAACAGCAGGATCTGTAACCAACCAATGCCGGTCATGGCTAAACTTTCTCCGGATATAAGAGTGCGAAGAATAGGTAGACAAGCAGCCCTATTGAGGTGGTGCCGGCCAGTATGTTGTCGAGATTCATTTTGCTTGCCTGCAGACGATCACAATCGATCGCAGCCTGTGACATAGGCTGCACTGAGTGCGAAGAATAAAATGGCAGCGCCTATGTAAAAGAAATCCATGTGTCTTTTGCTCCCACAGGTAAATGTACCGCTGTGAGTATCAAGAAAGGGTCAAGACTTCGTCAGACGCAGTTAAGGCAGCATCAAGTTTCGGATGAACGGCTACATTTGTTTTTCGCCGCGAATGACCATGGACAATTCCAAAAGCATTCTTTTCATCTTAAGAAGCTCAGCGCCAAGTTGTTGCAGCATTGATATGCGCGTGTTGAGGGTGGCTATGTTGAGCGCTTTTTTCCTGGGCACGCTTGCAGTTATGACATCTAATTGTTTGGTGGCTGTTGATTCCGTGAACTCTGGAATGTTCTTGTCAGCTACCCATCTTTCAATCAGCAGCGTGCGGCGCGTTTTATTAGACGGTTCACCGACTTGCGTACTGTTCAGAAAATCCCAGACGCATTTTGGATAATCGATTTCAGGAGTGACCGGATAGTCGAAAATTTTTGCCAACATGTTTGGATCTTTTTCCGACGTCTGTTTCTTTCCACTTAGTTGTTTAAGTGCATAAATCGATGCGATTGATGGAATAATTCCTGCCAAAATTCCCGTTATTCCTGATGGAGCTGTTAGTTCCGGATGAGTATTTGTTGGAATAGCCAGGCCTTCGCAGACAGACCACAGGGCGCCGTTTGAGATAAAGCTCAATGCGTTGGTTCTTAAAGTCGCTTTATCTCTGTCGTTGACGTAGGTGTTCAAAATTTCATTGTAGATATTTTGTTCGGCTTGTATTTCCGCAAGAGTAAAGTCGACTGCCAGATTCGCTTCTTGAATGATCTGTGTCGACTCAGAAACGCAGGCAATCAGTTGTTGCCCCATCGCCACGTTTTCCAGAGTGGGGTCAAAATTGGTTGGGTTGATTTTGGTGCGCAGTTGTTGATTTCGCTCGATCAGTGGCGTTAACTTTAAGATGTCAGCTAGTTGCCTGGTGTTAGGTGAAACAGTTGTTGAATTGAGATCGACTCCGGTACGCAGGATTTGGGTTGGAAATTCTTGCGAGTTCGGAGCAGCGGCTAAGGCGCTTGTGTAATTGTTGAAGATGCAAAGTAGTGACAGGCTTGACGCTATCACAGGGCGCCGCGATCGCATTGGGTCTCCTGAACGGGTTAAAAGGACCATCTGAACTGGGTTCTAATAATACTAGGGCTGCTACTGAGCGAAGATAATATTTAGGACAGAAATCGACTTCGATGCAGAATAGAGCCTGATTGTGCCGTGATGTCAATTGCGCTTATCTGCTTTGTGGTGCCACTGGATATGGTGCGCGCGCGTCGGCCATGGTAGGTGCAGTTGATATTCTTGATGCCATCTTGATGCAGATCAAACTAAACTGATTTGGTCTGAAAACTAGAAAAAGAGGTGGCAATGAATTCGAAGATCCTCGGCGTAGTAGTGGCAGCTGGAGCCGTTCTGCACAACGCGTCTGTTGTCTATGCAGATGCGCCCGCGCCAGCCAGTTCCGGTGCACCGGTAGTGAACAGTCAGGAATTTCCACGACAGATTTTGAAAAGTGGTGTGAATCTAAACAGAACTGATGTTTCTCCGAATACTTTGCAGTTAGCCAACGATATCCAGCTGACGCCTGTGATCGACAGGATGCAGACTCTTCGCGCCAAGCTGGATAACCTTGCGCCAGGAGCGGAGCGCAATGAGGCGAGATTAGATTTGCTGGATGCTCGCTCAGAGGCACTTCAGATTATCACTAGAACCAGCCTTGAAGTAGATTTCGCAATTGCTGAGATGACTGCAGAACAAAATGTCTACAATGAAATTCTGTCGACATTTACTAACGATAGAGACAAGCTTGTTGCGCGAGTAAACGCTGGTAGCTTTATCAGTAACGGCGTGTTATGGGCGGTATGTGAAGGGTTGACTATACCGACACATACTCGAGGAGTTTTTGCTGTTTCATCAGGTATCACTGGTATCGCTGCTGGTCTTGTGCCGTCGATTGCATCCATGTACACCTTGAAGGCCGTCAACGGAAAGCGGAAGACTTCTGAAGTTGAGCCCAACATGCTGGCGAAGATCTTTAACTATCCAACCAGCCCTGAAATTGAATATCCGAAATCAGTTTGGCTTTTCTTGAACGAAGTACCAGCGGATGGAAGCAGTTCAAAAACGCGCAAAGACCAGATGATAGATCGATGGATTACAGACGCAAACATTCCTGGATTTACAAGCCGAGATTCGAAATCGCTTGATGCAATTACGGCAAGTGTCGCACAGAAAAAAGGCCTTAGCATTGCTACATTGAATACGCGGCAAGTGATGTTGGAGCAACTCAGTGCCGAAGTGCAAAAGATGAAGCGCCTGTTGCTCGAACTAGCGATGGTCGTGCAGGGCGACAAGCAATTTGTTGCCGCGACTCAGCTTCGACCTACTCCGGTTTCGCACGCACCTGGTGCCAGTGCGCCTAAGGGGCTCGGAGCGGCGCGACCAATTGCTGCAAATGTTCAGTCTGGAGAATTAGCCGCAACTCTCACCCAGCAAGCTTTTGCTGGTATGGGTGTACCTTAGCAGTCAATAGGATCTGTTAAGACCATGTGACTGCTACTCGGTAATTCTCTTCCCTGCCGATGAATTAGACTCCAACGGTTGCTTTATCGTTTGCGGTTGCCTGCTGATCCGTACGGAAGCGGTATCCCACTCTTGTTTCAGTGTGGATATAAAAAGGTCGCTCCGGATGTTCCTCAATCTTGTTTCTCAGATTGGCAATGTGAACGCGCAACGTGTGCGAATCGTTTTCGTACTCGGGTCCCCAGACCTTCGACAGAAGCTGACGGTGAGTCAAGACTCGATCTGCATTCGTAGTCATATACCGCAGCAAGTCATATTCCTTCGGTGTCAGATGCACCTCTTCGTTGGAGATGTACACGCGCCGGTGCGCAAAATCTACTTTCAGATTTGCGCATGTGAATGTTGATTGTTCCTGCTCTTCATCTGGTGCTTGCCTGCGCAAAACTGCTCTGGCTCTGGCGAGCAACTCTCCGATTCCGAATGGTTTGGTGAGGTAATCATCGGCGCCGAGATCGAGAGCTTTGATTTTATCTTCTTCCCTATCGCGCACAGAAAGAACGATGATTGGAGTCTTGGTCCACTCCCGCAGTTCCTTGCAAACATCGAAACCATTCTTGCCGGGCATCGCCAGGTCTAAAATGATCAAATCAGGCAGGCGCGAAGCTGCCATATCAAGCCCCTCTTCGCCGTTTGCTGCCAGAAACACCTGGTAGTTATTCTGTTCGAGTCCGACCCTCAATGCCCGACGAATTTGCGGCTCATCGTCAATAACAAGAATTTTCATTGTTGTTTTGTATCTCCATTTTCTTGTGGCAGGGCAATGTGAAAGACCGCACCGCCACCACTTTGATTCGCAGCACTTATCGTGCCCTTATGCGCTTCAATCAGTCCTTTGCATACAGCCAAACCTACTCCCATTCCAGGCGTTGACGATTCTTGCAGTGATTTCGAGCGATGGAATGGTTTGAATATATCTTTTTCCTCCCCACGTGGCAGTCCTGGACCGTGGTCGATGACATCAATATTCATCATGTTGTTGCCGTTGTAAAACTTGACCGTAACGTCGTCGCTCGAATATTTCAGTGCATTCTCAATCAGGTTTCGCAGCACTTGTGTCATCTGCACCAGATCAAATGAAAATTCTTTGTCTCTGTCTGCAATGTCAACTTTTATCCGTTTGTTTTCTTGTTCACCGAACGAATCGACTACTGACCCAACCAACTCAGTCATTGTAGTCAGCTCTTTCTTCGGTGTCCATGCGTTAGCTTCCAGGCGAGAAAGGTCGAGAATATTGCCGACCATCTTGTTCAGTCTGTCCGCTTCCTGATCGACGCCTTGAAGAAGCTGCGTCTGAGTTTCTGCGTCAAGCGCTCCGGAGTTTGTTTGAAGCATGCTGCCGACGCTTGCTTTGATGGAAGTGAGAGGGCTGCGGAAATCGTGTGACACCATGGACAGTAGCGCAGTCTTCAAGCGATCTACTTCAGCCAGTGCTTTTGCCTGCGTTTGAATTTGCAAGAGTTTGTCTCGATGTAATACGACGGCGGCATGATTCATCACGGAGTTGATGATGTTCTTTTCACTGTCTTCAATGGTCGCGGCAGGTTTCAGTCGCATACAAATGACGCCAAATGTTTCGTTGTTCAGAGTGATTGGAAGATATATCAGCTCAGACTTTTTGAGATCTCCGAATGCTTTTTTCCAGTGCGGGCTGTTGTCCCATCCAATCGATTGCCCTCGCACGAGCGCATGCGTCATTGCTTCTTTGGAAAGCTCGTCGTCTTGAATTGGTGCGTTGGAGTGAATCCAGACCGGACTGTCGTCGAACTCTGCGTTTTGAAGACACATTGAAACGGCATCGGCGGCTGAAACTTTCATGATTGTTTCCATCAGCTTCTTCAATACGCGGTCTCTGTCAATGTCAGACGCAACAGCCCAACTTGCTTCTGCAAGAGCTGCCGTCTCGTTTCGACTTTTTTGCGCTTCCTCCATGCGTTTCCGCAGCAACGCCGTAAGCTGCCCGATTATTGTCGCGGTGAGCAGAAACATACATAGGGCTAACCATTCGCTGAACGATGCGACGGTGAGCTGATGCCTCGGTTCGACGAAAAACCAGTCGAAGGCGAAAAATGCCAGTATCGAGCAATAGATGGAGGCTCCGCGACCCAGCAAGAGGGCGGCAACCGTCACAATCAGCAGGTAGAGCATCGAGATGTTCGAGGCGTGCCGGTCTGCGTGCACAACCGCGATTAGCACAGTCATCAGCGCAACAGCGGCTGTCGCCGTTAAGTATGGAATGCCGAATTTTCGCCAGTATTTTGTCATTTCCGTGTGGCGCGTACGCGAGCCCGATCTAGTTCTACTACTTTTAGAGCATTCTGCTAACGAAGGGGCTTAGAAATTGACACTAATTTGACGGGGCGTCCAGCGGGCGACAAGTCCATTTCGGGGTTTGGAAGCCCCCAAAAATCCAATAGTATCCATAGAGAAACTGTTAACTGGTTTGGGTTTTGGGCTTCATCTTTTCGTATTTTCTTAACAAATTTGGCTGATTTTTGGGGAACCTTAAGGTCTCTTTGGTCATCTATTTGTTCAGTGGTTCCCAGACCACCGAGTTCGAGTGAGACTTGCTCGGGTCACCTGGGAACCCATTTAGGAAACATGCCAATGAAAATGAACCTTCAGAAAAAATCCCATCATATAAATGACGAGCCTTGGAACGAGTTCGAAGCTTCCTTCGACGAAAACGTTGCTGAGCCGGTGGAATTGGAGGTCGAACCGATCGAGCAGGCGCGCTCGTTCAATGACGACTCGATGACTATGTACTTGAAAGAGATTGGCCGTTACAGCCTTCTTACAGGTGCTCAAGAGATCGAACTCGTGAGAGCTGCGCACTCAGGCGATGCGGACGCCCGAAAAAAGCTGATTCAGTCGAATCTTCGTTTGGTCGTTAGTGTGGCTCGCCACTTCTTGAATCGCGGTCTAAGCTATCCTGATTTGATTCAGGAAGGTAACTTTGGTCTGATGAAAGCTGTCGATAAATTCGATCCCGAACTGGGATACAGATTCTCGACGTACGCTACATGGTGGATTCGCCAGGCAATTGTGCGAGCGATTGCCGATAAATCTCGGACTATTCGTTTGCCTGGACACATGAACGAAATGCTTAGCCGTTTGAAGAAACAAGTTAGAGCGTTAAGTGAACAAACCGGAAGACTGCCTACAACCGAGGAGTTGGCAGTTTCAATGAAGACCACGCCTGATAAGGTGCGGAAACTTCTCGATATTTCAAAAGGGCTGCTGTCTCTCGACGCTGCTAGCGCTGCTGGATTTGACACCACTCTCGGTGAAACTCTGAGTGATGAAAATGAAAACTCGGCACCCGCTGAAGCAGTTGCTCAGAAGCTTTTGCATAAGGATGTCATTGAAGCTCTCAGTTATTTGACCGCTCACGAGCGCAGCGTTCTTTTGATGCGCTACGGATTCAACGGTGATAAACCTAAGAGCCTGGCGGAATGCGCAATGGCGTTAGGCGTCACACGAGAACGAGCAAGACAATTGGAAAATAGAGCCCTCAAGAAATTGAGAGGCAATTCGAAAGTTGGACAGTTGAAGGAATACTTGAACTAATCAAATTCGAGGTTCCGCATGAAATGGTTGAGCCGGATGCATCACGCATCCGGCTTACTTTTTGTCCGATCACTGAGCAAATCAGCGCCGCTCGCATTGTTCCGCTGCACTGGCAGGCGCTTGTCGTTGGTTTTCTCGGCGCTTTCTGAGTCGCTGACTTTTGCCAGTCTCTTCCGGTCCTCGTCTTTTCGCCACTTTGCAAGGGCTTGCAAAAGGTACAAAAGGTTGTCGCTTCTGCAAATCATGCCATTGCGAATATACTGGTGTTTCCTGAAGTGAGAACTGATCTTGGCATCTGGAAGAGTCTTCTACGTTCAAAGAAAAAGCCAGCAGCTGATGCTGCTGATTAAGGTGCTGCTGAAAGAGTTTCAGAGCTTTTTCATCATCTTCATTTGTTCGGTAACGACTTCAGCGCTTCTCATCTATTCCTTCTATCCACGGGCTGATTTGCCGCATGAACGTCTGGGCTTCATGCAGACAGTCTACGACGTCTGGCTTATGCTCTTTTTCGAAAGTCCGCTCACATATGTTGATGACTGGAGAATCGCGCCTCTCTTCTTTTTGTTACCACTATTGGGTTTAGTCACAATTGCCGAGGGTGTCGTGCATCTCGGCAATCTTTTGTTTCAGCATCAGCGGTACTCCGGGGAGTGGCAAAAAATGATCGCGTCTACATTTGAAAATCACATCGTCGTGTGTGGTCTGGGAAACGTGGGGGTGCGCGTTGTGCAGCACTTGCGCCAGTTCGACGAGACCGTGACTGTGATTGAGTCGAATGCTGAAAGCCGATTCGTCAATGAAGTGGCCGGCATAGACGTACCAGTGTTGATGGGCGATGCGCGTGACTCGCAAATGCTCATGGTGGCAAATATACACAAAGCCAAAGCAATCATCGCCGTGACTGACAACGACCTTGTTAACCTCGAAGCGGTATTGACTGCGCGTGAGTTGAATCCCAATATTCGTGTTGTAGTGCGTATGTTCGACCAGAAAATGGCGAAGAAAATCGAGAAAAATCTCGGTATTCACGGCGCATACAGTTCATCTGCGCGATCGGCAAGATTGTTTGCCCAGGCGGCTATCAGCGGAGACATTATCGACTCGTTTGAGTTTGGTGGCACCACAATCAATGCTATTCAAATTGTGGTTGAGTCTAATACAGCGTTGGTTGGGCAGACTGTTGATGATGTGCGGCATCAGCATGAGGTAACTGTGCTTCTGCACGAGAAGGCTGGTGGCGAAGTGGATTGGAATCCTTCACCCAACAACATTCTTGCCGTTGGAGACAAGCTGCTGATTATGACTGACCGGCTTGGACTGAAGCGCCTGGAGCCTTCTACTCGCAAACTTACTTTGCCGCAAAAGAGTCATGATTGAGCGGGTGACGGCCGTTACTTGCACTTGGAGCAGGTGCCGAAAATTTCCAGTATGTGTGCGCGGGTTGTGAATCCGTATTTGGTTTTGATAGCGTCTACCAAATCGTGGACTACGCACTGATCCAGGTGAACGCTGCTGTTGCATTTTTCGCAAATCAAGTGATGATGATGTTCGCCTGGTTTTACGACTTCATAGCGCCGTTCGCCGTCGCCAAGGTCGACAGCCTGTACCAGCCCTTGCCCAACCAGCGATTCCAGAGACCTGTACACGGTCGTCAAGCCGGGCGCTCGCTCGTCGTCGGTGCGTAGACGGCTATGTATATCCTGGGCGCTAGTCAGCTCATGCGACTTTCCCAGAATCTCTAAAACTTTTTTCGCGCCCTTCGTCAACCGTTCGCTGTGCGTCATTCTTCGACTTCGAACTCAACCCTTATTTTCTTGGCAGATTCTACCGGTTTTCCGTTTACTGTGGCCGGCTTGAACTTCCATCGTTGTAGCGTGCTGACGGCGATTTCGTCAACCTCGGTGCTACCGGTTGAGGAAAGCAAGGTGACTGAACTGGCGCCATCCTGCTTGATAGTGAATTTGGCGAGGCAGCAGGACTTGAAGCACTGTTCGTGCAGCTCTGCGGGGATTTCGGGCTTCGGGCAATGAACGATTTCGGCATCTTTATAATATGAAGACTCTTCAGTGCCGATTTTGAGCAACGGACCACCAAAGGCGGACTGGGTCGGGAAAAACTGCGCCGAGAACCCTAGAGCCGCAAAGCCAACAATAAATAGATTTTTTGTCGCTGACCGCATATCCGACCCGTTTGGTTTTGACAACGGTTTTCATTCTAACCCGAAACTGCTCCAGTCGTTTCCATTTTTACCGTTGCCAAGATTAGATTTGGATCAAACGGTATCTAGCCGCTTGTCTGGCTGATGAGCAACGTTCGTAAAACGGATTAACGAATGGAGAGACAGACCTAGTCAGCGGAAGCAAAGATGTTACACTGTCATTCTGCTTTGCGCGGTTAGCTCAATGGTGGAGCACCTCGTTTACACCGAGGGGGTTAGGAGTTCGAGTCTCTTACCGCGCAATTCTTTCCGGGGTCGGCAAATCGTCCCCCAACACTCCCCCTACGTATGAGCGGGGAGTGTTTTGTCATTAAACATGTGTGCGTTGTTCTGTACTCTTCACCTCGGTGAATAAGAAACATCCCAATTTAGGCACTTTATGTAGTACCACAGCGATCAAAAAAACAGACTGGTTTTTTGTTCAAATGCCAGAATTATCGCTTCTCTGCCTGACACCAACCTTCCTCCAGTTTCTCCAGGTATGCGTCCGCGAATCCCTCAAGCTGGATTTCTCGCGTAGCATGAATTGGAGGATTGTCAGTATCGTGATAACCACTTTCAGTTAACCACTTATGAACCAGTTCACGATCGTGCTGTCGAAATTGTCTTACGGATTCCGAATGAGAACGAGAGAGCGGGTCAAGGCAAGACTTGCATATACATTGCTTCTCTGGATGTTCGACTGCAGTGACAGGAGAATTCTTGGATGTGCAAATCCGAACAATTGTTTCGAAAAAACGTTTGCAGTTTAAATGACCTGAAGCAATCTTGTTTGTGTCCATGGCGGGGTCGAGCCTCTGCAACATATTTGTACTTCTATTATTTGAGCTGCATAGGAATCTGACATCATTCATGCGGATGAGTACACAAAATATCTTTCGGCTGGAAAACGTTAATGGGTCTGGGAAATAGGAGATTCTCGTGTAGACTTTAGTCATCCATCTCCTCAGATGGCGAAGAATTTGATACCAAAGAACTCTGACGTTTCACTATTACC
Source organism: Candidatus Melainabacteria bacterium (assembly GCA_003963305.1). Taxonomy (NCBI): domain Bacteria; kingdom Bacillati; phylum Candidatus Melainabacteria; species Candidatus Melainabacteria bacterium. Next base: position 117,786 of record RXJR01000020.1, on the reverse strand, counting down.
TCGAAAGAGTTTGCCTAATGAAACTACTTTCGTGTAAAGGAATCGCTAGCAAGCTTTTTGCTCTGTAAAGCGCCGATGAATTTGTGCAGAAAGCAGGATTTGACGAATTTCTCCTTCATTCTTGAATTAGAATCGTTTTCTGGTGCCATGTTTTATGAATTCTTCGTTGGCAAATTTGTTTCGAGCGAACTGGACCGCTAGCATTGCTCTGACCGTTTCAATACTGGTGTTTTGCATGATAGCTCCCGGCATTATGCCAGCACCGGCTTTGAATCCAGTGCAAACTGAAGAGTCAGGCATGCGGATTTATCACGATCTTGCATATACTCCCGACGCTAGACCAAGTCAGTCGCTTGACCTGTACCTGCCAAAAGCACCTTCGAAGCAGCCCTTGCCTGTTGTCATTCTTATCCATGGTGGCGGATGGCTCGGTGGCGATAAAGCTGATTTTGCAGGAGTAGCGCATGAGTTTGTGTCACGCGGATTCGCAGTGGCGATAATAAACTATCGACTTAGCAAAGAGAATATTTGGCCCGCACAAATACTGGATTGCAAATCAGCAGTGCGCTGGCTGCGAGCGAATGCAAATATATACAATCTGGATTCAAAGCGATTTGTAGCTGGAGGACATTCTTCCGGAGCGCATTTAGCGGCATTTCTTGCCGCCACAAATGGTATCAAAGACTTCGACAAGGGCGCCAATTTGGCATCGTCAAGCGATGTGCAAGCAGTACTCTGGTTCTCAGGAATAGCAAATTTGATTACACGTGCATCAACACCAGGTTATGAAATTGTGCAAAACAAGAAGAGCGACCAATCTCAGCTAATTGGTGGACCCACACTTGAGAATCGTGTCGTCGCGCTCCAGGCTAGTCCCGTTAATTGGGTGTCGAATAAAACAGCACCATTTTTCTTCGAGGCTGGTACGGCCGATAAAGTCGTTCCGTCAAACCAGATCGCGGAAATGCAGGACGCGCTGAAAAAGCATGGAATATATTCCGAAGTTTATTGGTTGAACGGAGTCGGACATTTTAGTCCGGAGTTTTTTGACACCAGGCATTTAGATTTGATGCATAGGTTCTTGAAGAAAGTTTTGGCTCTCTGAAACTCGCAGTCTTGCGCTATCTGCGAGAATCGAAGTTGGGTGAACCTGACGAATCAAAGTTTGGTGGCAGCCTGCAAGACCTAAATTTTTTCCAAGTTCACCCTATCTGCGCAATGGAATTGTCACAGTTATCCAGTTAGATTGGACGACAACTCTGGAATTGAACCTGGTATTGCTGTGGACGAGTTTTGTAGTGATTCAATCGATCAAACATCCTTGCTTGCAGCACCAAAAGGTCTCATTTCGAGATGCGCATATTTGGCGTTGATTGGCGAACTTGAAACTGACAGCAGATCAGTAATAAAACGTCTCGGCTCGACCGGAGAGCACGGAAAACAACTTCAAACTGAGCTTGACAGACTGAGAGTTCCTGTAGAAAAGGTCACGATTTTCAACAGAGCTGCTAGTGGATATTCTCAAGAAGGATTCTTCGGTAGAAGCGGAACACTTGGCACGAATGGTTTAGGAAAGATTACGTACAGGCGAAATCTGTTTGATAGTTTTTTTGACGCTGTTACGCACACTGGTAACGTGGGCCCGAGAACTTCATCTGCTTTTACGCTTGCGCATGAGATAGGGCATTTCGATGGTATTCATGGCTATCAACTTTTTTCAAAAGGAGCAGATCCGAAACTGGTTGCAAAGTCGAGCATTTTAAAAGAGACTAGCGCGATAGTAAGCGCGCTGAAATGGCAGCAAGAAGTGGGCAAGACAATTCAAGACTCTTCGATTCAATTCGAACAACTTCGTGCCGGGAAGCTAGGAAGCTATATCAAACAAACATGGACCTATCCCGAATTGAAATCTTTGACAAACTCTGAGGCCGATGCTATCTCTGCTTCGTACATCAAAAAGGCTTTTCCTGGTCTGCTTAAAACAGACGGATCTCTCGGGAACTATTCTTTAAATGACCTACAGAAATTTAACCGCGGCAGCAAAATTCCTTCCCTTGAGTCTGTTGTTTCAGAAAATCTGGGTAATTCCGCTAGACGAACTTTTGGAAGCCCCTTAAAAAAACTAGCTTTGTTTGGCGCTCTTGCAACTATCAACGAGATTGAACATGGCTTCAAACAATCTCCGAAAGAGGGGATCAATGCGTTAATAGACACCGGTGTTGCTTGGTTAGGCTGGGAGTCAGGCGTGAAGCTTCTGTTGAGAAACACAGCAACAACAAATCCATTTTTGTGCATAGCAGCAGGAATTGCCGGAAGTGTCTGTGCAGACATGACCCTCAAGAGAATTAGTCACCGATCAAACTATTGAGCGTCTCTCCGACTTTTATTAGCTAGGCTGGTCAGTCTATTGCAATTGTGTCCGTTGTCCGGGAAGGGCACCAAAACCGGTGCGGCTGCCTTTAGTCCCATTTATCATTCTTTCTCGACTTCCACATGGGTGTCGTAAAGGTCGCTGCTGCGCGGAGTTAATAAGTGATCCAGAAGTTGTGCTTACCTGGTACCATCGTGTTTGTTACCTAAAGGACATTTGCCAGTGGTTCGTGCTATTTGGAAGAATACAATCATCGCGGAGAGTGAGCAGACGAGGACTGTCGAAGGAAATTACTACTTTCCTCTGAATTCCGTGCGGCAAGAGTATTTGCAAGATAGCTCGACAACAAGCGTTTGTGGTTGGAAGGGTCAAGCAAACTATTACAGCATCAAAGTCGGAGACGACGTCAATAACGATGCGGCATGGACTTATCGTCAGCCCAAAGAAGAAGCTAAAGAAATTGCCGGTTATATAGCCTTTTGGAAAGGCGTGCAGATCGAGGTCTAGACAGTCACCTGGGACGGGGCGCCGCGGAAAAATGGCTATCCCGACAATTGCAGACCGAATGTTGGACGGCGCGAGCACATAGTGCGCTTTATCTTCATTCCTTCTCTACTTCCACAAGGGTGTCATAAAATGTTGCTGCTGCACCCATGTCAGTCAATCGTTGTGAAGTAACGTCATTTGCATTAGTACCGTCGACGGTGAGTTTTTTCCACCAGATGGAAAATGCCACAACAACACCTTCTCTGGCGCGCTCGGAAACTCTTGCTCTTGCACCGAAAGCTCCCCGGTCGTTGAAAATGCGCACGCGGTCACCGTCTTTGATGCCGCGCACACCAGCATCGTTCGGATGGATCTCCAGGAATGGTTCTTTTTCTGATTTTAGAAAGCTGGGCAGGTTGGCAAAACTCGAGTTTAGAAAGTTATGTGCCGGTGGCGAGATCATCTCCAATGGAAATTTTTTCGATAATTCCGGTGCAGTGCGCACAGACTCAGTGGGTGGTATGAAACAAGGCAATGGATCGATGCCGAGTTTGGCAAGCGTTTCACTGTAAAACTCACACTTGCCTGAAGGGGTTGGAAAGTTACCCTCCGCAAATGGTGCGTAAATTTCTGGAACCGATAAGCGCTGCCAGCCCTTCTCCTTTAACTGCTCCAGTGCAATGCCTTGCATATTCGGATGACTGGTCAAAATCGCCTGCCCGGCAATTTCTTCATCAGTATCTGCAAAGCACTCGTCTATGAAACCCATGCTTTCAGCTAAAAGTCGGAATACTTCGCTATTCGGTTTAGCTTCTCCGATTGGAGCAATTGCCGGTGCATTTGCCAGCATGTACAAATGCCCGTATGACTTGTGCACATCGAACTGTTCGAGCTGAGTTGTCGCAGGCAAAATGATGTCTGCATAGTCGGCTGTGTCGGTGTGGAAAATCTCGTGCACAACCGTAAATAGATCCGGTCTGGAGAATCCTTCTATTACCTTTTTCGAGTCTGGTGCAATAGCTACAGGATTTGAGTTGTAGACAAAAATAGCTCTAATCGGAGGATCTAATGGTGTGAGTGTTTGTTCAACATTCGTTAGACCATCTGGTGACGTCGCAGTTTTTACGGTTCGGTTATAGCCCAACAGTGCGTCGCCGAGCGCTGACATATTAATCGTGCGCGGATTATTCCAGATCAGATCTGGGCGAAGAAGCTTATTGTTATCGATGCCGAAATTGCCAGAAGCTGAAAGTAATATTCCACCTGATGGGTGGCGCCAAGCGCCGATGAGTGCCGGCAAGCATGCCACTGTTCTTACTGCCATGCCACCGCCCGTATGACGTTGCATGCCATAGTTCAATCGGATCACTGAGGGTGTTATCGTTGCGTATTCTCGTGCTAGATTTACAATGGATTCTTGCGAAATGCCTGCTATCTCTGCTGCTCGCGCTGGTGTCCATGCCGCGACACGGTCTCTCAGTTGTTCGAATCCGACCGTATACTTCTCTACATAGTCAGAGTCTGTCAGATTTTCCGCAATGATTACATTCATCATTGCGAGAGCCAATGCGCCATCGGTGCCAGGTTTGATCGCCAGATGCTGATTGCATTTTTCTGCCGTCAGCGATTTATAAGGATCGATGGCTATTAACTTTGCACCTTTGCGTTGTGCTTCCAAAATCTTAGGCCACAGATGGACATTTGATGTGATTGGATTGGAACCCCAGATAATGATTAGTTTGGAGTCGACAAAGCGCTCCATGTCAGTGCCAATGGTGGCACCAACCGTATAACGGTAACCAGCACCACCGGCGCTAGCGCATATGGTGCGATCTAATAGAGACGCGCCGAGTTTGTGAAAGAAGCGATGGTCCATCGATGAGCCCTGAACGAGCCCCATGGTGCCGGCATAGCTGTATGGGAGAATTGCTTCTGGTCCAAACTCTTCCGCAATCGATTTGAACTTGTCTGTGATAGTGGCTATTGCGTCTTCCCAACTGATTCTTTCAAATTTTCGTTCGCCTTTAGCTCCTACCGATCTCATTGGGTGCAAGATTCGTTCAGGGCTGTATGTGCGTTCAAGGTACCGATTCACCTTTGTACACAAAAATCCGTCTGTGGTTGGATGATCAGGAGCGCCTTTTACACTTGTAGCTTTGCCATTCTCAACTGTGATCACCAGCGCGCAACTATCAGGACAGTCATGGGGGCAGGCGCCTCGCACGATTGTCTTTGAGTCCAAATTCTTCTGCGCATCTGTCATTTGGAAAAGCCTAACATGCCTTCGTACTTATTCGTGTCTGGCTTGCCTGAACCTCCATTCTTGGATGTACCGAGAATAGCGTCCTGTTTTTTTACGATGAAGTTGAGCAGGCGAGCAGGCGATCACGTTCGATCAGCATGCACTGAAGAGCAATTATCATTTGGTTTAGTAAGTCCAGTTCGCTTTGCTAGACGAACTTGTCTGATATTTCTCGCCAGGGAGTTGTATCCGCTACGTAGAATGTCGCTGCTCAGAGTGCCGAGACAGTTACCGACAATGCTCCATATCACCAGAAGCACTGTTTTTTTCTTTAGCACGGGAAATCCTCACATTAGTACTGTTTTCGAAGTTGTCGATGATCAGGAAGACGCTCGGGTCCCTCGAAAGGTTCGTTCTTGACATTAGCATTTGCTCACGGTAAGCAGTCAATTTTGGCTCGTGAGCGAATAGATTTGCGGCATCACGGCGAATGGGCTGCCCAAATTGCCTTAGAATGTCTTTTATCAATCATTGTCAGGAAAAGTAATTGAATGAAAGCATCATCAGCGACTTCAGGTCATCCAGATCAAGTAACCAATCCCACACACGATGCTCGCCAGATAGTTGCCAACTGGAACGGGCAGCAGATGCCGCTGGCAGACGTGAAGGTGTCGGTGCTCGACCGCGCATTCACATTTGGAGATTCGATATATGAAGTCGTGAGGATTTACGGTGGTCAATTATTTCGATTCAGCGATCATCTCGACCGCATGCGTAATGGATTGAACGACCTTAAGATTAAAGCTGATGTTTCTGAAATTGAGAAAAACGTTCGTCTGACTCTAGCCAACAGTGGCGTTCTCGACGGGATAGTTTATATCCAGGTCACCAGAGGTGAGGCGCCTCGCCAACATCGTTACCCGGAAAATTGCCAACCCAACGTCCTTATATACGCAGACAGGATTCAGACTATTACTCCGCAAGTGAGAGCGGAAGGCGTCAAAGTAATTACCCATCCGGATATTCGATGGGGAAGGAACGACATTAAGCAAACAGGTCTAACTGCAAACTGCATCGTGGCGCAAGCCGCAGCTGAGAAAAATTGCAGAGAAGCGATCATGATCGATGCTCAGGGATTAGTTACTGAGGGCAGTCATACAACCATATTTGGTGTTAAAAGCGGCAAGCTTATTGTGCCGCCTCCGTCACCCAAAGTTCTTCCCGGCATAACCAAGATACAGGTATTAGAGTTCGCTCAATCGATGGGCATCGAAGTGGAGCGGAGGTTTATCACAGCCGAGGAATTGTTTGGGCTCGATGAGGTATTCCTAGCGGGCACCACCTGTGAAGTGTTGGCGGTCGTTTCAATCGACGATCGCGCCGTAGGAACGGGTCGGCCCGGTCCAGTATTAACGCGCCTGGAAAAGGCTTTTGAACAGGTTATTCGTGAGCACGCGCCACCGAGTTCTTCGGCTAATTCTTAACCGCCGCCATCTCGAATCCACTGATATCGAGTTTGCTCTTACCGAACAATGCTAGCTCAGCGAGGCATTCGCCGACAGCCGGTGAGTGTTTGAAACCATGTCCTGAGCAGGGCGAAGCAACGATTATTGCCTTAGATCCAGGCAATTTGTCTATCACAAAGCGTGAATCAGAAGTGTCTGTGTACATGCAAACTGCCGAGCGCAGGCATTTATTCGATACTCCGTCAAAACACCGCTGCACCTGTTGATTGTATATGGCATCAATTTCTGCTTGCGTGATCTCTCTGTTCACCGTATCTGGTGTCACTATTTCATTGAATTGTGGGCTGGCTGTTTTGAATCCGCCGTCTGGTCCATCCAACGCCGGCATGCCGTAGCTGGAGGCAAGGTCATCGTGACCTTCCCAGATAAAGATGGGGAAAGTGCCGGGCTTGAAACTATCGTAGTGAGATTTGATGTCGAACCAGTACATCACCTGGCGCGCAATGCTAAAGTGACCTGCCAGTGCCGGATGTTCTTTTAGAAGCTCGGGCAGCCATGGACCAGCCGTGATTATGAGCTGGTTGGCCGTGTATTCAGCTTGGTCTGTTTTTACTTTCACGCCATTCTTTGTTTCTTCGAAGTTCAACACGGTTTCACCGGTGTGAATAGCGGCGCCGTTGCTTCTTGCCACATCGAGCTGTGTCTTTATGCAGGTCTCTGGGAAAAGCACTCCCGCTGCCGGCTCGTAGTAGGCGTATTCGCTGTCTGATACTTTGAAAACGGGAAATCTCTTTCTTATATCAGCGGGCTCAAGTGTTTCGTATTTTATATTGTGGATTTTTGCCGCAGCTACTGTAGTTTCAAAAAAGTTCTGCACATGGTGCACACCCTTAGTATTTTTGTTTGAAATCATCAATCCGCCGCAACTGAGTAAAAGTTGATTGCCGGTAAGCGACTCCAGTTCCTGAACGATTTCGTACGAACGCAGCGCGAGCGGTGTGTATTCCACGCCTTCGCCTATAGCTTGCCTGGTGATGCGGCTGCCTCCGTGACTTGATCCCAAGGTGTGCGGAGGGTTGTGTCTGTCGATGCCGAGTACTTTGTCGCCTCGTTTGGCTAGTTGGTAGGTGGTTGCGCTGCCCATGGCGCCAAGCCCGAGAACGATTGTGTTGTAGCTTTGGGGCACGACTGTATCTCGATAGGAAACCCGTAAATTATATCTCAAGATGATTTTCCGCAGCAGTCGTTGCAAGTCACCGGTTTTCGGGAAAAGAGCTTTATGATGAGTTCCCGATCTGGTATGTCATGGCGAATATTGCACCTCCCAAGCTAACTGCGAATTTTATTCTTCAAATCTGCCTGGTTTGTTTTATTGCTTCCCTCGATGCAGGGGCTAAATGCGAAAACAAATGCGAAAACAGTACAAGCAAATATCTTTCGGATTCAGGCGTTGGCAAGTCGTTTCTGGCGAGCATGGCGAACCCAGACGGAGTGCCGAACCGAGGCGGAGTGTCGAACTCAGGCGGAGTGCTAAAACCATCCGACGCAGAGGCAACCGCCAGAGACTTGATTGCTAACGGTAGTTACGTTCGAGCGCTTGATGCCCTTTCACATTCGCCGTCTTCCGAGATGTGCACGTACTACCGAGGTGTCTGTTACGCGCACCTGAACCAGAGTAAACTAGCGCTCAAACAATTTGCGTGGCTTTACTACTATGGCAAAGATGCCCAAATTCACAAGAGCGTCGTGCCGTATATAAGAGATCTGGAGCAACGTAAGCCGAGCACAGACGCTCACAAAACAGTACTTCAGAACATCAATTCCTTTCAGCGAGACCAACTGAAAAGTGACGAATCGGCTAATGATTTCTTCGCCGTTGTTCGACTTTACTTCGATAAGTGGGATACTCAACATGATGGAATTTTGACTGGCGATGACATTTCCAGGGCGCTTCAAAATCCCAACAACACACCCGAAGAGGCGGTCGCGCTCGCGGCTTTGAAAACGCAGGAGCGCTTCGACTACAGAAAAGATTCGAGCTTCGCACCGTTCACACTTTCTGAGCTGGCTAACTTGCAGAACTCGTTGGCTTTTGGCGATAAAGATGCAAAATCGCTGGTGCGCTTTTACAGAACAGGCATCAACAAGGTCGAACATCAGACGATGCGATTATTCGCGCACCGGTTGCCTCACATTAATGGTATCAAGCAAGGACACACTTCTGATTGTTATTTCCTTGCTGTCGTCGGCGCAATCGTCACCGTGGATCCCGAGGCGATAAAGCGGATGATTTCAACCAATGCAGATGGAACTTATACTGTACACCTTCAGGGTGTTTCGCCGGTTACGGTCGGGGTGCCCACGCTTGGTGAGATCGCTACGTATGCTGACTCGGGTGGTGATGGTTATTGGCTCACCGTTTTAGAAAAAGCCTACGGCATTCGCAAGGAAGAGTTGAGCACGAAAGGTGGCGGGTTTGTGGAGCCACTAGATGCGGTGACAATTCATGGCGGAAACATGATGCCTGTTGTGCTCGGTCTTACTGGTCGTGAGGGACGATACTACAGCTTCAAGAAAGAAGACGATCGACAGAATGCGCGCCAGATCATTGCCAATGCCGAATCGGCCAAATGTCTGATTGCAACTGATGTGCCAGGACATTGTCTAACGTTGATTCGCTACGATCGGATGTTAGATCAGATGCAGATCTGGAATCCCTGGGGAACGTCGCAATACTATGATAAGGCGGGCGTACAGATGAACAATGGCTTTTTCACGCTGCCGACAGAGGACTTTCTTCAACGATTTGAAGGCTTCTGTGTTGGAAGTATCTGAAGAGAAGTGAATAGTGTGAATTTTGATGACACTTGATTTCTTAACATCCATTTTTGAGCAATGCGGTTAGAGGTGACATGGTAACTTATGCTCGATTGTAATTTTTGCAGGTCTATTTCTCCAGGAGGAGCACGCGCTCAAACTTAGCTGTTCAGCAAAACTCGGGATCGTTAATACGATCTGGTGGGGGAAGTGTGGTGAAAGTCCACCGCTGTCCCGCAACTGTGAAGCAAATTAATTTGCCAGTCAGACTACCCACCTGAACACAAAGCAATCGATATTACCTCTTCGAGGCAAGGAGGCCAATTTCGCTGACCACAAGCATTGTGGCTCATACGAGATCGCGTTCCTGGTTTTGAATCAGGGACTTTTTATTTTTCTGTGGAGCTTTTAAATGACTTTATCTACTGATCTTTCTAAACATGACACTTGTATCGTCGAAATGGTTTTTCCGACTCAAACTAATCACTATGGAACGTTGTTCGGTGGTCATGCACTTGAACTGATGGACAAAAGCGCATTTATCACCGCGTCACGCTATGCTCGTAAATCGATGGTTACGGCATCGTCTAGCAAAATTGATTTTCATGCGCCCGTCAGGCAAGGAGATTTGGTCGAAGTAATCGGTCGAATAGTCAAAAAAGGAAGAACGTCGCTGCAGGTCAAAGTGGAGCTTTTCAGTGAAGACTTGCTTTCTGGGGAGCGGCAGTTATGCGCACAGGGTGATTTTGTTCTTGTGGCAGTTGATAAGCACAGCAAGCCGATTCCACTCGACGGAACCCAGCGTTGATCACGGTTTAAGTGGTAACTGTGAATGTAGTGAGAACAGTCGGCACACTCGTCTGGTTTAACCAAGCGCTTGCCTGTGCAAAACATTTTGATGCCGCTGTCGCCTTTATCCTGGTGCAGTTTTCCTGTATCTCATTCAGGTCAGCGATTTATTGCTGGCGATTTCTTATCTCCAGATCTCAATAAATAATCACAGATCAGAAAGCGTATTGAAAGATTTTGCTGCCAAATCTGTCTGTAGATGCCAAATTTGTTATTTCTGAATATTCAAACTATTGCATATGTGCACATGTCGTGCTAGTCTGGATTTATGGTTGCAAAAGGGTGCCAGTAAGAACTGATGTCTCTTCGACTTGACATTAAAGAACAGAGCCCGCTCGAGCGCTTTTGGTCTCTGCTGATCGCTGATAAGCGTGATTTAGTAATATTGATTATTTATACGCTGATTAATGGCTTGGTATCATTAGCAGTGCCTCTTGCCGCACAGGCTCTGGTCAATACGATTGCTGCCGGCATTTTTCTGCAGCCACTTGTAGTTCTTTCGTTGCTTGTGCTAGCCGGACTCATGTTTGGCTGCGTTCTGAGAATGCTCAAGTTCTGTCTAGTCGAAAATCTCCAACAGCGAATTTTTGCTCGAACGACCGTCACCCTTGGTGAACGTATACCTGCAATTAAGGCATCGGCACTCAACACAGAGTACATGCCTGAATTGATTAATAGGTTTTTCGATGTAGTAACAATTCAAAAATGTTGGGCTAAGTTGCTTTTAGAGGGACCAACAGCGCTGCTTCAAATATTAATAGGTTTGGTGCTGATGGCGTTTTATAGTCCGTTTTTGCTCGCTTTCGACCTGATCATAATTCTATTTATTCTGTTTGCAATCAACATTCTTGGTGTTTTCGGGCTACGTACGAGCATCGAAGAGTCTGTATTGAAGTATCGAGTAGCAGAATGGTTGGAAGACATGGGTCGGTGTCAGACTGGATTGAAAACAAATGGGTTCAGTCAGTTTCTGGCGAGACGAACAGACTCTCTGGTTCTTGATTATCTGCGAGCCAGGCGAGAGCATTTCTCGGTGTTATTCAGGCAAGCTCTCGGAACTTACTTCTTTCAAGCAGTAGCCAGTGCAGGCATTCTGGCCGTTGGAGGTTGGCTTGTCATCAATAGGCAGCTTACTCTTGGGCAGCTTGTGGCGGCTGAACTCGTGGTGCTGAACGTGCTGGGCGCGTTGGAAAAGCTGATTCGGAATTGCGACACCTTCTATGACCTTCTAACCGGGTTGGCTAAAGTTGGTCATATAACAGACTTGCCTCTAGAGCGGATGGACGGGCTCGATTTGCCGGAGCGAGCAGAAGGTCTGTCTGTGAAATGTAACCAGGTGCGTTTTGCTTACGAAGGACGCAGCGAGATATTGGCCGGCTTGAATCTTGTTATAGAAGGCGGACAAATGGCTAGTCTAGTCGGTGAAAGCGGTGCCGGCAAAACAACCCTTGCTTCGGTAATTTGTGGTTTGCAAGAGGCTCGTACAGGAACAATTGAAATCGGTGGGTTCGATGTTCGCGATTTGGATTTGCTCAGTCTTCGAAAACAAGTAGGATTTGTTGGAGAAGCTAATGAAATATTTGAAGGGACTATCGAAGAGAACGTCAGCCTTGGGCGACCGTACGTTTCTCATCAAGATGTTCGTTGGGCTCTTGATACTGCGCAGTTCAGTAATGACCTCGTGCATCTGCCTGAGGGCTTGAACACTGTCCTCATCAGCGGTGGTCGAAATCTCAGTCGAGGTCAAGTTCAGCGCATATTGATCGCCAGAGCCATCGCCGGACACCCTAAATTGTTGATATTAGACGAAGCCTTCACGGGAATAGACGAAAAGACGAAATTGAAAATCATCGAAGCGTTATTTTCGAAGTCGCATCACTGGACAGTCATGGACATATCACATGATGCCGAGGTCGTCGTGCGTTCTGACGTGGTCTATTTGCTGGCAGACGGGCAGATTAAGGAATCAGGTAGTCCAGCTGATCTTGCTTGGAGACAAAGCAGTGAATTCTCTATGCTTTTTCCAGATCTGGCTGCACAGATTCGCTCTGTAGAAAGACGCAAAAAGGAACGGGTTGCAAGTAAGTAAATGACTGTTAGCGACAACAAGCTGGATACTTCAACTCAGAGAGTCGACTATGAATCTCTCAGAGTTGTTGCGACATCTCGCGGCTATGGCCAGGTCGCGGTCTTGTTGGCTGTCTTGTTGATTTCAACTGTCTTGATTCTGGTCTATGCACCGTGGCAGCAAAGCATCACTGGCAGTGGCAAAATCATCATTCTGTCACCAATGGAGCGACCACAGAACATTGAAGCTCAGATTTCAGCAAGATTGACCAAATGGTTTGTCCGTGATGGGCAAACAGTTAAGCAAGGTGAGCTGATCGCTGAGCTTTCAGATATTGATCCAAAATTCCTGGACCCGGAACAATTGAAACATCTTGAAAATCAAAAAGCGGCACTGACTGCCCGCAGGGCGGCAGCTCAGGATAGACACAAAGCGCTTGAGCAGCAGTTACTTAGTCTCAAGCAATCACAAAGCGCCGCAGTTCCTTCAGCTAGCGAGCGAGCATTGCAAGCAGACGATCGCTTCAAGTTAGCGCAGCAGGCTGTTGAAGCCGCGAAACAAAACCATGTAACCACTACACTGAATCTGCAGCGAATGAAAGAGCTGTTTGAAAAAGGTTTGAGATCGAAGCGCGATCTCGAATTGTCTGAATTGGACAATACCAGAGCACGTACTGATCTGGAGCGTGCCCATGCATCACTGGAGATTGCCAGGCACGACCAAAAATTGGCCCAACTGGACCAGTCTAAAGTGCGAGCCGATACTGAAGCTTCTATAAGTAACATCGCTGCATCTTTAGCTAGCGCGCAGGAGACCGTAGAGTCAACTTCTGGCGAAATTTTTAAGTTGGATGTGGAACTGCAAAATCTCAATCAACGCATCAAGCAGAGAAAGGTCTACGCTCCGACTGCAGGCCGTATCGTCAAGCTGCAGTGTGTAGGTGCAGGTGCTACAGTCGACGCCGGTACAGTTCTGGCCGTGATCGCTCCAGATACGCGCGACCTGGCAGCCGAGTTGACTATCAGCGACAATGACGCGCCCCTGGTGTCGGTCGGGCGACCTGTGCGTTTACAGTTCGCCGGCTGGCCTGCTCTTCAGTTTTCTGGTTGGCCCTCTATTGCTGTAGGTACTTTTGGTGGGCGAGTTTCGGTAATCGATGCTATTGACGATGGACGAAATTGTTATCGAGTGATCGTAAGACCGGATGCAGAAGCGATCGCTCAAGGCAGAGACGAGCCATGGCCTGATGCGAAATTTCTGAGACCCGGTGCTGAAGTAAGTGGCTGGATTATGCTCGATACCGTCAGTCTTGGGTTTGAGTTGTGGAGGCAATTTAATTCATTCCCTCCAACAGTAAAACTTGAGGAACTTGGTTTGCACAAGACCCCAGAGAAAACAAAGTCTGATGTTAAGCGAAAAAGTAAATGAAGCATCTAGGCACATTGCTAATTAAACTCGCATCAAAGAGGAGATTGCCGGCGACAATTCTGTCATGTGCAATACCCCTTCACATGGGCGCTCCGGGGCATGCGCTTCCGGAGACTAATCGCGACACTTCACAGGGTCAGATTTTGGGTGGAGCTGTTTCAGCGTCCAACAGTGACGGAGATAAGCTTTCACTTGACCTTTTTCTGCAGCTTGTGGAAAAGAATTATCCGAAGTTGAAGGGGGCAGATGCGGAACGTCGCATTGCAGGCGCGAAACGGCTTGAAAAAGCTGGAGCTTTCGACCCAGTCATTACCAGCATCAATGAGTATTTAAGAGTGCAGGATATTTTTAAGCCGGGAGTAGCCAAAGATGCTATACACAATGAATCCAGGCTTGACTTGCTGACGCGATCTGGTATCAAACTCTTCGCAACAGCAAGACTCAATCCGAATGATACAAAGACTCCATATGTTCCTACTGGTAGAGCCGGCGAATATGCGGCTGGAATGACTGTTCCACTTTTGCGCGGTCTGAGAGTGAATGAGAAGAAGGCGGCTGAGGATCAAGCCAAGCTTGGTGAACCGGTTGCTGCTCAAGTCTATGGCTTGTCTCGATTGGAAATTCTCCTCAAAGCAGCTGCTCTTTACTGGGAATGGGTTGGAGCTAAGGTGCGGATTGGGGTGGCACGAAACTTGCTTGCGGTGTCACAGGTTCGCCTCGATCAGATAAAAGAACGTGTTCAAAAAGGTGATTTACCGGCACTGGATATTGCCGAACAGGAACAGGAGATCCAGAGACGACAGGCTGCGGTGGTTAAGCACACGCGAGAGTTTCAAAAGGCATCTATCTCAGCTTCCGTATTGCTCTGGGACGATTCCGGCACTCCAAAACCGATGCCTGACTTAGCGGATGTGCCTGATCTTAAACCCGAGCCGCGCAAATTTACTGACTCAGAGTGGTTGGAAGGGCGCAAATCTGCACTTGCTCTTCGTCCAGAGTTGAAGAGAATTTCGCTCGAACGAGAGCAGGCACGAATAGATTTGAGATTGGCTCAAAATATGATACTGCCCGCGGTGGATGCCTATGTGCTGCAGGGAGCTGACACTGGCTACCAGGGAATTGGTCCGGTAGTTCGCGCAGGAATGGCTATGTCTTTGCCTCTCAGGCAGCGCACCGCCAGAGGGCAGGCACAGGCTGCTCAGTTGAAAATACAGAAACTCAATCTGGATGAGAAGGCTGAGAAGCAAAGAATTCAGGCTGAAGTCGATGACGCTGTCTCCGCCATCAATACTTCTTACGAAAAATGGGAAGCGACTGTGCTTGAAGTTAAGAAAGCAAGGCAAGTCGAGAGTGGTGAGCGGATGCGCTTCGGTGCCGGCGATGGTACGTTGTTTCTCGTTAACCAGAGAGAACGCGCGACTGCAGAGGCTGAAATGCGGCTCGCTGAGGTGCACGTCGAGTATCTTCAGTCTATGGCTGCATTCCGAGCAGTAACGGGTCGGCTGTGAACCTCGAGCTGGCTAATTTTAGGTTGCAAAATCACGTTTGTCGATTTTTTCTCAAGCTGGCGGCTGGCTATTCCACTATATGCTGCCCTGACTTAGAAGAAGGTTCAGCTGATAGGAAAAAGCTACAGCTGAAAGGAAAAAGCTACAGCGATTTTACGAGTGACATGAGTCTTTCCTCTAGTTGTTCTTCTTCAGTTTCTTCCAGGACTTCATCCTGATTTCCTTGCTGCTGAATGTTTTCGCTCTCAGTGGTTTTTGACCACAGATCAACTACTCGTTGAGCTGCCGACTTAAGCAATCGTGAATCGGACGCATCAGGCAAAATGAGTGGTATACCTTGCACTATCCAGGGAGCTATTTCTGGTGATGTGAGCCGGTACAGCACCTGCCTGCCATGACGTCTCTCCTTGATCAAGTGGTGTGCTTTCAGTAGTGCCAGGTGCTGTGAGACAGCTGATTGTCTGACACCAAGGATGTCTTGCAAGGAGTTGACGCAGAGTTCACCGTTGCGTAATTCGACGACTATCTGCAACCGAACCGGGTGAGCCAGTACTGAGAAGAGTTCTGACAATTGTTTTGCGACTAAAACTCTATGCGGCATAACACCCCCGCCCATTTTAACTGTTGCTTATTTGCAAATATTTGCATATCATAATTATTGGATAATAGCATACAAGTTATTGCGCTTCAAGCCACTAAATTCTCAATCTGTCTATGCTGTTGCGAAAGGTGCATACCTTCCCATTTGAGCCCATTGGCAGAACTTTAGTGAATCTCCAGATCGTCGATCCGGGTTGATCGGAAGATCAATCTTGTTCACTTCGGAAACTTGATACTTCCATCGTTTGAAATTTCGCTGCCTGAGCAGGTGTTAGTCCAAATGTCGACGATTGCCGTGTAAACAGATCGCCCAGCATAAAGATTTTCTCTCGCTGATCGAAAACAATGCTTTTATAGAAAGGTTGTCCCGCAGGCTCGTTGCAGCTCGCCAGGCAATATTTGATTGGATAGTGCGAAAAAATGTGGCTGGCACGCCTGAGGTGCGCAGCCGAGGTTACTACTATGGCGGATTTCCATCCATGCTCGCGCATTAGTTCAACCGAGTTGAAAGCATTTTGTGCGGTGTTTTGAGCGTTTGGCTCACAGACAATTTGTTCGGGCTTAATACCATTAGCTTTAGCTAGATTCGCCATCACTTCCGCTTCTACAAACTCATTGTGAGCAGCTGCGCCGGTGAAGATAATGTATTTAGCATAGTTCTTCTTGAGCAACTCGACGCCTTGCAAAACTCTTTCTCTCATGACCGGGCTCGGGTTGCCTTCTGAATCAGAAGGAGTTCCCAGCACGATGACTACATCCGATTTTGTCAGTTGAGTTACTTGCGCCGGTATACCCGCCAAATAATCTGGAAGAAGATTGAGCGTTACGAGGGCTATGAAAGCAAGCACGACTATTGAGCGGAAAATCTTGGATATGACAGAATTGCGGATGTTCACGGTGGTTTCCATGTGCCGTTACGGCACATTTAATGTGCCTGACGGGCACATCGACTTGGCGGGTAGTTACATCTACTTTACCAGCCCGGTGCAAAAGGTTACAGGGCCAGGTCGAAAGCATCTGTAGCTCGGGATCGTAAGTTGTTAATCGCCCTTGGTCAGGCGCAATTGATCGCCCTGGTGAGCATTTGCTTTTGAATACCATGCCGCGCAAACGATTCGATTGAAGAGCTTTCAGCTATCGTTCCCGACTCTGCAATAACGCTTGCTAAACTGCGACATTCAATCAGCGCTTTGATCAGTATCACCTTTGCGGTGTGCATCCTTATGCTTCCTTGCTTGACCAGCTGTGCTGCCTGCAATAACGATGTCAGATCCCCTTCACCGAGGCAGCCGGTGTTAATCAATGCTCTTCCAAAGGGAATATCGTCTTTGGCTGCATTCCACTGCGCTCGTTCCAAAACGTCTTGTTCTATGATACCGGTCGCGGTGATAAGTTCAAACGCGATCAAACTTATTGTTGATGGCTTTCTCGAGTGCAACCAGGCGTTGCTCGTGGTTTGCAGTTGATTAGTGAGTAGTACATCTGGCGCGGCCACGATTCATCCTCGGATCATATTTTGCGCATCTGGACCTCATCAGACAAAAGAATCGTGATGATTGCTCCTGCCCAAAAGCATGCGCCTGCCTGAATCAAATTGACATAAAACACTAAAATTCTTTCTTGGTCTGCTCTTGGCGAAACGGTCGTCAGAATCGTCGTTTGATATCGATTTTACACAGGATGCATACAATTCTGCTATAGCACTTACTAAGCTAGTCGCCGAACACCCAGCAAACTGGTAAGCAGAAAAGCTATGCTCGCACTGCCACAGCTGGTGAAAAACTCAAAGGGAGAATTTCCCGAATACGAGTCATAGAAGGCGGAATGCGAAGGTAGCGGCATATACACATACGAATCAGAGTCGACGAGACAATGAGAGGTAGTTTCTAATGACAGTTCATGCACGGATAGAGTATCAGAGCGGCAAAGGCGATAAACAACAACACCTAGATAGTTCGGAGGCCTTCCGCAGCCAACTAATCTCAGATCCTAACCGAACTGGACGGCATGACCATCAGCTGTACGACGCGACGTCTTTCAATAACACAAATACACCGCTGTACGATACTCATAAACTCTACGGCGGTACCACAGCCGGTGCTCCACAGGCGCAAGAGGCGGCAGTCAAAAAAGATAAATGTACTTACAGGACTCAAGCAGATGTCGACAATCAGGATGATTTCATGACAAGGCGAGGCGTTATGATGGCTTACGCCAGTCAGCAATTCGCTCAGAAAGTGGGTGCATTTGATCTTTTAAAATGGGCTGCCGGATGCGATAAGAAAGACTGATAGATTTAGTTAACTGCGATAGAAAGAACTGAATTTAAATCCGAGCCGCGACACCAAATTCTAATGAGATCTGTGTCGCTCTCAGATTTGTTTGCACATCCCAATGTTTAATCAAAAATGCGCCGAGGCGGATTCGCTTCAGTCGTCCGTAAAGCACTGCAGAGCCCGTTTTATAAGAAATCTACACAAATTCTGCACATATTGCAGATATATTTCATTGTTCCTGGCGTAGAGAGTAAGATATACAGGGCGGAACCAACTCGCTATTATTCCGTCTCTCAAAAGTTTGAAGCAACGTGTCGCTTTGCACGCGGTCTGGTTGCTGAGAAGTTGTGTATTGACAACTGTCCAATGAGAAGGTTCGAAAAAGGAGTGAATGATGCTAGAAGAAATTTGGGGAGCCGCTACTGGTAAATGGGGTCTGCTGGCTGTTGTTTTGTTGGCATCACCGGCGGCTAGAAAAGGGCTGCGCTCTGTTGCGAAAGAGGCTGTTAAAGCAGGCCTCGTAGTCACCGATGGTGTTAAGGATCTCGTTGCTGAAATTAAGGACGAGGCAAATGATGTCGTTGCTGAAGCTAAAGCTGAACGCAAAAACAGCGACCACAAGCACGAAAAGCAGCACGCCGGAAAAGCTCACGAATAGGTGATGCGTGAAGTAACAACCAGCCTCAGAGAGATGGTTGGTTGTTATTTCGCTGTGTTAGTTTCTGTTTGGAGAGAACATGACTCGTAAGCTCAACAAAGAATCTGCCGGCGTTCGACATCACTTGCCGCATCGCACCCGCATCAAGGTGCCCCGTCATCATCGCAGCAAACATACTATGGAAGCGGTTAAGAGACAGCTCGAGTATGTACCCGGCGTCAATCATGTAGAGGTGAATCACCGCACGGGCAGCGTCGTTGTGCACCACGATGAGCGGAGCGATACGCTTGAACTCATGGGTACGGCGATTGAGAATATCGCTGAGGATCTGTTCCATGAGCTGCTCGCGGTCGAAGAAGTCGAGTTCCCCGGTTTGAGTGTGATTGCGCAGCTAATTCGCAACACACTGTCGAAAGCTGACTCCAGAGTCGCCCTTGAGACCAGAAATATGGTCGACCTTAAAATGATTGTGCCGCTGCTGTTTTTCGGCGCAGGTATCGTCAAGTCGAGGCAGTCAGTCAATTGGTGGGGAGAAGTGCCTGCCTGGGTTCTTTTCTATTACGCCTATGACAGTTACATGAAGTTTCACGGTGTTGGTTTTGCCGAAACAATTCCCTTGCGCGACGAAGAAATCGATGGCGAAGGCAGTGCTGTTATAGCGACAACACAGATACCTCGCCGAATCGGGAGGCGAACGAACGGTTCTTGACCCTTCCGAACCCTGATCCCAGTAAGCTGAAACTTGGACCTTCTTCTTCGGAAGGAGTGAGTCTGTGGGATGATGCTCCGGAGTTGTCCGAACAAGTTACGTCAATCAGTTGTCTAAATGCAATTGACGAGGTAATTGACGAGAGCGCGCTCGAACAGGACGATTTCGTTCCGCTCAGCTACGTTGTCGCTCACTCGGTAACCGGCAGAATTCGCCTAAAAATTGAACGATTAAAGCGCGAGCCGCAGAAAATCGGTCGCTGTTTGATGGCGCTGATTAATACCCCCGGAGTCCTTTCCATCTCGACAAATAATTGGAACGGTAGCGTCGTAATCGAGTATGACGATTCCAGATTGGATCAGTTCGATGTACTCAAGTGTGTTCGAAATTTAAATCCTGATTCTCTGGCCGAGGTGCAACCGATTGAGAGTAAATCGGAAGCAAAAAGTGCGGTTGTCGCGAAGATTCTGAAACGAGCTTTGAACTGGCTCGACAAGATTATGCCTGGTGTTGTCCAGCTCGCTCTCGGCGGAGCTGCATTTGCTGCTGCCGCGCTCAAAATGCCGGTATTCGTGACGCGGTTGCTGGTTGCCGCTTCGGTTGCACCTGTTGCCTCTCGGGCTCTCCACACACTGGTTGACGAACGGAAGTTTGGTGTCGATGCTCTCGACGGCGTTGCGGCGACTGTGATGATGTTGAATGGTAAGTATGTCGAAGCTGCTTTCATGACCGCTTTGATTAGTACAGGCGAATTTATCAGAGAACAAACATCGCGGAAATGTCAAAAGCTAGTTGCTGATCTGCTGGGATTGTCTGGACGTTTTGCCTGGTTGGTAAAAGGCAAAAAGAGAATTTGTATTCCAGCCGACGAAGTAAAAGTCGGAGACATAGTTGTTGTTTATCCGGGCGATATGGTGCCTGTCGATGGCGTTGTACTGACAGGAGAGGCTTGCATTGACCAGTCGAAAATGACCGGAGAATCGATTCCAGTCGAAGTCGAGAAAGGTTCGAAGGTCTTGGCCGCGACAGTGCTGGTGGAAGGGAAAATCCATCTGCGCTGTGAGGCTACAGGCGTTGATACAAAGGCCGGAATGGTTTTGCAGACAGTTTCTGATGCGCCGCTCCACGAAACCAAAATTCAGAATTACGCTTCGGTCATGGCTGACAAGCTTGTTCTGCCAATATTTATCGGTGCCGGCGTCACATACGCAATGACGCGCAACGTTATTCGTTTGATGAGCATGTTAATTTTCGATTTCAGCACTGGTATCAGAATTGCCGCACCGACTGCGGTGCTTTCTTCGATGCACCGAGCGGGCAGAAGGGGTATTCTCATCAAGAGTGGCGGTGCTCTTGAACGCCTTGCTTCAGTCAACGCGATAGTGTTCGATAAAACCGGCACATTGACCAGTGGAGACCCCAAGGTCACCAATGTGATTAGCTTGTGTGATATCGATAAGGATGAACTTCTGGCAGTCGCGGCAGCTGTGGAGCAACGTCTGCACCATCCCGCCTCACGCGCGATCGTCAAGTTCGCATTGCAAAAAGGTCTGGAAATTCCGCATCGGGATAATTCTACGCACTTACGCGGCATGGGTATTAAGGCTCGCATCAATCATATGAGCGTGATTGTAGGCAGCAAGAAACTGATGGAATCTGAGCGAATCTCGACCGTCAATGCTCATCCGACTGAGATGATAAGCACCACTGCTGGTGAATCTATTGTTTACATTGCAATTGATGGAAAGCTGGCTGGCGTGATCACTTATAACGATCCATTGCGAATAGAATCCACATCAGCTCTTAAAAAATTGCGGCGCATGGGCATTCGTAAAATGGTCATGGCTACTGGCGACAGTGAAGCGACCGCCAATCGTGTTGCTAAGTCGTGCGGCATAACTGAGGTCCTGGCTCGGTCTTTCCCTGAACAGAAAGCTGATCTCGTGCAGCGACTGAAAGCCGAAGGTTATGTTGTAGCTGTCATAGGCGACGGAATTAATGATTCGCCGGCATTCGTTCATGCCGATGTTGCAGTATCGCTTCATGGCGGCACCGAGGCTGCCCGAGAAAGCGCCGACGTTGTGCTAACAGACGATGATCTCAATCGTCTTCCTGAAGCCATTGAAATTGCACGCGGAGCTATGAATCTGGTTCGTCAAAATCTGACACTGGCGGTAATACCAAATAGTCTCGGACTTACTTTTGCTGCTATGGGAGTGATCGGACCGGCTGGTGCGACACTATTGAACAATGGTTCAGCAATCGCTGCGGCTGTGAACAGTCTGCGACCACTGTTTCTTAGCGATTGGTCTGTTGATGCAAATTCGGCCCTTGAGCCGCGCCAGAGCGTTGCCTTGCCGGATGTTTCGCGCTGACGAAGACTCGCGAATTTAATGAGTTTTTTTGTCCATTGGGTAGATTATTCCTTGAATGGCTGAGTTTGTCTAAGAGGTATGCCGATGGATCGAAGGTCGCTTACTAATCTTCTGCTTCCCGTTTTACTTCTAATGTCCTCAGGCGTTGCCGCTTCTGAGTGTGACGCTCGTAACCCAATTCGCAATCCTATTTTGCGAACTTTCAATGTCAGAACCTATGGGGCGAAAGGCGATGGTAAAACTAATGACACTGCCGCTATTAAAGCTGCCATAACTGCAGCCGGAATAGGTACGGGCAACACTGTTCTGTTTCCGGAAGGCGATTATCTGTA
Organism: Candidatus Melainabacteria bacterium; assembly: GCA_003963305.1. Lineage (NCBI taxonomy): Bacteria > Bacillati > Candidatus Melainabacteria > Candidatus Melainabacteria bacterium. The sequence continues at coordinate 95,601 of RXJR01000020.1, read as the reverse complement.
TGACCAAGAATTGACAGTAAACGGTATTTTTCTGCGCGGTGAGTCTGGCGCGCGTCTGCGCCTTCCGCTGTGAATATCCGCATTGAAGGAAATGAATACACAGGGGAAACTTCTGGTCTCAATTATTTCATTGAGTGTTTGCAACCATCACCACCGGCGGTAATTTCCGGAAATTCGACAAACACTTTGTTGCGTAATAGAATCGGTCCTTAAAAGCCTACAGTCCTTCTGCTCTGTTCGTCATGCAGTTTGAGGCAACTGGTATCTTTCTGCTGCCAACTCAACTGCTTGCGGTGTTCCGCCCATGCCGACGGCGTTTGCAATTACGCCTTTTGGCGATGTGCCGTATTGTTGATTGAGCAGATTTTGGACCGCGACTTGATTCTGAACGACCGATCTAATATCCTGCAATTTTGCCCATGATTGATTTACGGCGTAGAGTTGTTCGACGAGGGCGGGATTGAATGGTAATAATGCCGTTAACTGGGCAGCCGCGGCACCCAAATTGTCAATTCCGCTGTCTATCTGACTGAGCGTACCGGGGCTTGCATCGAGATTATTTGCCAGAGCTCTCGCATTGGAACAGATGGTATCTGCCGATGTGACGGCGGTCGTGCTGTTCGAGACTGCGTTTGCGGTGGCCTGGCGTGCTTCATATGCCCCCGAGTCAGAATCAGAGCTACTGAACGAACTTGGTCCATCAGCGTCGAAGCTTGTCCAACCAGAAAGATCCATGTCCGCATTGAAGATTTCACCGTCGGCACCGAGGAAGGTTCCATCCCATGTGCAAACATCACCGTTTCCATTTATGTTGGCGATCTCGGTGCCGTTGCTGTCTGTGATCTTTGATGAGCCATCAACATTATTGATATTAATGGTGCTGCCATCTGAGCCATGAACAGTAGTGGTGGGATGGTCCTGATCGACGTTAGTAGTCACTGGACCTGACTGTATTTGCTTGCTGTCTGGTCCAGTTTTCAAAATAGTTCTGCCATCAGCCGTAGTGGCTTCCACTCCCGAGCCGGTGTTTGTGGTGGTGAGGCTGTCGGCTATAGCACGACCTGTTCCCAGGTCAACCTGCCCGCCCTGGTCGGTAGTTCCATATATGCGACCGTGACTCGAGTCGAGACGACCGTCCTTCATGCCGCTGATTGCCACGCAGCCGTCTTTGGTGAGCATTTCCTTCCCGTCGATCTGAAGCCCACCGTTGTTTCGTGTGATATGGTCGGCGCCGCTGATTATTTTAGGTTCTTGTCCCGGAGTGTATTCGACTACCGTGTCGCCGCGCTTGATCGAGACGGTTTTGGAATCTGCTTTACGCGTTATTTCGGTGCCGTCTTCCTGGAGAACGACGGTGTCACCCTTCTCGTTCTTAATCAGCATGTTGCCGTGCTGCGGCTGCCCTGTCCGCCTTTGATAATCTTTTATTTGATCGACAGTGGTGCTGACGTCGCCTCGTACCTGAAAAGCAACGTTGTTATCATCCAATTGTCGTCTGACTGCATCTTTGCCGTTATATTGGGCAATTTCTTTCTGATCGTGCTGGATTATCGTTCGTCCGGTGCGCGCGTCTATGTCTACCTGGTAGCCGCCTTTGAAGGTAATTGTGTTCTTGTCGCCGTTTTGTACTAACGTTGTGCCATCGCCGTCAACGTATTCGTTATGGTTTTCGCCTTTCTTCCGTTCGAATCGATGTTCTTTGCCGTCTTTGTCTTTCCAAACAATCGAGTCTTTGTCTTTGGACGCTGTTATGTCGTAGTGCTGTCCGTTAACGTCACCCTGGTCGCTAATGGCGCCGTTTGCTTCTTTTATCACTCTTGAACGGTCACCATGCCCGAGCTCCAGCGAACCATCAGGTAATTTTTTGTAGGAACGGTGTGCGGCGCGAACTGCCTGATCGCCTGACCGCTCATGCCGTTCTGCGTCGAAGCCTGCTATGGGTGTGAACACCAGTTCGCTGTTTCCAGAATCTTTTACAGTACATTGTTGACCTTCGGTGGGTTTCTTTTCGCCACCGGCAGAATTTTTTGGATCTGCCAGACCAGCCTCAGTCGTTAATTTCAAACGTGCGCTTTCTTGCCCGCCGTCACCAACGGCAGCCGATCTGTCATCCGACTTCTTTGGGGCAGGTTTTGCGACTTCGCCTTCTGACATAGACTACTCGCTGGATCTTGGAGAACTTCTTTTTAGAGCGCTGCCGGCGGCTGTACATGCTGCTGCTCAACAGAAGGTGACTGCCGTTGATGCGCTTTATTCTCGGTCCTGGTAAAAAATGAAAAGGACTCACAACCGCAGAAATCTTTGGTTTCTCATACAGGTTATCTCTGCGGCGTTACGTCATCGTGACGATGCGGAGATGGGTGGCACTGGGTGCATGGACTGGATTAATTTGCCTGAAGAGAGAGTACTTCTCGGGTTTCCGAGTCTAATAATGCGACTTTTATATAACCAAGACATTACCAAGGGTATGACGTCCGTGGCCAGGCGTCCGTGTGCCGGGGGTAGGCGTACCGGGTGCGGGTGTGCCGGATGGCGGTGCTCGGGTGCGGGTTCGAGTGCGAGTGCGAGTGAGATTCTGTTTTACGTTGATTTTATGTGATCTGGCTATCTTGGTACTGATCCGGTCAACAGATCGATCGCCCGCCTCGTTTTCAGCTCCAATTACTAGACACTGGTGCTGCCGTTTCGACGACTATTAGTTTCAGGAATTCCATGATTGATCGTGCTCACAAACACTCAGATTCGACGGGACATCATGCTGGTGCTCTGTTGCATCACAAATTGCATGGAGAAACGCATTCTCAGCCGACACATGGAAAACATTCGGAGTCAGAGTCACACGAGCATCGAAGACAGGACGTAGGCGATAAGCACGGCAGGCCCGATGGTCACGACCGGCATGACAGTCACGGGAAGCACGATGACCATGCTAAGAAAGACAAAGACGATGGTACGGAAAGGCATGCTGCCAGTCCGAATCATCACAAACTAGTAGACGAAGCTGCGCAAAAAATCGAAAAGATTTTGAAGCATGACGAGCATGATTTCTCGCATGTTTTCAAAGAAGTCGAAGCTCTTCGCCGTCTGGATCCAAAGCACTTCAATCAGGATTTGCAGGAACTCAACAAAAAGCTCCACGCTGACAAATTTTTACCGCATTTGGACATCATTCAGGATGACCAGGTTGGAAAAAATGGCAAGACTGAACGCGGCTATGACGTCGTTTCTGAGGATCCGAGCATAAAGGGTATGCCGCATAAGCGCACCATTATCAGTACCAGTCACCATAAGCCTGATGAATCTCCGGAGCTGGAAAAGGCTTATCACGGCATGAGATATCAGAATGGTCAGTATAACGGCTTCAATGACAGCGTTGAGGGCGGGCATGGTGCAGACGGCGGTTTCGATAAAGACGCAGTTGGTGGTCACGTTCCTGACGGGGCACGAAAGGAGCTAATCGCCAAGGCTCTGGAACTTTCGGGTCTGGAGGCCACCGAGTCGAACATAGCTGCAGTGAACAAGATTGTCACCAGAGAAAGCTCCTGGAACCCGAACATTACTAACAAAACGGATATCAATGCTCAGAATGGACATCCTTCAACCGGTCTGATGCAGACTATTCCAAGCACTTTCAGGCAATATGCGCTGAAGGGCTTCGACTCTAATATTCACGACCCGCTCTCGAATCTTATCGCCGGAATTCGCTACGCTCAAGATCGATATGGTCATAAGCGGGCCGGTCAATCAGGCGTAGAATTCGTGGCTAGTCGACCTGGCGGTTATTAGCCAGAGAAAGTTTTTGAATTGTGTAACTCGATAGGCTGTCGCTGATTCAGCCTTAGATTTTATGCCAATTTGATGTTCGTTTGTTTATTCTCACTTTTGTCGCACATGACGGCCTTAGCTGTTCACGACATTACTAGTAAAGCCAAGCAAAAGGCGGTAGCGGTGCATCAGAGTGCCTCGCTGCTGGTTGTCAGCCATGAAATTACTGAATTTTGCAGTGTTTCCCCGTCGTTCTTCAAACGTTGTTCGCGCGAGTTTGTTGCTGGTTTTGTCTGCCTATATCAGCGTTTCCATCAACGCCATGCCGGTAGCTGCACAGAATGGTTTTCTCGGTGCTACAACCGGTGCCTCTGCTGGTAGCGGCGGTTCAAGCGCGGGAGGAGCCACTGGGTCTGGTAGTGGCTCTGGTGGTGCCGGGGGGTCATCTCAATGGACCGGCTCGTTTGTTGACCACCAGACTCAGGTATGGTTTAAGACGGCTCCTCAAGTCGGCAAAGAAGTAAACGCAGAGAGCCTGCAGAAGCAGGAAGGGCAAGATCCCACTGAAAAATATGGACCGCAGAAGCATGGTGGCATGACGGCCGGTAGCGCTGAGCCGTCAGCCGAGGTTCCCACGCCTGAACCGGTGGCTAAAAAGGCACAGCCCGATCAGGAACCGCCTAAAATCCCTCATCATAAAGAAATGACTGACTATAAGAACATGGGGGGAGGGCACGGTTTGTGGGGACCTCCGAATCCTGCTTTAGGACCATTTCGCCATCACCCCACTAACCCCAGTTCGCTCGGTGCACCTGCGAATCCCGCCACCAACGCAAATTTGCCGGACTGGATGAAAACGTCGGCTGGTACAACGAGCAATGGCCAGGCCATGGTCGCCGCTGCTAATGCTGCCCACCAGGGCGCCAATGAAATGAATAATCCATCGTTACACACTTCTCAGGCTCAACTGCAAGGCGGCATCCAGCACATGGGCGATGCTACTGAAAGTGCTGCTAATGCTCAGTTTGGATCCAATGTTGAGACCGTCCAGACCAATTTGATCAACGTGGCAAACGAAGGTGCCGGTTCGCAAGTGAGTGCCAGCGCTTCAAAGAAGACGTTGAGCCAGGCTATTTGGATGGTTCAGCAGATGTTCAAAGGCGTTTTCATTCCGATGGCAGTTTTGTTTTTGTTGCCGGGTGCTGTCGCTACTCAGGCTATGAGTCTCGTTAAGTACGGAGTTAATAGCACAAAGGATGAAGACATAAATCCGTTCTCCGGCATATTGCGAGCTATGGTTGCATTGTTTTTGATTTTCTCCACGCAGCTGATCGTCAGTTATTCTATCGATGTTGGAAATTCGCTTACTTACGAAGTTACACAATTTGTCAGCCCGTCGTCTATTACGAGTTGGGCTGATGCGATGTTCAATCCGAATCCAAACCAGTCGCCGAAGCAACGAGAGGAAACCGCTCAGAAGGAGACAGGAAAGGAAGCAGTGATGCGCTCTGGATTCGGCATTATCTCTGCTCTTTTGAATTATGGTCTGATGGTTTTAGTCGCGTACCAGGTAGTGATGGTTTGCTATCTATATCTGTTGGGTCCTATTGCTGCTGCGTTTTTAGCCTGGCCTGCGGGGATGGGAAGATTATTTCGCCCGGTTTTTTCGAGTTGGCTGGAAGGGTTGTTGAATCTTGTTCTCTGGCGCTTCTGGTGGTGCGTGATTCTGCTTTGTATGTCAACCCGTATTCAGTGGCTGAGCGAGGCGGGGGCCTATGATCCGAAAAGTCCCTGGGAGCCTATCGTGTTTATTGCTTTCGGGGTGATGCTTTCATACATTCCGTTTATGGCTCTGGATTTTAGACCGGGCGATATGGTGGATCAATTGCTTGAAAAAACAAATGCTACCGGTGGCGGTGGCGGACAGGGTGGTGGCGGCGGCAAGCCGGGTCATTCAAAGGCTCACCATGCTAAAGCTGCCTAGGCTCTATCTCTCGAACTCTCTTTCATTTTGACCTCTCTTTCTTCTGGATCTTCCCGTTACTAATCGGTGCACAATATGAATTTCAAAGCTACCGCCCAACTCTCCAAGCTGCTCGTTCTGATTATCGCTCTGCTCTCTTTAGCGATAACAAAAGCACTGGCAGCCGATAGTTCCGGGGGGCAGTATTCCGGCACCGGCTCCATACTTGAACAAATGGAGCAATGGGGCAAACAGAATCCTGAAATGAAATATTTGTTGCCTGCTTCATTGGGCGGCTCGGACGATCGCGATGATCAGAATAATCAGAAGCAAGTCGAGGTCGACCCGGGCAAATGGCCTGGCGGACCGTTTTTGACGCGCTGGCCTGACACCTTGAAGTCTGCTTCCAAATTCAAGACAACTTCAGTTGAAGCTGGTCTTTTAAACGAATTTGCCAAGGAAAACCCAACAAACGGTGATACTACCTCAAATACACAGCAGGCGCAGCAAGCCGCAACTGCAGCTCACCATATGGCAAAAACTGTGCAAATGCCTGGCAACGCCGCCAAGGCCGCGCAGGCTTCGCAGCAGGCACAGGGCATGGCAGCCGGGAACGCAATGGGCGATGTGGCGAAGGGGCAAGCTGCCAGCGCGATCGATTATTGCGGTAAGTTCATGCAAAACTTTACTGCAGAAGACGGCAACAAGTGGAATAAAGTGCGCGACCAGCTTTTTGTTCCAATTGGGATTTTATTGCTGCTACCAGGTGCGGTGCTGACGCAAGTGAAGGCAATCATGGCTGCCGGAAATCCTGTACTGAACGAGAGCAATCCATTTGAAGGAATTCTGCGCAGTTTCATCGCGCTGTTTCTGATTCCATCGTCATTTTTGATTGTTAATTGGGGTATCGACTTATCTAATTCCATCACTTACACAATCGCCAGTGAATATCAGCGTATATTCAGCAATAGCATGTATGATGACGCGCTTTGTGCCGAAATCAAGGCTTTCCCGACGCGTGGACCTCAATCGAATCAGAACACAGGTGTCGGCAAAAATTGGCCTGGCGGTAAAGTAAAAAGTCAGGCTGATTTTGAAAAATTCTTTCTCGAAAATAAGAAGGAAGATCCTTGCAGTAAAGTCAATGAACCCATGCCTGACAAGACCGATGAGGGTATGCCCGCGGGAGCAATGGCGGCTCGGGCAATATCTTTTAGCGGCAACGCAGGGCTCACTGGAACCTGGAATATTCTTTGTGCTTTCCAGATGGCTTATCTCTTTTATTTGTTCTTTGTCGGCCCGGTTGTAGCTGGACTCTGGGTGTGGCCAATCAAAAACTTTCGTGAGGCATTCCCAAATTGGGTCGAAGGTGTAGTGACAATCTGCTTCTGGAGTCTGTTTTGGAACACGACTATTTTACTAATCGCTTGTTTTAAGGGTGTGGATGAATCCGGCACCATTATCGTCAGTGCCTTGAATTTTCTCGCTACGTCATCGGTTAAATATGCTTTTGACTTTGCGGGTCTGATTAAGGCTGCCGGTGCTGAAGCTACTAAGAAAGCGCAGGAAGGCGCCAAGGAAGGTGGCGGACAGGGTGGCGGCGGACAGGGCGGCGGCAAAGGAAGCGCTCACGGTTCGCACGGAGCGCACGGCTCACATGGAGCGCACGGCGGGCATGGCTCACACGGTGTGCACGGTCAACATGGTCAATTCGCTGGAGCTGGATCCGCTCCTGGTGCGGCCGGTGGTGCCTTTGCCGGTGGTGCCGGTGGTTTTGGCGGCGAAGCCGGTGATAGCGGAGAAATGGCTTCTGAGGTTAATCCGCAATTCGCAGGAGGCCTTGGTCTTGCGTCCATGGCACATCGTGATGCCGGTGCTGTCAAACCACTCGATCTTGGTCCAATACCATTGCCACCAGGTGCTCACGGAGATGCGCATAACGGTATGGTCAGCCATCTTCCAGGACAGAACCAGTTCCAGATGGGTGGTTATACGCTTGAACGCGGTCAGGGCGAAGACACTCTGCGCGACAGCCACGGCAACGTCGTTGGTTCCTTCAACCCTGCTTCAGTTCCTGCCGGTGAGCAATATCGCATGAACTTCGAGGGTGGATCGCTCACATATCAGAGTGGCGGCAACTCTGAACTCTTTACTATGTCGGATGGCAAACATACAGAGCAGCTGGCATTCAATCACACTAACCCGAATGCAGAGATGCATCCTGTTTCGCACAACGGTCAGCAAGGTATCGCCTTACCAACCGCTGGTGGAGATTCGCTCTTCCTTTCTAACGATGGACAGAACCTTTCCTATTTAAACAACGATGGATCGATCACTAATCTTGACCTGTCATCAAGCGGAACGTTCAATCTTCCTGACGGCAGCACAGTTTCTTCTGCATCTGCGGCGAACGGCGCTGATATATCAGTGTTTAACGCTGCGCATCAGCAAACTGACGCATTCTCCGTTATTCATAATCCGAACGGTTCCATTTCAGTTGGTCATGCAGACGGCGCCAACATTCCTCACGGCATGATCAATTTCTCTGCCGCGGCAAATGGTGGACTTTCGTCAGCCTCTTATGATGACGCCGGCCGACTTTATCAAAGAGATTCCGTTGCAGGCGACATGAGCCGCACCGAATATTACGACCCGTCCAACGCTCAGAATCTACTCGGCGCATCAGAGACTCACTACAACGATAATGATGATTACACGACGAATTATTTCGATGCAAATAATGCACTCGTTGCTAGTTCGCAATTCCAGAATCTGCCAAATGGCGGATCACTCGAACTTCTCAGAGACGCCAATCATAATATCGTTAGTAGCCAACAGCAAATTCCAACAGCCGACGGCGGCTATGTGATGAACAATACTCACTACGGTCCTGGCGGAGATGTGACCAGCTCGACCGTGTCCAATTTCGACCAGAGTGGCAATTTGCTCTCTTCTTCTTCTCCGTTTGGTGGTGATTTGTCTCGTGGTGCCGTTTGGGGCGACGCTGGTGGAGTGCATCCAGAAGGTGGTGTATTCTCCAGTACTGTTGTTGGTGGCGATGCCGTTCATGTTGCTGCTTCTACTCAAGCATCCGGCACTAATGTCGACTCGGTGGCGAACAATTACAGCACTCCGTTTACTTCGGCCAGAGTTGACGTGGTACCACCTATAGTGTTTGACCCGGCTACGGCGAATCAGCATGCCATGCATGGTGGTTCTGAATCTTTGAGTCGCAATTCGACTGATGCTCCGTCTGGAGCCTCGTCTGGTGAAAGGCTTGAAACGCGCTCTGTACAAGCATTGCCTGTTGATATTGCCGGCTCTCAGGTAACCAGCCCTGAAACTCAGTTCAGTAATGTTGCCGGTAGCTATGCTCAAACTGGTGAGGCGCAGCAAGGAAACACCGCAGATGTTGCTTACTTCAGTCCTGTGACAACAGCTTCTGTTGATGTCGTTCCTCCTGCAACCTCATATAACTCTTCGCCGGAGCAGTTCGCCAGAGATGCCGCCGCTGATTCCCATAACTCGTCGCTCTCGCTGGAGCAGACTCTTCACGCTCAAGCGGGTGATTTGAATGCATCCACGTTTGAACTGGGCAACAGTGTCTACGCTGGTAGTACGAGCGTACCTGCACCTATGGAGTCGCGCTCCACTGGCGATCATGGACAGGTATCTATTCCTGGAGAAGCCACGTCGCAGAAAGTCATGCCTGTTGACATTGCTGGTACACAAGTGACAAGTTCAGAAAATCAATTCAGCAATGTGGCTGGCACATATGCTCAGACCGGCGATGCTCAACAGGGCAAAACGGCTGACGTTGCTTATTTCAGCCCTGTGACTACAACTTCTGTGGACGTCGTGCCACCCGCTACCTCCTATTCTTCGACCGCTGAGCACTTCGGCAGAGAATCTTTGGACAATCAAAACCTGGCGCAGTCGCTGGAGCAGACGCTTCATGCGCAAGCCGGTGATCTCAATGCTTCCACGTTCGAGCTCGGTAACAGTGTTTACGCAGCACCAGCTGCACCATCTTTCGATGCCAGCCCCGCCGCAGTGCAACAGGGCACAAACCAGGCATCTTCCCAAGATTCCGGTGCTTCGGGAGCTAGTGCGAATGTGCATTATTCGGCCGCCCAGTCTGAGTCAGCCGGAAACGTTCATGTACAAGCAGGAGAGTCTCAGCGTGTTATGCCTGTCGATATCGCCGGTACTCAGGTCGCCAGTTCCGAAACTCAGTTCAGTAACGTAGCGGGCTCGTATGCCCAGGCTGGAGACGCGCAGCAAGGTAAAACCGCTGATGTTGCCTATTTCAGTCCCGTTACAACTGCTTCGGTCGATGTAGTGCCGCCAGCCGTCTCTTACTCAGCATCTGCCGTTGAGCAATACTCTAAAGCCGCTGAGCGCAGTTCTGAGGCGCCCGTCTCGCTGGAGCAGACCCTTTACTCGCAGTCTGGTGACATCAGTGCTTCAACTTACGAATTGGGCAACAGCGTCTATGCTGGAGCACCGAACGGCAATTCTGAAGTGAACTCGACTGCGACAGGCTATGAAGGCGACGTGATGCGGGCGCCACTGCCGGCGATGCCTGCGCCAGTTCCCTCGGCTCAGGATTCAGATCTGCTGCGAGCGGTCTCGATAGAGGAGCCTAATGTCACGCGTGCGGTGCCTCTGAACCCTGCTCAACACGTTCTGGCTACTGATATCGCTTCCTCACAGGTTTACACTGAAGCTAACTATCAGGCGAACTCTCAGGTTAACTCTTCTGGACAAGCGTCAAGCGGCCCAGATTCGACAGCATCAGTTATCGAATCGTCAGCCAGCTCCAAATCTGATTATTCCAATGGTGAACCGCGTGGGTTGATGGCCATTTTCAATGACATCGATAACAACAAAGGCCGACAAAATTCATCAATATCGGAGGAAAGGAATACCGATACTGTTGCCTATTCGGGTTCTGACGCAAACGACTCTAACAGAGTTGGCGATCAGCTAAGCCGATTCCTGCCAGGCGCCAATCAAACGCGCAGTTCTGAAGAACCTTCTCGAATGGCTGGTTCTCTTGAAAGGCAGGTAGTCGATGCAGGTGCTCGGGTGCATCCGATGGCGGCGAGTGTTCTTGGTGCTGCGCTTGGTCGCGCCAATAGCGCTTCTGTCGCTTCAAAGAAGCCCGAAGAGTATTTGAACAGTGCTGTAATGGACTTCCATTCCATTCAAGCTCTGTTGAATGCGGGCAAAGTTGGGGAGGCTGAGCAGGTTGCAAAGTGTGCTCTGAAAAACCTGGCTAAGTGTCAATTCAGCGACCCCAAAGTACAGTCTCTTTTGGACGCATTTGTGCTTTTGTTCGAGCGCAAAAACATGACTGCGCAAGCAGCCGCTTTTAAGAGCTTCCGAATTGTTTGTGAGAAATCGGCAACAGCCATGCAGCCTGCAAACTTCTGGAAGTCAGAGCTGTAGCCGTTAGACAACCTGAAAAGAGCAGTAATGACGATTGCGATACCTTGACGACTTCTTGTCGAATGTGCCCAAAGTCAGGTATAAATGTGCGGTTACGGGGGAAGCCGCGTCGAAAGGCATATATGTCGAAGATTCTTACTGTTGATGACGACAAGGAACTGACAAACGCCCTTAAGCTGTATCTCACTTCTCTCGGGCAATTAGTTGAAGTCTGTGACAACGGTGAAGATGCCCTTCAATTACTGTCGTCATTTGACTATGACGTCATTATTTTGGATTGGTCATTACCTGGAATCAGTGGGCACGATGTCTGCAAGACCTTCAGAGAAAGGGGCGGTCAGACTCCAATCATATTTTTGACCGGTAAAGAGCATGTTTCGTTCCTGGAGACTGCTTTAGACTCGGGTGCTGACGACTATATGGTCAAACCCTTCGAAGTGAGAGAACTGTTCGCTCGCATCAAAACATTGTTGCGCCGACGATCTGGAACATATGTTCCGGAATTGAAGATTGGCAATTTGACGCTCAAGCCTGAATCAAATCTGCTTATAACCACTTCGTCTGAAATTCGCTTACGCGTAAAAGAAACTGCGCTTCTCGAATATTTGATGCGCCATCCGAATCGCACTTTCAACGCACAACAGTTGCTTAACGCCGTCTGGCCCTCTGATAGCGAAGGCACGACGAACTCAGTGCGCACCTGGATGAATTTGTTGCGCAGAAAGCTGGAGAGCATCGGGCAGACTGACCTGATCAAGACCATTTCCGGGTCGGGCTACATGATTGAAGACAAAGAAGCTTAGTCAGTTTCTCTTCGGCTGATAATCAATTTGATTTGCGTCTCAGCAAATTAAGCATTCGTCAATTCAGTCAAATGACCTATAAGTCCCCGCCGTCTCGGCAATTTGGGGATGGGCAAGTTACGCAATCGCGAGCTCAGCATTTGACACTCATTTTATGGGCGGGCTGGCATATTAGCGATGTGAAAACGCTCTAAGCCAAACATGAGCGTCAGGGCTAATACGTCAGCTTTTTGATGAGGAGTTTCAGATGGGACAAGTTTATGAAATGGGAAAACAAAGTCCTCAAACGGAACAAAAGATCAGATTCGACGTTCCCACTGGCATTCTATGGTTGAGAGCGATGGAACAAGATCCTGAAGCGCAGAACTGTTTGGGTACAGCGTTTCTCGAGGGTGTCGATGTCGATCAGAACCTGGCGGCGGCTTACTTCTGGTTTAAATCAGCTTGTAATCTCGGTTGCTTAAACGCCATGTCGAACCTGGCATATATGTACATTGAAGGTCTTTATGTCGAGCGCAACTACAGCATCGCTAGATTTCTAGTTGAGGAAGCTGCTGCGAGAGGTTGTCCTCACGCCGAAAACAATTTAGGTGTAATCATCGGCTTTGGTCTCACGGAAGAAGCAGATGAGACTCTTGCAAAAGTAAGTTTCGCCATTGCTGCTAAGCGAGGCGTGGTTGCTGCACGCAAGAATCTGGAATTGATTGCTTGATCGACGCCTACAGGGCGTGCCATTTGTCCGCATAAGGAATCCGAAAAATGTTGTGGTGTCTTTGGATCTTTTGAGGATGTTCTTGTGAAATATCATGTACGCAGAGCACTGTCATTGTTTCTAGTGAGTCAAGTTCCAGCTTGCGCCTCAAATTTGCATGATGTGCTTTCAGGTTATGCGCAAATTCCTGCCTCCTTCGTCGAGCAACTGACCGAGAATTCTTTTTTCATTACTGTGTTGCTTCTACAAATCTGTTTGCTGGAACTTTCGTGGCAGCTGGTTTTTAAATTCATTCGTCGGGGCGCGCGGATGGACTGCCTGGCTAGACCGATGCGAGCGAAACGAGACTCTACGCCAAGAGACGGCACGACGCTTTACGATCACCTGATTTCAAAATCATCCAGACGAAATTTTTCAAACTCCGATTTTTACTATCATCAGCCCGAACAGATATTAAGTTGCCCGACAGAACATGAGCCCGTTGTTTCTGAGTCAGGTCCAATAGTAAGCTTTTCCCAAGCAGAGAACGCTTCTGAAAACGCTTTGAGCTTCACGTGCACTGAAGATGCTTCCGATACCGTATTCAACTCGGAACCCGCTCTTGTTTATCAAACGATGGCAGAGTCACGCGTTCTCTACGAGTCCGAAAGTATTGTCGATTCCGGCATTTTGTATCAATCCGATAATTTCGCCGATTACAGCAGTTTGGATGATTCCGAAACTTTCGCCGACTCAGATAGTGCCCTCGAATTCCATGTTGATGCGTGGATTGATGACTCTGATCATGATAGATTGAGTTTCAACTCTGCTTATTTCGCCTGTGATCAGATTTGCGATGCATTGTTCTCGAAAGATATTAAGAGCACTGTTCAATTACTCCAATCGTACGGTCAAAATCCAGCTGTAATGAGCCTTGTTGAAAGAAAGCTTATTAGAAATTGCATCGACTGCAAATGGCGTCTTGATCCGTTCACAGGTGAAGGCGAGTTGCTTTTACAGAACAGGCATGTTGTTCTTGCCTTTCGCTCCAATCAGGACCGCTATGTTGAAGCTGTCGTCAATAAGATTGAGAGCGGAAAGATCACCCAGACCAGGCTTGCTTTCGAATCTTCAAATGTCGAAACACCAGAATCAACTGTTTCTCACTCTGTGATACCAAATACGGCGACAGTAAACTATCAGCCCGTATAGATGGAGCGCATGCGTCCCGCATGCGCGCACGCGCCCGCATGAAACGCACGCGCTCGCATGGAACGCACGCGCTCGCATGGAACGCACGCGCTCGCATGGAACGCACGCGCCCGCATGGAACGCACGCGTCCCGCGTGCAAGTCTCTACTCAATCGCTGAAAGCAGATGCTCTTATATCGACATAAGAGCATCTGCCAGATTGTGCATTTGGTGAACGTTGTCATTGCTGCTACAAACAACCGGACCAAAACAATATTGTTCATGACAGTCAGAGGTCTGGTTCAGATTCGTTCTTTGAAGCGAGATGAATCCTTTAGCTATGAGAAGGTTGACTTTCCGCCTCACCTGGCGGACTACTTCTTGTTGTTCTTCAGTCAGCGCTGATCCCTGGTTGAGTTCTGAATCTATCCAGTGAACCAATGCGAATACGGCTTTGTCGATCGTGCCAGGGTCACGAGAAAAGAGCTTCGCATCCTTCAATATGGATTCGGTTAGATTCATTATCGAAGCTTTCTGGTTGAAGGTGGAAGCGTCTCTGTCGATTGCGGATTCAACCATCGATGGTCGTCCGGTATCAAATGATGTTTGTGCGTAGATATTGTTGTTATTGCTATTACTGCTGTTGCTATTACTGCTGTTGCTGTTGCTTCTTGGAACAAGCGCTGGTCGTTCTGGCGTCACCGTCGACGAAAACATTCCTGCACCTGCACCTGCAACATTCAAGTAATTGATTGCGACGGTCATCTTCTGAATCCTCGTTTATACGTTCTACGCACAATTTCCGGCGAGACGCATAAAACTGATGTAAAACTTGATGCGTAGAACACGATAAACAGAGCTATTAAGCCCTGTTCGTTCCCTTTGGTGACAGCTTTTCCACCGTTGCGTATATCACGCGCACCGTTTTATGCGGATTTTATGGCGAAAGTTGCACATTGTTGACACAAATTCGTTTTCCAGATTTTAAAAGATGCCCCCGAGGTTCTTAAGTAATGAACGAGCTAGACAGAATTACCTTTAGCAATAAGCCTGAACAACCTCACGATATGTCGGCAGCTCTCAGTCAGTACCTCGCTGAGGATATGGCAAGAAATGCAAAGTCAGTTGCTGTCACCAATGGTGAATCGACGACCAATTATCTTGGTGCTGCAAAAGATGTAGGTAAGGGTGTAGTCAACGAGTTCATTGAGCACCCTTTGAATTTGCTTGCCACCGCTGGCGAAGGCGCTTTAGCCGGTGTGGCTCTTCGCTATGCGCCCGTGCCTATTCGTGCTGGAATGGTTCTTGGCAGTCTAGCAGTGGGTGCATACGATGTCAGTCAAAACGCTCCTAAATGGATTTCAGATGCGTCAACTGTGGTAAACGGTTCGGCCAAAACGGCCGCGGAATTGGCTCAGGCTCATGCTGGGCTCGAACGTTTTGGTGGTGGATTGGCTGAATTTGGCGTAGGACTCGGAGGTGTCGGTCTCGGAATGCGTCTTCCGGAAATTGGCCCCGCAGTTGTGAATCCAGTAAATGCATACAGAACCGGACTCATTCCGAAGGAACAGATTCTCCCGGATATTCGCGCTGGTTTGAAGGCTGGAAGCAAGTTGAATGTTGATTGGAGTAAAGACCCGGAGTGGGTCAAACCTGCGACGGAGCAATTCAAGGCGAAGGTTGGACCGGCAGTTGAGCAATTGAAAGCGAAGGTCGGCGATTTGCCCTCGATGGAGCAGCTGAAGGCGAAGGTCGGTGATTTGCCGTCGATGGAGCAATTGAAGGCGAAAGTTAGCGAAATTCCAGCAGCGGGAGAAAGAGCGCTTAATTCTCCAGTTGTTCAAAGGGCCTCTGATGCAGCTAAAGCAGGTTACGAAAAGGCTTCTGATGTCGTGAAGACCGGCGTTGAACAAGCTTCCGTTGTAATCAAATCTGGTGCTGAGCAGGCTTCGGATGCAATTCAATCCGGTGTTGAACAAGTCCGATCTTTCTTAAAGGGGCGAAGTGCTGCAAGTGCTGAACCTGCAGAAGCTGAGACCGTTTCACCGCCTGCGGAATCAACCCCTGCACCCGGAGCTCCTGTAGTCGAAACGGAAGCGCCGGTGGTCGAAGCTGATGCGTCGCCGAAAGTGTATCATGGAGAAAAGGCTGACGGCAGTAAGTTCACCGTAGAAGAAGGACCCGATCCGTTCGCACCATCAGCCGAAGCAGAAGTCGATGCTCCAACGGTGGCAGCAGAAGCTCCTGTAGTCGAAACGGAAGCGCCGGTGGTCGAAGCTGATGCATCGCCGAAAGTGCATTATGGAGAAAAGGCTGACGGCAGTAAGTTCACCGTAGAAGAAGAACCAGATCATTTCGCATCACCAGTTGAAGCTGAAGTCGATGCTTCAACGGTAGCAGCAGAAGCGCCTGTAGTCGAAACGGAAGCGCCGGTGGTCGAGGCTGATGCCTCACCGAAAGTGCATCATGGAGAAAAGGCTGACGGCAGTAAGTTCACCGTAGAAGAAGAACCAGATCATTTCGCATCACCAGCCGAAGCAGAAGTCGATGCTCCAACGGTAGAAGCACAAGCGCCTGTAGTCGAAACGGAAGCGCCTGTGGTGGAAGCTGATGCGTCACCGAAAGTGCATCATGGAGAAAAGGCTGACGGCAGTACGTTCACCGTAGAAGAAGAACCAGATCATTTCGCACAATCAGCCGAAGCAGAAGTCGATGCTCCAACGGTGGCAGCAGAAGCTCCTGTGGTTGAAGCAGAAGTGCCTGTGGCTGAAGCAGCAACTCCCGAAGAAATAGAGCGCGGCGCTGTTCATCATGCTGGTCCTGAGAGCGACGGACGTCCCTACGACTTTCGAAATGACCTGGACCATTTTAAAGACAATGGAGAGATGAAAGTTGTCGAAGAGGCTGAACCTACTCTCGATCCATCCGAGGTTCTGGACACACGAACTCCGGAAATTGAGCGCTTGTATACGCAAATTAAGAAGTTGCCATACGACAGACTTGCGAGGCAGCTAGAAAAAGTTTTGAAGGAGGATCCTGCTGGCACTTCGACTGAAAGTCAGCTTCTTTGGAACGAAGTTCTTGGGCGCCTTGACCGTTCTGGTCAAACAGACTATACCCCTTCGGCACAGTTATTTGTGTCGCAGCACAGCTAAAACAGGAGTGATTTTGTGAATCGTCAATTCGATAGCTATCAAAACGAAGACAGCAAGCCAGATGGCGCCGGTAATGGTCGACATTGTCGGAAGGATTCGGGCGGACATTCATCCGACAATACCGATCACTGCAAAGATTCACATGTCAAAAACTGGCATCCCGACTACAGTTTGAGTTCGCCTCATGCGCGTGAATGGCATAAGCAGAACGAAAAGAGTAAGCATCAGTCGATTGAGACAAAGGACGGTGTCTATACCGTTAAGCACGGAGATGCGCTGAGCACGATTGCGGCAAGAGAGCTAAAAGCAGAGGGCAAAAGCGCAAATAAATCTTCAATTGCTCATGAAGTAAAGGAGATTGTTGCTCTCAACCACGAGAAGTACAAAGATCTTGACTGCAACAAAGAATATCTTGCTGCTGGTTGGAAGTTGAAGATGCCTCATCATAAGTCCGGTGGAGGTCACACTGGTGAGCACCCGGACCCAGACAAAAAACGAGATTCTCAACCTGGTCCGCCGCGCGAGTTGCCTCCGCCGCAGAGCCAGCAACCTCCTCCGCTTCCACCAGAGCGAGCGGGATTACAGCCGCCACCTCAAGTTCCGCCTCAAGGCTATGAGCGCCAGGGAGCACCGCAATTTGACCAGTCGCAAATTCCGATGCAGATTTTGGGCCAGGCTTTGCGGGGACTGACCGGCGGCATGGGTGGCGGCATGGGTGGATTTGGTTCGCCTGATTACGGACAGCAATATCCTGGTGATCGCATGACTTTCAGGTTGGCTCAGGATCTTTTGCAAGGCAACGTACAAGATTGCGTTCAGGTTCTGCGTGCGGAGATTGCTAGAGGCAATGGCATCGGCGCTATCCAACAGGCAAATCAGATTGCGGAACAGTCCGCTGCGCAGCAGGGAATGAGAAGTCCTTTGCGTATTGCTATTGAGCGCGACGGAGATGTAGACATTGTCGATCAATACGGAAGACGAATTGCACAAGCCGGCAATGTTTACGGTCGTCAAAATTACGATGGTTGGCAACAGTCGCCTTACTTGCAACAGCAACAATATTTCCAACAGCAACAATATTTGCAACAGCAACAGCAGCAATATCTGCAACAACAGCAGCTGTTACGACAGCAGCAATATATGCAACAGCAACACCCATATTCGAATTGGCGTTCCGGCTATGGGGTTTCGGGCGGAGCGGTGGCGATGATTCCCGATAGAAGTGTACAAATTCAGCAGGACATGTTTAACGTTAATCCTGAACACCGATGGCATCCCAATATGAACAATGCCCGCGGTTGGGGCGATAGATTTGATGACCCGGGTATGACGCAGGCGTTGAATAATCTTCAACGGCACGGTTTGGCCGGAATCTTCGGGAAAAGATAAAGCAGCAAGGGGATCTCAAATAGTATTGTGACCGCATCAAGCAAAGCATTTACAGAGTAAGCGCTAATGGCAGTTGATCATTCAAAAAATTCAAGAGAGAACACTGTAAACAGAGCAAAGTCTTCTCCGAGCATTGAGTTGATTGTATGGGGTTTTTAGACAAAGCTGCAATTTCGGCAGCCGAACTCGGAGCAGAAACGGCAGCAGGCAAAGCTGCTATCGCGGCCTGCCGAAGTTTTGTTGAAGAATTCATAGCTTCGTCCAAGAATGTCGAATTTTTAGAAACTTACCGAAAATCCTTTCGCCCAATTGGGGAAGTTCGAAGTCTAGGGTCTGCGACAGAATATGGATTAGCGGATGGCAGTTACACGAACAAGGAGCTCGCAAAGCTTATTGCTTCGAAGCGTTTGAGTTCGCCTTTCAAGCAATTTGAAAATCTCAATGCGTTTACCGCCGCTCCTGAAATCATTCCACAAGGAAGAATAGCCAGCGGCTATTTCAAGAGAAATGAGGATTACTGGCTCGAATCGATGAACTCGCGTTTCAGAAGGGGGGATATTGATTCAAGCACTTTGCTCGTAGCAGATACAGGACACGGAGCGACAATTGGTTACGCCATGGCCAACCGCTTTCGCTCTGATATCTTCATGCATTTGCCTCGAGCCAAAGATGCGATATCTATGATGCGCATTCAAGACCAAGGTCAGACCTTCTTCAAAGGTATTCACGATGCACTTCAAGCCGGACGGGTTGGTAGTTCAACACTCTTAGTCCTAGACTCTCACTTACCCGCACTTTCAGTGGAGACGGTAGCTTCTCTACCCACAGCCAGCCAGCTCAGTTCATTGGGCGTTAGCAAGGTATTCTTTGGCTTCGAGGGAAGACCCTTTGCAGCTGGACCAAAACCGTGGTCAACAAGTGAGAGAGTGCCCCTGGATAACTGGCTTACAAGATTGCACAGCGACGGAATTCCGGTTGTATCGGACGGTTTAGACATCCGCCCTTAGCGCGCAAACTCGAAATCGTTTTGCTCATTTCCTTTTGTAATTGTTGGAAAACTAAGAAACTTTCCGCCTGCAGCAGCTCTGCGGTGCTAAGATCCCATGTATGGGGACTTTGCCGGTTTGGAGCGCTCGGTAAATCAGTGCGTTCTGATGACCAGGGAGCTTGCGAGGAGTGAGACATTGGCTTCTATTCTTCTAGTTGAAGATGATACTGATCTGGCTTTTGCAATCAAATTGTGGTTCGAACGTAAAGGCTATGTGATTCAAAATGTCACGACAGGAGCCGAGGCATTGGAGTGCATCCGGTTCGAAAAGTTCGATTTGATTATTCTTGACGGGCATTTGCCGGATATGACAGGAGTCGAGATCTGCGGTCATTACCGGTCAGGTGGTGGCACAAGTCCGGTGCTTATGTTGAGCGGACTATCAGCAGAAGCTGAAATTGCGGCGGGTTTGGCTGCCGGTGCAAATGAATATTTAGCTAAGCCCTTTGTTATGACTGAGTTGGCAAAACGAATGGACTCTTTGTTGTTGTCTGTTGGCGGCTCAAAATAATCGGTTTTTGACTGAGTCTGAATGCGGTTCTGATAGTCACGATTTTCGTGACTAAAGTCTCGAATCGCGCATGACAACTTGGTAACAAGTAATCTCTATAACCATGGTAAGCAAGCCCAGCGGCCGCACGATTTGCGGATTCCTTACCAGACGGTTAGTGTTACATGAGTATCGAGTCGTCAGTTAACGATGGAAGAGCAATCAAGTCGCATGCTGACGCAGGTGATCGCGGCGCACATCCGAAGAATGCACCCAGCGAATTGAATTTGACCAGTTTGGCGAGAGAAGGTGCAGGCACCAGCAACGAGGGTCCTGCGACAGTTGGTCAGCAGGTTCAAAAGACGCTGACTAATTTACGCGGTGTTCTGGCTGATATGCATGGTCCATCAGCAATCTCGGACGACTTTTCTATCACCGGTACTGGTGCAAAAGGTCCTAAGGAGCTTGCTGCTCCCGTGGCAGAAGTTAAGGCGCCGGGAGTCGCTCCTGCTGCAGACAAGTTGCATGTTGCTGCTGCCGCTGCCGAAGGTAAACCTTCAGTCGAAGTTCCTGCAGTAGATAAATTACATGGCGCGGGTCCTGCTGCAGATGTGAAAACGCCGGTCGGTAGTCCGTCCGTGAACAAGGAGCATGTTGCCGTTCCTGTTGCGGATGGTAAAGCTTCTGTCGCTCTTCCGGCTGCGGATAAGGCTCCTGTTTCTTCTGCAGTTGACGGAAAAATTGCCACTACAAATGGTGCCGATAAATCAGCACCGGCATCACATGGCACAACGAGTCATACACAACTGCCTGGAGAACGGGACGAAAAAGTCATCGACGAAAAGGCAAAGAAGAAGCTTCTAACTGAGCAGAATCCTCATGATGAAGCTGCTGCCGCGGCTGCGGCTGCCGCTGCCGCTGGTGCTGCTGCCGAAGCTGCAATATCAGGCGAAGCGCCTAAAGGTGCCGAGCCTGCACGGAAATCATCAGGTACGACGCTCGCCAGAAGTGAAGTTTCAGCGGAGCCCACTTCAGTAGGGAAAAAGTCTGATACTAAAGATGATCCTGCTACTCCGCAAGCAGTAAAGTTGCCAACTCCTGCTACGCTGCCTTCTAATCTGGGACCAACAGCTAAACCTGGACATTCAGACGCAGTAGTACCGACCGCGGAAGGACAGCCACCGGCAAAAGAGCGTCCAGCTGCTCCCGGCGGACTTCCAGCAGGTGCAGTAGCCGAAGGACAGCCACCGGCAAAAGAGCGTCCAGCTGCTCCTGGCGGACTTCCAGCAGGTGCAGTAGCAGAAGGACCGTCACCGGCAAAAGAGCGTCCAGCTGCTCCCGGCGGACTTCCAGCTGGTGCAGTAGCAGAAGGACCGTCACCGGCAAAAGAGCGTCCGTCTACTCCTAGTGCTCAAGCCAGTGTGGTGGCACCGCCTGCAGAGCCACAATTGACGTCGCGCGGTGGAAATCCGGCCATTCATGGAGCGCCGACAGAACCTGGGTCCGTAAGAGATGCAGATCCCAGTGCAACGCTGCGACATGCTCAAGATGTCACCAAAGGAGAACTTCGTCCTACAACCAACGCACATGGCGCTGGGGAAGTGATAGCTTCAGCCAGGGGTGACGCGGATCTGGGGGCTGCTGCGCGACCTGGTCAGGATGTGCCTAAAGGTGAACTTCGTCCAACAGCCACCGTACATGGCGGTGGTGATACATTGGCGAAGAGCGATGTGAAAGAAGCTGCCATTGTACGCGGTGGCGCAGAGCCCGGAGTCAAGATCGAAAATGCAAAGAACGAAACCGTAGTTGCTCCATTGCGATCGCCTGGGGAAGCGCCTGCAAAAAACGAATTACATTCACCAGTTCTGCACGGCAGTGTCGAAATGACGACTCGTGGTGAAGGGCAACAGTCAACGGCGCGTCCTACTGGCGAAGTTCCAGTTAAGGGTGAAGTCGTG
The DNA here is from genome assembly GCA_003963305.1 of Candidatus Melainabacteria bacterium. Lineage (NCBI taxonomy): Bacteria > Bacillati > Candidatus Melainabacteria > Candidatus Melainabacteria bacterium. Next base: position 73,694 of record RXJR01000020.1, on the reverse strand, counting down.
TCTGGCAGTCGCGGTACGGTAGATGCGCCAGCAAGAAGTGAATCAGGTGCTCGCGGTACTGAGGTTTTAGCAAAGAACGATATTCATCCTGGAAACGTTCATGGTGCTGTCGATATGACAACAAAGGGTGAAGTTGCAGGTGGAAGTCGTGGTGCTGGTGCTGGGGAAGCGCTGGCAAGGAACGAGGCTCCGAAGGGCGAAGTAATCACTGGAAGTCGTGGTGCCGGTCTCGGGGAAGCGCTGGCAAAGAACGAAGCTCCAAAAGGCGAAGTATTCACTGGAAGTCGTGGTGCTGGTCTCGGAGAAGTAGCAAAGAACGAAGCTCCAAAAGGCGAAGTATTCACTGGAAATCGCGGTGCTGGTCTTGGGGAAGCGCTGGCAAAGAACGAAGCTCCGAAGGGCGAAGTGTTCACTGGAAGTCGTGGTGCTGGTCTCGGAGAAGTAGCAAAGAACGAAGCTCCAAAAGGCGAAGTGTTCACTGGAAATCGTGGTTCAGTTGCCGGAGAGGTACTGGCGAAGAATGAAATTCATCCTGGAAGCATTCATGGATTGGGCGAAGGTTCGATTAAGAATGAAGTGAATCAAGGTGCTATTTCGCGTGGAGATTCGCTCGGAAAGACAGAAGTGAATCCTGCCACAGCTGCACGTGGCACCGGTGAGGTCTTAGCAAAGAATGATTTGAGTTCTGGTTCAAGTGTGCGTGGCAACACTGAAGTGTTCGCGAAGAATGATTTGAATTCCGGCTCTAGTGTGCGTGGCAATGCCGAAGGCTTTGCGAAAAACGAACTTAATTCTGCGCAATTCTCTGCCAAACCTGATTCTCGTCTGCAGAACTCCGAAGCAAGCAACTCAGTTGCATCGCGCATGGACGCTATTCGCAATGATTCCGCTCGTTTGACTCAAAATCAGTCTGAACGAGATTTTGGTGGTAAGACCGATAAAGTTGCGCAAAATACACAATCTACCAATGATAGAGTGGTTCAGAATGCACGCATGGAAGCCGCTCAGGCTCAAGTTTCCGACAGAATGCTGAATTCCGGAAAGAGCGACACCGTGCAGCCAGGCATTGCTCAGAAAGACCAGACAGCTACCGTACGCGACAATTCTGTTGCTGCGCCGCAAGTTAAAGACACTCCTTCTGCAACCAGAAACGATGCTGTTTTCGTTTACACACCGCCGAAGAGAGAGACTTCTGATTCTTCGAAATTAGATGCAGTCGAGAATAAAACTAGCGGTTCCATCTCTAGTACCGGCTCTTCGGGCGGTAGCGGAACTCAAAATTCAAATCAGTCGACCCAATCATCGCAGTATGGTCAGTCAATTCAGAACAACTCTAATAACGCATCGCAAGGCTCGAATGCGCAAGGAAACAATAGCAGCTATAACGATCCTACCGCACGTGGCACAGGAGCAATTCCTGCACAAGATCCTGCTCACGGAAATAGCAAATTGCCTACCACTCAGCAGGATCCTGGCAACAATACTCGTGCCTCACAGCAGGATCCTGTCAACAATACTCGTGCCTCACAGCAGGATCCTGGCAACAATACTCGTGGATCGCAGCAGGATCCGGCCAACAATACTCGTGGATCGCAGCATGATCCGACCAACAATACTCGTGCCTCGCAGCAAGATCCAGCTAACAATAGCAATGCTTCCCAGCAAGATCCCAATAACAAGAGCAGTGTTTCGCAACAAGATCCTTCCACTAACAGCACTGCTGCGCAGCAAACCGCAATTCCTGTTGTTATTCCTGCGCAAGATCCGAATCAACAACAACAACAAGCAGTTTCTGCCTCTGCAACTGGAAATGGTGCATCTGCCACTGTGAGCACCGCTCCTACTTACGTTGGAAATGGCACTAATTCAATGGGCGCTTCTGCCGAAACATCTACTATCACTCAGGCTCCGCTTCTACCCTGGAACGTTGGCTATGATCCAACGCAGAGCAATACAATTGATTTTTCAGTGCGTCCTGCTATTGACCTGATCGAATATGTAAGTCCGCGTCAGACGCAAGAGCCAAGTCGGACTGATGAGTACACTCCGCAAAGCCGGACTGAGTACGGTCACACGCAGAGTCAAAATGAGCATGTTGCCCACCACAATCATTCAATTCATCATTCCGGCAAGCATTCTAGTTCTGATTACGACGCCAAGCAGATGCAGATAGCGGATCGTAAAGAAACTGTGGAACAGGTTGACGATGCTTATGGATCTGCGACTGATGCAACTTTTGGCGCTGGTGCACAGAGTGAGCAGATCGTAGCAATGATTGAACAGTCTGTGTCGAATCTTCTTGATCAGGAAGCCGTTAGACAGGTGGATGAAACAGCAGCTCGCACACGCCGCGAAACTGCAGAAATGCTGGATACGCAGTATCAATCGGATCGTTTGAGAAATGAAGAAAAGCAAAGAGAACAGAAACGTGAAGAGGATGCTCGTCGGTTATCCGATACTTTGCTGACAGCAATGGCGACGAAACGGCAGCAGGAATTAGATGCAAGGCTGCAAGCAGAACGTTTAGCACAGCTTCAACAGCGCGAGCAAAAGCTCGCCGAAGAAACGAAGCAGGAGAAATATATCGTAAGAGGTAACGACACTGTTGAGAGTATCGCTAAGAAGAAACTGGGTTCGGTTGCTCTGGCTCCTCTGCTCTATGAGCTAAACAAACGCTCGATACAGGCGGTAACTGATGAACAAGGCAAGACTGTTTACACAGTGAAGGTCGGGACTCTACTTACTTTAGCGAGTCGCCGTCAGGTGCGGGAGTTTAGTCGCCGTCAACTTTTCCATCCCAGCAGCGCTTCTGTTATGAATGGTCCGAGCCAACTGCGAACCGAAGCGGATGCAATTCGCCGCGCAAACATTGAAAAGTTGCTTGGACCTATTGGTCCAAAATCACAGGGTGAAAATCTGACATACATCGTTAGACTGGGCGATTCGCTTCGCTCCGTGGCACTCAAGCATCCAGCTTTGAAAGACGTCAATCTGTGGAAGTTGGTAGCGGAAATTAACAACATGCCCACTACCACTGATTCTAAAGGTATGCCCACAGCTGCTTTGATTCGCGGTACTTCTATTATTTTGCCTACTCAGGCTCAGATTGAGAAATTCAATGCGCCATCCATCGTTCCTTGCGACAGCACGGTAAATGTGTCAGCTACAGCCAGCAAATCAGCGAAGGAAGTCAGCTCAGTCGAAACCACCCCCGAAGTGCAGCTTACGACACGCATTGTAGAAACTTTCAGTGATACGTGTCGAATTATTCGCTCAAACATCTTGCGTGGTGGCACCGAAGTAATCCAGACCCAGTTGGAAGTGCTCGACGACGCTTCTTCCTGGTCGGTTGCACTCAGATATGAGATTTCAGAATCAAGTTCAGTTCGCCATGAATATCTCTCGAATGGCGCGAAGCGCTCGATCTTGATTGACTTGCCATCTTTTGCTGCTCAAGAAATGATCCAAAATGACCTTACAGCGAACTGGCAGGGCTATAGTAAGAACTTCTTCGAGTGCAGTCGTTGAATTATCTGCGTGCACGCGGGTGTGCCGAGTGAATATAACAGAATTCTTCGCTGCAAAGTTTTCTATGGTCTTGCACATGGCATAACTAGCTAGAATGATCCTTTCAGGGGATAAAAAGTGAGTGATTCTGTTTCACCATCCGACGCACCGGACGTACCAGAGCATCTCTTTGCGGTGCGTCGCAAACTTGAGGACTTGACAAGGCTCTATGTCGATAAATTGATTGAGTCGAGTGCATCTGCCTCCAATCATGCTCTGATGATGAATGCAATTCTTGATTCAATCGGTCATGGATTAGTTGTTGTCGACAAAGACGAGAATATTATTCTGGCAAATCGAGAAGCGGCTCGGATGGTCGGCGCTGAGATAAACGAACAGCCCAGGCGACAGTTTCTCGATAATTACAAATTCTTCGAAGCCGATGGAATAACGCCAATTTCTGAGAGCGCTGAGCCCTATGCGGTCGCGCTTCGCGAGAAAAAGACTGTACAAAAAGAAGGCTTTGTTAGAGGTCCTAATATCGGACCAGAAGGTATGTGGCTTCGTGTTAACGCCTCGCCTGTTCTAGATAAAGATGGTGAAGTCCTTGGAGTAGTAACCATCTTCCAGGACATCACTGAGACAAAAATACTCCAGAGACAACGCGACTCTCTTGCGACTCTTTTTACTCATGATCTGAAAAACCATCTCGTCAGCATCGACATGTTTCTGGACGTCTTAGGCGAAAGTTTTGCTAACACTCTAGATGACCAGGATTGTCCAATCCTTCTCGATGTGCGCGAAAGTAATAGAGAATTTCTGCAAATCTCTAACTCATTGATCGAACTTTATAGAACAGACCTGTACGCAGTTGAGTCATGCCGCGGTGAGATCGAGCTTAATAGACTGCTGACATCAGCGCTCGAGTTGAACCGACCACTGGCCGCCGCTCGCAATATTCAAATTTCGGTCAGCGAGAGTCAACCCCCGATTTTGCATGGAATATTCTCTGGATTGAGGCAGGTCTTTCACAATCTTGTGCAGAATGCTATCAAGGCGAGCCCAACCGGAGGAGTCGTTAAGATTGTGATTGACACAACAGATGATCACGTCCAAGTCAGCATTACCGATCATGGACGGGGGATAGAAGCAGATCAAATTCGGACACTGTTTGAATCATCACGTGTAGCTACTCGTTCTTACCTCGGTTCGACTTCGACCGGATTCGGACTCTACTTGTGCAGGATGATAGTTGAAGCGCATGGCGGAGAACTCTTATGCCAGAGTCAACCTGGCACAGTTACAACATTCACCGTTAAGCTGCCGGTTTGAGCAAGCTATCTTTCCACTAATGTTCTAAAAAGATTGCAGAAAATTTCAGTCGAACGAAAGCGTTGCTTCAGACTTCATGTCTTTGAATAACTTGGACATTTTGGGGTCATGTCTGTACTTCTGCTCCAGCGCCTTCGCCTGCTTGTCTGCTTCTTGACCGTCTCCGCCGCAGTTTTTGGGAACTAGGGCGTCAATATACTTTTGGGCATCTGTCTTTTGGTTCTGGGACAAACCCGCACTATCAGCCAGTGTTTGGAGGTCTTTTCGAACGCCGTTTATGAATTTTTGTTCGCCCGCTAAACATGCAGCTTGGTTGCTGTCACTGGCGGCAAGTTGCAATTTTTCATTCAAGCCGGGGTGCGCTTCTGCCGCTCTGTCGGGCTGGTGGTCTCCCTGAGCAGGCAATTCTTTCGGTGCTGTAAAAGCCATTGATTTAGTCTCCGTTTTGTGACTTGTGGTATGCAGAGAGCTCGCTTTTCAGGGAGTTTTGCATCGGGTCGGTATCAGAATCAATTGTTCGGATGATAGCTTATTTCTGTCAAATCTCCATAAAACAAGGGTACACTAGCTTCGCGCTGATTGCGCAAGGTTTTCTAGGGCTGCCGACTTAACCCATGTGTTTTCATCACTCGCCAGTCTAGCCAATACCTCTGGGTTCGACCGAATATTTCGGGCGAGTGATTCTCTTACCATAGCATCCGGATCATTTGCCAACCAGTCAATTAGAGGCGGAGGCAATTTGGGGTCTTGCGTTACTTCTGCTATGGAGCCTGGAAAACGCTTGTATTGAGATAGGAATTGAGCTCGTCGTAAAAGCGCCTCGGCTTCTCTTTGATTGAGTCCAAGATCGCGCAATTGATTCATGCCCTCTCTCGTTTCCAATTTGTCGACTAGCTGGTTGACTTTTGCGAGAGTTGACGGTGCGATTGCATTATCTGGCAGGGGACTCCGAATAATCGGAATGGTATGGGAGCCAAATGCGCCATCGTTTTCTTCAATGTCTAACGTTCCTACCGCTACCTTGCCGTGCTGCTTGGTTACGCTGAAGTTACCCAGATGCGCGTCCTGGTCTCCTATGATTGCGCGTTCAGCGATCGCATCTTGCAAGAGATCGCTCTGCAGCACATCGATGTTTAACCGCTTCAAAGTTCCATCTGCTGTGCGTTCTTTGATTGATTTCCCGATGCGCTCCTGCACGTCGAGTTGTTTTGTTTCCCACGGAAAGTAGGACAATACTTGTGGATTGATGTTATCCACAGGTCGTGTAGCCGTCTGCGGAAATACAGTATCGAAATTGGTCATGCTGTGGAACTTAGCTGCTTTTGCCTCGAGCGGTCGGTGTTCTCTTATGAATACTTGGCGCACGCGACCGAGTTCATCTTCTGTGAAACCGCCCAATACAGGTCTTGATTCTGCTCCGGCTGAATTTGGGACGGGATCAGAACCGGACGTTTCGCTGTCCATTTTGATTGTGTCTTTCTTCGTAAAGTCTCTGGTGACTTTTAATGGTCCGTTTTGTAATAGCTCGAACACGTCAGAATCAGCTTTGGGAGGTGCCGATTGTGACTGTCGGTCTATTGGTTTGGCTAGCGTAGACCAGCCGTCGCCTGTCTCGTTTACGAATTCAAAACCTAATTTTGAGTAGAGGTTGCGAGCCGCGGTGTTAGTGCTCGAAACCTCCAGTGAGACCTTGGTAATTCGTGGGTCCGACGCCTGTTCAAGTTTGCTGATTATTTGTGTGCCTATACCAAGTCGCTTGAATCCCTCTTCCACCTGGATATTGCCGATGTGGAGAAACGGTGGCTCCAGGTGAAACACAACGCTTCCAACTTTTGCTTTCCCGATTGATGCTTCCATAACGGCAAAATTCGGGTGGTTCGCATCGAGCGGCGTAAGCGAAACGGCTTTTGCCGGGTTCGCCGTGTAATCGCTCACGTTCATCCCAGTTTTCATTTTGAAATAGAGGTCGTTTATCGGTAGCGCACGATCAGCTTTGTCAACCTGTGACCAATTTTTGCCTATCTCTTTTAACTGAAAAATTTCTTGTGATTCGCTGATGTTCTGAACTTGATTAACGAAGTATCTGGCCAGTCCATCGTTGCCAGGTGTCGGCTCGGGTAAGACTTTCAAGGCATTTTCAGCGCCTATGAAAGGTGAGGCGTACTCGATCCAGTCGCCACCCTTGTCCCCAAACAGTCCCTTTAGTTTCGCCTGTGCAGTACTCTCTGCTTTTGAGGAATGTTCTGCCGCAGGCGGCGAGACCGAGAAGCTCGCCTCGCCAGTTGCGCTTTTGACGTCGCCGCCGGCAAGTGTTCTGTTGCTTTCTGGTGGAAACGCAGATTCGTTCTTGGGCGCTGCCTTGAATGAGCTGGCAGGCGTAAGCCATGAAAAGGCACCGCCGAGTGTTCCCATCAAAATTGCGTTACTTTTGGTCTCTTCGGCGCTCGCAGAACGTCCTTCCTTCCATGCTGAAACCTCGGCATTTGCAACGCCGATTGGCATTCCCGAAATGACGCCCGGCAAAACTCTACTTTCGAGAGCACCCATTGCTGGTTGTTTGAGCGCTAGCGGGAGCGAAGAATTGTCCAAGAATTTGCGAGCCGAGCCGAGACCGCTTTCCATGAAGGAATGACTTAGCCCGATTGCACTAAACATTAAAGCGTCTGTAGCGCCATTGACCAATCGGTCCTGGTAGAAATTCCCCTGACCTGAATGGGCTGCATCTGAAGGCTTCAGAATCGACCCGTAGATAAACCCGGAGGTGCCGAGCATTGCTGCGTTAAGCCCTGCTGTTTGAGCAATATGACCCTGTTCAGATGCTAACGCTGCTTTTTCGAGCGTCTTATTAAGTGAGCTGCCAGCTGCATGTTGGACACGACCATGAACGAGCATAAACGGGATGACTGTGCCGAGCGCTCCACCGAATTGCTGGGCGTACCAGTGCGCTGATCCTTCAGTTGCTGGTTTCGGCGCCTCGATTCCAAAATTCTTGGATAGGTCGGTCACTTTTTGATCGAGCTGCGTGGTCGCTAGATGGTCGACTACTTGAGCCGCTCCGTGCATAGGTTCGATGGCAGCGGCATACAGGGCGCTATTGGTTAGCTCGTCAGCTAGTTTGTTTACCTGATTTGGCTCGAATGAGTCAGAGGTTCGCATAATTGATATGTTCAGGTCTCTTAGAATCGGAATACGCCGATAAATTGGGCTTCTGGCGCGCTTCATCGTTAGTATGGCGAAGGAATGTTACTAAGAGTTCACCATGACGGCATCGAGTCGAATTTTATCTTTTAAAAGACAACAGATTCTCTCCGAAAACACAATCACCATGCTTATTCAGCATGGTGATCGCCCCTTCAGTAAACTTTTTAGTGTTCGAATCGAACTTGTGATTTATCGATGGATTCTTGCCGCCTGCGCATCAACGACGTAGGTGGGAGGAAGTTGCTTACCATCTACTACCTCGCCAGCTGCTACCTGACGGCGGACCGTGACCGTTTTGCCGTCATCAAGTATTTGCAAGCTTGTTGGTCCGGGCCAGATATCGAATTTCGACGCGCGTATTTCCATGCCTATCGACTGACCATAATCATTGACTATCGAGGTGGGCACAGGTGTCCAGGTCGGGTAGATGTTCTGATATTGCGCGATCATAGATGTGTTTGCATCAGCTGCTTGAGCAGGAGTCAGTTTGGCAACCTCGTCAGCTAGTTTTTTTGATGCTTCGATCCCTTCTTGCGTTGCATAACCTGTCAGCGAGTCAATCGTGTCTAGGCGAGCTTTTGCCAGATCGATAATTTTGCCAGCTTCTTCTTCAGCATTTATTGATTCGTCTCTAGCTATTGTTTTGTCTTTAGCAAGTTCTTCGCTTGCGGTGGAGGACTGTGCCTTTGGCGAATCGACTGTCTTAACGGTCGGAGCATCACAAGCGGTGGCAGCCTGTATGTTGTTAGGTTCATAGGCTGGAGCTATGTTTCTTGTTCTCGGAAACTCCTGATAGCCGATCAAGGCACCGGTTTTAGGTGTCTCTTCGGATGGGTTGACTCGATTTTGCGCAGCGGCTTCAGCCGGCCCGATTCTTTTGAAGTGAGGCGCAGCTGGTGGGTCACCATACGCTGACTGGTGTAGTACCAATGCTCGCCATTCATCCGTCGGCGGAGTAGTCGGTAATCTATCACTTAGTTCAGCCACGTCTGCTCTCCTGAGCGATGAACAATTTCGTCTCGGTGATTTGAGCATAAGCATTGCGTATAAAATGGTCGTAAAATTTGCGGTGAATTTCAGAGATTTTGCACAGCACTATAAATGGTGCCATCGTGTTCTGTTTTATAGCAATTTGATATGGCTTCAATTATTCTCACAAAGTTGGAGCCTTGCTCCGCAGGCGAAATAGCAAAAGCAAAGCCTGAATGTTCGTTCTACTTACTAATGATATTGAGAGGGTACAGCGGTGCATAACCAATCACAAGTGCGCTCATTCTTTGAAAGAATGTCTTCTGCGGTGGCAACCAATGCCGCACCACCACTCGAGTTATTGCATACGAAAGCTCCTGTCAAGACGGCTACACCGACCGCTAGCTTCACTCCATCTGAGGCTATCCATTCTGGTCGCACGCAGGTTACGGCAATGCAATGGGAAATTGTCGACTATGGTGTCGGACTTCCGCCGTCGGCAGGTTGTTAGATAAGTAGATTGCTTTTTGATTCCTCGGCAACCGCTATTCAATGGAGTGAATAGCGGCTTTCTCTCTTGCTAGCAGCGGTTTGTTGTTGTTGTTGTTGTTGTTGTTGTTGTTGTTGTTGTTGTTGTTGCCTTTTCGGCTACCAGCGATTTCCACTGTATACAAAAGGATGGCTGTACATCCTTTCGATTCTTTGAAAGCTTGAAACTGTCAGGCTCTGCGTATTATTACGAATCAGATTTGATATCGATTTTATTCACGATTATCCATGATTTGAACGTGTTCAGATTTTGTAGAGGTAGGTGACGAATGGAGATGCACTCAGGTCCATCCCAGTCCATGCAGAGCAGAAGCGCGGTCTTTTGTTCGACTGGGCAAACGCCACGAATTGTGGAGAATTGCGGTAACACGATAATCCTCAACGATAACCTCGCTCTGGATTACTACAATAAAGGTTTAGCGCATTATCAGCGAGGTTCATTGGAGCATGCGCTTGCAGACTTTACTGCGGCGGTGCGACTGAATTCGAGTTTTGAACAGGCTTTCAATGCGCGTGGTTGCATTTACGCGCAATTGGGACAAGATGATTTGGCGCTCAGAGATTTTGATAAATCTATTTCGCTCGCGCCTGAAACTTCTTTGTCTTATGCAAATCGAGCAACGATCTTATATAAGCGTGAGCACTATTATGGAGCATTGCAAGACTTGAACCACGATATTGCGATCAGTGGTTCTGGCGAATCCTATTTAAAGAGAGCTGCCGTATTGAACGTCATAAAGATGTACGAGCAGGCAGTTAAAGATTGTAGTATCGCGCTGGAATCATCTCGGGAGCTCATTTTCGCATTTTTGATCCGTGGGCAGGCACTGTTGGCGCTCAAGGAGTTCAGGCAATCCGTCGAGGATTTGACCAGATATTTGGAAGTTGACTCCGGTAATGCAATTGCTTATTGGCTCCGATCGCACGCATACTCGTTTTTGTACCAGGAGGAGTTGGCGCAGGCCGATTATTACCGGGCTATTCAGATAAACCCGGCGCTGGCAAGCCTGGCTCTCGCAAATTAGTGAATGCGTTTTATCTCTATTTTATGGGTGGATGTTTAGACTAATCTCACTTGTAAGGCAGGCAATTGAAACCTCGCCGAGCGGCTGATTTTCAAAATGGAGCACATCATGGCACTTCGAACAGAACAACCAGAAGCGAAACAGCATAAGACCCCTACAGAGGGTGGACACGACGAACACCCGATCGGACGTCTGTACACTGAAGTGCAACAAGCCAGACAGCATGGCTCAGATCATGGCACCGGCTCTGGTGGCACATATTCCAATTCTGAGAATGTGAGAAATGCTTTGACGTCAGCTAATCAATACGTTCATAGCCACGGGTTTCCTGATGTTTTCATAACAGGAACTGGCTCAAAAGGCGAATTGCTTGGACAGGATTCGCACGGCAATAAAGTTCACATGAAGGACGGTGGAAAAGCAGGTCCAGTTGCCACTGATGGTAATGGTCATCGAATCGTCGGTGAACAACAGTCCGCTGGTAAAGGTAAGAACGTTACTGTACCTAACGACCAGGGTGGCGGCCAGATTAAAGCCGACGGATCTGGAGTTTACAACGTTGATGGTGGAAAGCAGGGCGCCTGGGGCGCTACCCGCCAGGTTCTTGAAGCGCAAGCACATCAGCGCGGCATGAACGACTGGCATGCGAGCAATACTGATATTGCGAATGCTCAGAGAAGAATGGCTGCGGAAGCCGGCTATCACGGTAAAGATGCTGTCAATCAATGGGCGAAGCATCTTAAGCCGGGCGAAATGCACGCTCCGGCAGCAGATTTGAGATCTGCGTCTTTTAGTGAGATGCCTAAAGGTCAGGGCGAAACTCCTTATGGTGAAAACGTAAACAGTCGGGAAGCACATGCACGAAATACTGAGACAACTGCCTCTGGAACTCAGCAAACGACCGAAAGTGGACGTCTAAATGATAGTCGTGTGCACTATTGGGGCGGAGGATATCTCACTAACGCTTTGCACAATCTTGGGTACCACGACGAGGCAAATTACGTTGACATGAGGACTCCTTATACGACGACATCGGAGCGTGATAGTCGCGGTGTGAAGAGTTTCACCACTAAATACGGTGGCGATGGTGCCGAAATCCAGGCGAGAGCCGCAAGCAATCATCAAGACATCACAATGAGTGGTGTAACAGAAGCACACGGTGAGCGTGACACAAACGGTCGCTACAATATGACCTGGACTATCAAAGGCAAGGTTTATCACGGTCACCTTTCAGCCGATGGAAAGGCGGAATTCGATAACTAATCGGAATCCTGATGTTCGTTCTTTGGACTAGTCTGATCTCGTGATCTAAACCAGCGATTCGTTGGTTGACCGGCAAGCGCTTGGATCTAGCGCGTGCGGCAGCGTTATAAAGAACGTACTGCCTCGCCCGATCTGGCTGTCGACAGTTATCGTTCCCTCATGCGCGGTTACGATTAACTTGCAGATGGCCAATCCCAGACCGAATGCTTTCTCTTTCTGCTTGCCGGTGACGTATTTTTCGAATACTTTGCTGGCAGTCTCTGCGTCCATGCCTTTTCCTTCATCTTCGATGAAGAGTTGCAAACCGTTTTTCTGTTTGCGGGCACCGATGGTAATCTTTGTATTGTTGTCGGAAAACTTGATAGCGTTCGTCAGCAAATTGATGAGAACTTGCATCATGCGTTGATCGTCGAGGTATATCGTCATATCAGGACAATCGATCTTGATATCAATCTTTTTCGCCTGTGCAAGGCTTCTAATCGAGTCAGCTGCATCTTTTGCAATCTGACCCATCTCGCAGCGTCTGACCCTGATTTCGATGCTGTTGTCCTTAAGGCTATCGATAGTTAGCAAGTCATCTGCCAGGGTCAACACTCGATTGACGTTGTTTCTCACTGACTTCAGACAGTCGGCAGCCTTTTCATCTAAATCAGCTGGAACACCGCGCTCTAAGAGCGACAGTGAAGTTTCAACGGCAACAAGAGGCGAGCGAATATCATGCGCCACAATGTCCATCATTCCACGTCGTTGCTCATCCGATCGTGCCAATTCTTCAGCCGCATTGTGCAGCAATATATCGAGGTTAGCGATATCATCATCGCCTTTCAGTGCTGCATCTAGCGGTTCGCGACCAGGCAGTTTGCGAGCATTATTTACGACAACGTACAAGCGGCTAGTGATGTTGCGGTTGAATAGCCAGAGCAGTCCAAGTGAAAGGGCAATGTTAAAGGGAATGGTGAGGACGATCAGATTTTGTACCTGTAATCTGAATTCTTCTTGTTTTGCTTGAATTACTGCCAGTTTTTTCAAGTCGTCAGCCATCAGTGCCGGAACTTCGGCGAATAAATCACCGACTCGATTGAGTAAGTTACCCATTTCGGTAAGTCCGGTATTACTGTCGTCTTCTTCCTGTGAAAGGGTTCTCTCCATTTGGGTCAGCTCGTCCTGCACAAATACTCTCAGATCGTCCCAAGTTTTATTTTGGCTGCCATCATCAGGCATTAGTTGATTTAGCTGTGTGAGTTGTTCATCCAGCAGTTTGAAGTTTCTCGTCGCCAAATCTCTCGATATTGGGTCCTTCTGAACAAGAAAGCCTGCCATGCCACTATTAGCTCTAAACACTGACATTACAATGTTGTTTGTTAGTGCAACCAGGTCTGACTGGCGCTGTTCGATGCGTTGCAGGCGTTCCGATTCGTCGAGCTGTCTGTTAATCCATAGTAACCAGGCCGCCTGCAGCAACAGCGGAAATAGAGCAATTATTACAGAATGCCTGGCTAAGCCTGGTTTGAAAAACTCTCTCAAAGATACTTTGTTGCTTGCAGTGGTTTCCATTGGTTCAGGCGCGGCTAGTCTTCTTATCGGCAGTGAGAACCAAAATTTACTGCCTACGCCTGGAGCGGTTAGGGCACCAACTTCGCCACCATGTGCTTCAATCAGCAGCTTCGCTGTTGCCAGTGAAAGTCTGAACTCTGAGTTCTCATCTCGATCTTGTGGTAACTGAAATCTGCCGAATGTCTTGTTTGTTGAGTTGGTCCAGGAGCCACTATTTTCAGTTACGCTCAACTTGACTGTGTCAAATGTTCGCTCGGTTTCGACCACTACTACCGATTGCGGGGATGCGCATCGAACCGCGATAGCGAGGTAAGAGGCGATTACTTGCTTGACTTTCTCCCTGTCGGCAGAAATTGAGTCGAGGTGGCATTGATTCTCGATGACTATCTGTTTGGTATTTTTGTCTGGTAGTGAAGCATTTGCGCATTCGTCGACCAGCTCTTTCAATGAAATCTCGACCGGTTGCAGCGTAACGCCACCTGACTCCAGTCGCTCTAACGTTAGCAAGTCGGTGACGAACGCAAGTACGCGATTCGATCCGGTTTTGATGCTGTCGCACCACTGCGCTGCTGCTTCTTGAAGCAATTCCTGCGCCATGTCTTGAAATACTTCGATGTAAATTTGCATTGCCATAATCGGTGATCGCATGTCGTGCGCCACCATCTGCATAATTGATTTGTGCTGCTCCGCTGCTTCCGCTAACTCTTGTTCTGTTTCTTGAAACACCTTATCGAGGTAAGTTAGTTCATCGTCACCGTCCAGGTGAGTAGTTGATTTTTTCAGTTGTGAGAGACCTGCGGCATTCGTATTCAGTACGCGCAAGCGCAGAATGATCTGTCGGACAAAATTCATCAAAACGAAGGCAGAAAGTCCTGCTGCGCTGAGGAAGCTAAAAACCACAATAACCTTGGACAGTAATCTCAAGAAGTCTTGCTCGGAGCGAGCATTCTGCTGTGCTAATCTCTCAGATTTGATTACTGATTCGACACTGTCGGCGAGCTGTTGTCCGTGTGAAACCAGGCTGGCAATATTTGCGAACCGGTCCCGGTTGTCTTTGTAGTTGCTATTGACTGGTGGTTCCCAATCGCCCAGTGCAACAGTGTTACGCACCGAACGTGGTTTTGGACTGGCCAAATCGCCATTTCTGGTTGTGTACTTCTTGGCACCGTTGGGGTAGTCATATTCAAATGAGCCGTCAGTGAACGTTTTGACGATAACCCCATCTTTTCGTTTCTCATATCGATAGTTGTCACCATCCATCGGTCCGAAGTACTGCGTGATACCTGTCGGATATTCGACATAGCCGAGCTTGCCGTTTTTTGTTGATACTGATTTTTTTCCATCTGGAAATGTGATGACGAGCCCGAATTCATTAGACTCGGGGGAGCGTTCTCGCGGGTAAAGACGAATGTGGATGTTGCCCTTTTGCACGCTGGAAGCGTAGTTGTCGAACTCTTTTGGCCCGACGTGTCGTATGTTTCCTTCCTTGTCTTGATACTCGCTTATTTTTGTGATCGGTTGAGAGACGCTCTTCTGGGGCGGCTTATTTGCCAGGTCTGAGGCGAGTTTGTCAGCTTCGTCGACGATTTCCAGGAGTTCTTTTTCAATCGATTTGATCTCAGCGTATTTTTTTTGATCGAGTTGTTCTGCTTCTTTCAGCTCTTTTAGCTCATTTGCCAGCACTTTTCTTACTTCAATCTGACGCTCTTTAATTCGTTCAGTCGGTTTGAAGCTATACGTCATCAAATCGAAAACGTAGTCGATCAGCCCTGAGAAGGCGTTATTTAGTTTGAAAACGATCTGGCTCTTCTTTTGAGATTCAAAAGTTAGTTTACTGGTCGAATACCAGATTCCATTCAGCAATAGCATTAGAGCGCTGCCCAGGATGCTGGGCACGAGGACCAGAACCAGACCCTTTCGAAGAATGCTCGGAGTGTAGGGGCGCTTCGGTTTCTCTGAGGTCAGAGTCGGTTCGGCTTGCACAGCATCTAATGTTTTCACCTATGGTCTGCCAGCTTTTAAAGTGTTGGTATGAGAACATACCTGTCTTTTGTGCCGTGTGATGCCTTGTGGTATTGAATTCGTGGATGAACAGAGCGCACTAACCATCTAATCCTTAAGCCTCTCTGTCCAATAAGCGCATTTTACGTGTATTTTATACGGCTGACTTCATAATTTTACGCCATTGATTTGCTGCTCGACCGCAATTAACCGAATCAGCGGTGCCGGGCTGCAATGGACTTTAACAACGACATCTCTGTGTCGTGCTGACGCTGTGGCGAGTTTGTGAGTTGTCTTTTCGCGCTAGTAACGCTGTGGTTGTCAAAAGAATTCCTTCTGACAAGCGACTCTTTTAAGCGTGGCAAGTGGGCACGGCATATCCGGAGCACACCCGTTCGAATCACGCTGGCCCAGATCACGCTAGCTTTTTTGACAGGTGTCACAACCATCTTTGACGAAGGTCTTGCAAGCTTCTCAGTCAGGTCACGCTAGCTTATAGAACTGTCGCGAATACTCAGGCGACCCGGGCGTGCATCGTGGGCGGTGCGTCGAAGTTTCTCTGAATTCCCCTGTTCATAATCAGATTCGCGATGCGCTCGTTTATATCGAAATCAGAAGGATTTCCATTTACCAATCGCATTAAGCGCGCATTCAGTCCGGCTGGAGGTTCATCTTTTCCTGGCCAGGCATGCTCACCGGCTTTGATGAGAAACTGGTGTACTTTAGCTGGCGACGATTCGCCTGCGCTGTAGACTGTTTCGATTACGCCATTGCTTTCGCTGATCACAGGTTGACTTGTTATTCCGTGGTGCTCGGCTAGCCTTGGAGCTAATGAGAGCGGTTTTGAAAGTTCAGTAACTTTACGATGTCCGAGCCAGTCGAGCCACTTCGTCGGACCATTACTGCCGCCTTCAATTGGTAGGGTTTTGTCTTTTCCACCGAGGACAATTAAGGTCGTTAAGCCTTTGTGCATTGGAGCTTCAGTGCCGAGCACAGCGCCTGACAGCGATGCTACTCCAAGAAGTCTTTCTTTGGGCAAGATGCCGGCCAGGTGCATGGCCATGCCGGCGCCCTCCGAGAATCCAGCCAGTCCAATTTTTCCTATAGGAATGCGCTTGTCTACCTGGTCGAGAATATCGTGTACGAATCTCGTATCGTCATACGGTCGATTGTGTCCGAAAAATGGTTTGCCCGGGGTGAATACACCCACTCCTGGCGCGTTCCATGATGAGACTTTGAAGCCAGGCAGCGAGATGTTCGTATCTGCATGAGGAACAATTGCGATGAAATTGTGTTTGTCGGCTAGTTTATTCAGTCCCGGAATGGCAGGTTGGCGATTGATCTGCACTCCATCAAATGCTAGAAGAACATCTGTGGGTGCCGACGGATTCAAATCTTTTGGAAGATGTATATCGAACTTTCGCAGGCGTCCTTCGCTGACAATTGTTGATTGGAAGTCTGAACCGGGGATAACAGGGAAGTTGGCACGTGGAAAGGGAATGACTTCGGCGCTTGGTCTGAAGGCTAGCTTTTGCATTGCCATGTTGGTTCCGGTGCCTGCGAGACTTCCAATGGCGAAATCAACTGAAAACTTACCCAACGTATTCTGAACTGTATTCAGGTTTTTCTGCCAATTGCGATCTGATTGCCAATTGTCGACAAAAGCGTCAGCTATTTTTCCACCGTTTGAGGCAAGATCTGATACACCTGCTACGATGCCGGCGGCTGTCAGAGGTATAGCTGTCGATTTAGAGAGGAAAGACATGCCAATTGTCAAACCAGCTGATGCCGCTGCTTTTCCAAGTGTTTCCAGTTTGTGATTTTGCAGTGCGTCTTTGGCTGCAAGCGGAACTGATACCAGTGCCAGCTCTGCTTCTCTGAGCAGCTTTGTACTGACAGTTTCCTTCTCGGTATCTGTTTTTGATTGTACTGGCTTATCGAAGGCTTCCATTTCTATTCCTGGTGCATTGCGCATCGAGCGCTCACTAAAAACTTTGTTGCCTGACCGATTGCGCACTTATTCAATGTTTCAGGGTACGGATAAATTGTAAAATCATCGTCAAATACGCGACTTTTGTCCGATTTGACGAGGCTTGCAGAGTTCGAATATAGTTCTCTTTCAGGGACCGCTATAATGATAGTCAATGGCAAAAATTCTGATAATTGAAGACGATCGAGAGCTTGCGAAGAGCTTAATCACTTGGCTTGAGCACCAGCATCACACCGTGGAGCATTGCGAGCGGGGTTTCGATGCTTTAGAGCGTCTGAAGTTTTTCGAATTCGATGTGATCGTGCTTGACTGGAATTTGCCGGAAATGGATGGCCCATCGATTTTGGCAGAATTCAGAAAGACAGGAGCAGATACTCCAGTCTTATTTCTAACCGGTCGCGACAATATCAGTGAAATAGAAACTGGTTTCAACACTGGTGCTGACGACTATGTCACCAAGCCTTGTGATGTGCGTGTTTTGTCTGCGAAAATCAACGCTGCTATGCGGCGGCAAACCAAGCAGTATGCACCGGCCATATGCTTTAGAGGATTGAAGATCGATCTTGCCAATCACCTCGTTTGGAAGGATGAAGTTGAAGTGCATTTGCCGCCTTTAGAGCTGGCTTTGCTCGAGTTTCTTGTACGTAATCCCAATAATGTTTTTACGACAGCTGAGCTGATGCAGCGCGTCTGGAGCTCAGATTCTGAAGCTTCTCCTGATACCGTCAGAGCATGCATAAATAGATTGCGTTTGAAGATTGACACGCCCGATACGCCATCGTTGATCCGGAATATTCCCAAAGTTGGCTACCAGATTGATATGACCGGGGATACAACTGAGGCAAACAGAAGCGCCTCGGAATCCGACGCATAGCGTCCCGCGCAACATGGAGCGCAAGAGTCCCGCGTGCACCTAACATGGAGCGCACGCGTCTCGCGTGCACCTAACATGCCACTACATTTAGTGTTCCCGGTTCCGGCTGATTGTGGTACAACCCTCATCCTTATGCGCAAAATACGCACCAGTGCTTGATTAGCGTATTCTTACGATTCCAGTTTTATGCTCATTTGATACCACGTTCACTATTGTGTTCTCAAGACCGACGCAGTACTCTCCAAAACTGAGAAAGCGTATCGGATATGCAGAAAGCGCGATGTTCCATTAATTTCGACGATCGTGCACCACTATTGCCCATCAACTAAATATCGCTTAAATGCGCAGATTATTGAAAGGAGATTGAACATGTTATTCGTGAATCGCACTGAGCAACCTGTGATTGAATACAATGAGCAGGACTTCAACCCCGAGACAGCAGACGAGGCCAAAGAGCCGCTGGATGCGCGCGTTACGCTCAGCCCAGTGATCGAAATGTTCGCAGACAAGCGCGATGGCGAGATCAATGTTTCTGATGCTGCAAAAATCTATCGTAAATCGCCGCGCCAGATTCAGAGACTTCTAAAGGAAGGAAGACTGTTAGGTCGTAAGGTCGATGGTCCGAAGGGACCTGAGTGGCGAGTGGCGAAGGTGCAGCCGCCAATTCAGAAATTATCTGAAGAAGAAAAGAACAATCTGAACAACGTAATGACGGCGAAGGTTGACATCATTGCCCGTGAACTGCAAGTGCTTTCGTTGAAAGCGGAACGTTTCGAAGCCGCAATAGCTAGAATCGAATCATTGAGTGCCAAAATGGATCAGTTTTGCGCGGATTTGAAAATCTTGCGAGAACAAACCCAGTCTGCCAATTCCGCAGCCAAAGAGTTATATGCTCTCAAAGATCAGCATTCATCAATCGATTTCCTCACAACAGAATTGCGTGAGCATCGCGAAATGCTGAAAAATCTTGAAGAGCGCACGAGTCAAACTTCCTGGTGGAAAAAGACATTCGCTAACTAGGATTGCACTTAGCGCAGCATCGATTGTGAGAACGTATTGGTGCTGCGTTTACTATGGACGGCTCTGATTTGGAGAGGTGAAATGTTTCTCTGGCGAGGCGTTATCTCAATTACCTCAATATGTCTTTCGCTGTTTTTGTATTTCAGCATTTCACTCGTTTTATACGTATTTGATGACGTGCTCACTATGATGGGCTACGACCATCCTCAATTGCCTGTACTCTTTGAGTGTATTTGGCAATGAACGGCGAAGGTTCTTGAAAGAGTCGCTGTTTTAGCTGATATTGCCATACTGTTCCTGTGTGGCTTTTCAAAATTAGCGAACGCTTAAAAACAGAATTTTTATATTGGACGATTCGATTTGATCGAGTCGTCTGTTTTGGTTTGTGCCACTATATGTGGTGGCGCAGCTAGCGGTGCTCGCGAAGCGGAATCAGCTGTGTCAGCCAGACTTGCTATTCTAGCGTTGCTGATTAGCGTGGGAGCGCTAGCGTGCGTAGCTTCATCACCTTAAATAAATAAGGTAATGGTGCTTAGTCTTGATTTTAGTGCTCTTTGAAGTTCACTCTGAAGGTATCTTTCATCCATTTTTTTTCTTAGGGCATTTTCGCAGTACTCATTTCTTGCCATATAGACGCGCTTTCCGCTTGTGACATGGTCACTTGTGTCGGACTCGAACTTTGGAGGTAGCAATGCAAGATGGAGATGGACATGGAGATGGACATGGTCCACACGGCGCCATGGGTATTGATGGTGCTGGAAATGATGGAGACCATCAGGGGGGATATGTAGCATTTGGCAGTTCCGGATCAGGCGAGTTTTCCGCGGCCTATTCCGGACACCATGAAGTGGGCGCCAGTTGCGGTGGTGAGCAATCTCGCGATGGCGTCATTCACGAGGCCGTGTTGCTTGGACATGGACATGATGGACAGTCGCATTCGCATGACAACGTCATCGTCCATTCACACCATAGTGGCGTACCGCACTCTCACCACCCCGAGTTGCAACACATAGACCAGCATTCGCAGCGTTTCGAGCGGGCGGCTCTGCTGTCTGCGCTCGATTCTTTGCCGTCTGCTCCGCTGGTCTTCAAAACGCCTACTCACAGGCCTGATGGCCAGGTGATTCGAAACTACATAGCTTACGTCGATAGGCATGGTGACTTCGACGTCATAGCCGAGCTGACCAGAATCGCTCCTCGTTTTGGTCTGATCTGGCTCGACAACTTTCGGCCGAACTTCGACGAGTTCGACGAGACCAAGTACAAGATTCTCAACAGTGACGCCTGGCTTCAATTTCGAGCCGAAGAAGCGGGCGTCGCGGCGACTGAGGTCTATTGCGCCTGTCAGCACGCTGCAGCTCCCGGGTGGTACGAAGGAGCCACCGGCTTGACCCAGTTGCGGCGCCAACACTGGCATATCGGCAGAGTGAAGGGTCTGCTGGGTATGGGCATTTATGGAACTCCGGAATACGACCCGAATGCGCATACGTTTCTGGAGATTTCGCCTGTTCAATGGAGATTCCTGGAGGCGGGCGATTTCTCTACTGCTTTCGAAATCAGCATCGTCTCGCTGCCCGAATTCGACCATACCAGCGGTCGGAATGGCTACCGGCGAGAGTCTTTCGAGAGGCACCAGCGCGTAGCAATCAGGATCTTCGAGCACATGCTCTCGAAGCTGTTGCTTGTCGCAAAGACGGATGAACAGAGAAAGTTGAGGGAAGACGTCGATCGTAAGTATGCCCTTGCCTGTAAAGCCAAGGAGCCGCCGAAGCCGCCTGTTGCTGCGGTCCCTGGCAAGGAAGGAGAGAAAGCTGATCTGGTGATTTTTCTAGACGACTAAAGGAGAGCACCGTCTATGGCGGCGGTGCCACCTCTGATTTTTCGTTCGAGCCCAATAGCGTGCTCGGAAAATCAGCGAAAGGAACTTGAAATGAAATCGCTCAAGGCAGTCGCGTTGGCAAACAACGCGGGTGTCATCCTCGTGTGGATTTGGGACGAACTGATTGAGGATTGTCTGGGCTTTTCGATTCGTCGAATCGACAGCAAGACCGGCAAGTCAGTCGTTCTCAGCTCGCGCTATGTCAAATTCAAAGGCGAGCTTGCCAGAACCGAGGGTGATACCAGCACCCACCCTATTCAGGGCTGCAAGTGGACCGACGGTGAGGCGCTGGAAGGCGGCACTTATCGTTGGGAGATCACTCCTATGCTCGGCAAGCCGGGCAATTTGCGTCCCGGCAAGTCCGTGACCACAAAGGAAGTGACTCTTGGCGTCGACTACGGTCCGTTCGTCAGGGCTTGCTTCAATCGCGGGCATCTGGTTTCTTCGCAGAAGATTGCCAGTCTTTTGCCCAAGGGAACTGATGGCAAACCCGACCCGATCGCTCTGGTCGAGGCTATCAACGACCCGCAGAGCAAAATCGCCAGGTTTCTTGGTGCCAGCTTGCCTGCGTTCATCAAGGAACCCTACGAAGAAGCGAAGCGGACGGGCGGACATGTGCTTGCTCGGTACTACGAGCTTGCCGCACCGTTCATCGTCGACTTTCTGGTAGAGCACAAAGACGTCTGGAGCATGATTCTGGCCAACGCCGGTAAGAATGACGAGACGAACGCTGCCACTCGGCAGAGACTGCACGACGAAGGTTGTGACTTGACAGACAGGTTTCTGCCTTCGAGTTCGCTTGGTCACGACAAGTCAGCGGTCCTCCTTGACCGGCACGGCAAGCCGGTTATGTGGGCTCTGGGCAGTGTGAACCCGACCTTGACTGGGGTGTGCACTCAAGCGAATGGTGCAATTCAGTTCAGATCAACTGAATTTGCCGCTATCGGCAAGGCACATCATGATCTGGTGTTGGCTGACTGCAGCGCCGATCCCATGCAAAGCGACGAACTTCGGGCTGCCAACGCTGTTGTGATGGACCCCATCACTCTCGGTGACGGCACGAAGGTACAGGCTCTGTTCTCGCCATCGACGAAATCACGGACCAGACCGAAGAAAACACCAGGGCAGCGCACATTTCCGCTGCTGGACCTGGCTGTTAGCACCCACAGAACGAAGGAAATCTTGCTCAACGCAAAGCAGGGCATTTATTTCCTGGCCTTCTATCCAGGCGCTCCTTCGTTTCTCGATGTCGTCACCTGGCTGCAGAAGCGGCGTCCGCACCTCTTCATTCGAGGCGCTGTGAGTTCGGCGCAAGCACTGCCAAAGAGCCAGCTCGAAATCTCTGACGATCATTTCCCCGATGTGCAGCGGCTGCGGTTTGGAGGACCGATTCAGCCCGCCGCCAGTGTGCCGACAGAGATCGCCGTGTTCAACAGCCGCAAGAAGACTCCAACTATCATTGCGGCGGCGGCTCTGGAAAATGGCTGGCAAGATTGGCACAGCGAGTTGCTGAAACTGCCGGATGCTCATGCCATTATTCACTCGAAGGTAATCGTCGTCGATCCGTTCGGCGCTGATCCTTACGTCATTGGCGCAGCAAGCGACAATCTTGGAATGAAGGCCGGGTTCTCCAACGACGACACCATGCTTGTAATGAGCGAGAATCGACTGCTTGTGCAGGCATATTTCACACACATCATGGACGTCTACAGCCACTTCATGTGGCGGTATCTGGTTTCGACCGGACGCTCAACCTTCACGGGAGAGCTGGACGAGACGACCGCCTGGCAGAAGAAATACCTGTCCGGTCGTACCCATGACGAGTATGCATCCTGGGTGGCGGGCGCCGTGTGAGCGCAACAAATGAGTTCCCTCGGGAGCTCATTTGACTCAGTTCCAAAAGTGAGAGGAGAAGCCAATGAAAAAGCTTTGGAACTATATCAACGAGCCGATGAAGAAGCTGTGTAACTACATCAACGAGCAATGGCACAAAGGTCCGGGGCACCAGTGGTGGATGAGCTTCATTGCGTTCTTCATCATCATCGCCGTCGTCTTTGCCCTGTTCGGCGAGTACTGTCAGGCTGCCAGCTTCGCGCTGACAGCAGTAGCCATGGTGGTGATCACCATTTGATACCAGATACGGAGCAGCAATTCTGCTGCTCCGATTTCATCCAAATAGTGGAGGTTGAAATGCACGGTCTTGGACTTCTTTTCAGTGGGGTAGTTGTGGTCGCAGGCGTAGGATTCTTGTTTGCCTGCCCGGTCTTCATCCCCTATCTCATCGGTCTTGCCGCGATCGGCTGGGCCTTCTCGTTCATTCGCAAACGGTTGCCTCCTGAACTGGCGGGCTGGTTCAACACCGCCCTTATCGTCCTGGGTTCGCTGGCTGGCGCCGTTTTAGTGGTGTTCGGAGTGGGCGATCCGTCGGAAGTCGTTTTGTGGTCCAACCTGGGACTCGCTCTTGCGGTGGGCTTGGTTCTGTCGCTGATGAGCTGGTATTTCGATTGGCCAAATGTCGACGGCGGCTCAGTTATCGGTGGCAGTTTTCTGGGCTTCGGTGCCTTGGCATCAGTGATTACGATGGTCGGCTACTTCGAGTTCTCTATGGAGCATCCGCCCGCCCTCGATGTTCTTATCGACCACTTGTTCGGTAAGGCTGCTTTGCTGGGCGCCATTTTTGGCTTCGGAAGCTGCTTCCTGCAGCGAATTTTCGGGATCAACCCGAAGAATGACTGGATCTGAGGTTCACAGAGTTTGTGACCTTTTTACATCAAGAAGACTCCCGGACAATTGTTCGGGGGTCTTCAATTCAAAAAAAATTCTCCGATTGTAGTAGACCGGTCTATTGCAATCGGGTGACTGGCAGTATCGAATCGACGAGGAGATGGCAGTGTTTCTGTCCAAACGGAAAGGAGCTTAATGTGTACATCAGACGGGTGGGCGTTCAACTGTCAGCTGTTAGCTGTTAGCATCAGTTAGTTCACATTCCGGAGACTAAAAATGCAGTCAGCTATCGTAATTCCGGCTAGATACGGCTCGTCCAGATTTCCTGGAAAGCCGCTGGCTCAGATATGCGGTTTGACAATGCTCGAAAGAACATGGCGCATCGCTAAAGAGGCGAGACCAGACTTATTGATCATTGCCACAGATGATGATCGCATCGAGGCGGCGGCGAAAGATTTTGGTGCTACGGTCGTGCGTACAGGAGACGCTTGCACAAACGGCACTGAACGGGTCTATGAGGCGCTTACAACAGTAAAGCAGACACCCGATATTGTGCTCAATTTGCAGGGCGATGCAGTTTTGACGCCGCCGTGGGTGCTGAGTGACTTGATCGCTGCGATGAAAAATGATCCGACCGTTAAGCTTGCGACACCGGCATCTAAGCTGACTTTGCAGCAGTATAGAGATCTCGCTGCTCAGAAATCTAGTGGCATCGTCGGTGGCACGCTCGTGGTGTTCGACAAAAATTTCAACGCCCTCTATTTTTCCAAGTCGATGATTCCCTTCATACGCCCCGGTTCGACGACGACAGATGCTCCTCTTTACCGTCATATCGGGCTCTATGCATACACTTATGAAACCTTGCGAAAATACCTGGAGCTTCCGGTCGGCCCTCTGGAAAAAGTTGAGTCGCTGGAACAGCTGCGCGCTCTCGAAAACGGTATTCCAATAAGGGTTGTGCCTGTAGATTATCGAGGCAGAACGCACTGGTCAGTGGATAGTCCAGACGATATTGAACGTGTCGAGAAGATTATCGCGGAGCAAGGTGAACTGTTCGAGTTTGCTGTGAGGTAACTGCCATTGAAACTGATATTAGCTCGACATGGAAATACATTCGGTCCGAACGATAAAGTTTGTTGGGTCGGCAGCCAGAACGACTTGCCGCTGGTTGAGTCAGGGTTAGCACAGGCCGCTCGGGCAGCCGCGGTACTTAAGGATGTTCCGCTTGCAGCAATTTATTTTGCACCACTGCAACGAACCAAAAAGTTTGCCGAAATCGTTGCCGAGGCTTCGTCGCTGCCACCGCCTTTGATACCGGATGCAAGGCTCACCGAGCTTGACTATGGGCTCTGGAGTGGGCTTTCTGATAACGAGATTGTGGAGAAATTCGGAGAGGAAGCCCTGCGTGCTTGGGTTGATCGCAGCATCTGGCCGGAAAACTGCAAATGGACAAGCAACGAAGCTACGGTGACCCGCGAAGTGAAAGAATTTGTCCACGAAATAGCTGAGCGTTATCCGAACAATGCTCATGTACTGGTGGTTAGCAGCAATGGCAGACTGCGCTATTTCCTCAAGGTTGTGGAAACAGAGTTTGAAAAAAGAGTTCAAAACCATTCGTTCAAGGTTGCGACGGGCAAAGTGTGCTTGCTTGATGTCGATAATGGTTCATCGTCGTTGCGACTCTGGAATGAACAGCCTGAAAGTCTGCAGGGACTTTTGACTTATTAGACGTCGAACTTAATACCCTGAGCTAACGGCAACTCCTTTGAGTAGTTGATTGTGTTGGTTGTTCTGCGCATGTAATTTTTCCATGAGTCTGAGCCAGATTCACGACCGCCACCGGTTTGTTTTTCACCGCCGAAGGCTCCGCCAATCTCGGCACCACTTGTGCCTATATTGACATTTGCTATGCCGCAATCGCTGCCCGAGGGAGACATGAACAGTTCGGCTTCGCGCATGTCGGAGGTAAAAATCGCAGAGGATAATCCTTGTGGAACTCCATTTTGAAGGGCGACCGCATCATCGAAATTTTCGTACGTCATCACATAGAGAATTGGGGCAAAAGTCTCGTGCTGTACGATTTCCGTTTGAGATGATATTTCAACCAGTGCTGGGCTAACGTAGTAGCCGTTTGCTGGAACGCCTTTCTCAACGCGCTCTCCGCCAAAGACTTTGCCGCCTTCTGCCTTAGCTTTTGCCAGTGCGTTTTGCATTTGATCAAAAGCGGCTTTGTCTATCAACGGACCTATCAATTTCCCTGGCTCGCGCGGATCGCCGATGGGCAGATTGGAATAGACTTTTTTGAGCTTTGATACAAGGGCATCTGCCTGGGATTTGTGAACAATCAGGCGTCGCAATGTTGTACATCTCTGGCCAGCCGTGCCGACTGCAGCGAATACGATTGCGCGCATAGCCATTTCGAGATCTGCTGTTGGTGTGACAATCATTGCGTTATTGCCGCCCAGCTCCAACAATGACCTACCCAGACGTTTCGCGACTGTCTGGGCTACTGCGATGCCCATTCGCGTTGAACCAGTCGCTGATATCAGAGGAATTTCTGGCGATGATGCGATTGCCTCCCCAACGTCAGCTAATCCGACAACAATGTTTGACAGAGCTACATTCTTTAAGTCGACTACGTCAAATTCTGAAATGACATCATTCACTACTTGCTGACAGGCAAAAGCGCAGAGGGGAGCCTTTTCCGAGGGTTTCCAGATTACAGAATCACCGCAAACAAACGCAAGCATGGCATTCCAAGCCCAGACGGCCACAGGAAAGTTGAACGCTGTTATGACGCCGATCGGACCGAGTGGATGCCACTGTTCCATCATGCGGTGCGCGGGGCGCTCAGACGCGATCGTCAGCCCGTGTAGCTGGCGTGACAGCCCGACAGCGAAATCGCAAACATCGATAAACTCTTGAATCTCGCCAAGGGCTTCCTGCGTAGTCTTTCCTACTTCATTGGAAAGTATTTCAGCCAGTTGAGCCTTGCGTTCGCGTGCTTTTTCGCCGATGCGGCGTACGAATTCTCCTCGAACTGGAGCAGGTACATTCCGCCAGAACTGGAAAGCTTTATTTGCTGCCTCGACCACGGCTGTTACGTCTTTTGAACTGGCTATCTGCAGTGTTGCCATCAGTTCACCGTCGATGGGTGAGCGGACTTCAAGTTTTGCGCCATGTGCTTTGGTCGCTCGATTGCCGATGTGAATAGCGGATTGTTCACTGCTCAGTCCAAAGCGGGTTTCTGTAACCGTGCTCATGTATTCTCCTTGTCCGAAGTGAGAGGGAAGAGTTTGGTGCGCGACTGTTTGCACCAGAAGTGTGTATTTTAGCGCCAAATCAGGTTTTGACGTCTTCTTGAAAACGAAAGTCAATCCTGCGACTTGGCGAGGCAGGGGAATCCACCTCAACAGAAAATCGAGCTAGCCCAGTCTCTTTTCAATGCGATCGACACGACGCTCTAAACGTTCGAAGCGCCTATCGTGGGCTCGAAAGTGCTTATCGAGTGAGATGAGGTAACTGCCTATGCCATCTAATTTCTTATCGAC
>RXJR01000020.1:0-46205 GCA_003963305.1 Candidatus Melainabacteria bacterium | reverse complement strand
TGACCGATTTGAACAATTGCCAGGTCGAGACGTTCGTTTGTCTGGTCTATGCGCTGATTGGTTTGACCGATTTGAACAATTGCCAGGTCGAGACGCTCGTTTGTCTGGTCTATGCGCTGATTGGTTTGACCAATTTGAACAATTGCCTGGTCAAGACGCTCGTTTGTTTGGTCGAGTCGCTCGTTTGTTTGGTCGAGTCGTTCGATTGTTTGGTCGAGGCGTTCGTTTGTTCGATCAAGGCGTTGATTGGTTTGATCGATTCTTTCGTTTGTTTGGTCAATTTTCGCGTTGG
Organism: Candidatus Melainabacteria bacterium; assembly: GCA_003963305.1. Classification (NCBI taxonomy): domain Bacteria; kingdom Bacillati; phylum Candidatus Melainabacteria; species Candidatus Melainabacteria bacterium. The sequence goes on along the minus strand of RXJR01000020.1, from coordinate 45,913 downwards.
TTTGGTCAATTCTTTCGTTTGTAGTTTCAAGTTTTTGATTGGTGTTATCGATGCGACTCGTCAGGTCGACTCGCAGCTCTTCCAATTTTTCATTGGTGGTAGCAAGGCGATTGTTTGTGTCCGCGATTAGACCGCCCAGCTTGTCGAAGCCGGTACGAAATTCATCACGTAAGACAGCAATCAATTCGTTCATGCAAGACCTCCTGCTGTTATTTAACAACATTACATACGTTGCACGAACTAAAAAAGTTCATTCAAACCAACGCTGCTCCACGAAATTAATGTAGTAGAAGATATTGCGAGGGCTATCAGTGTCGAGTCCTACTCAGAACTCGAGACCATCTTGGGGCTCGTATCCGAGCAGTGTTTTCGTGCTCTCTATGTCCCAGACCATATTCTTGTTGTCGGACATTCCATTTACAACGAAAAATGAGCCGGGCTTTTGCTGAACAGTAATTGCCTGTTCCATCAGCTGGCACAGATCTTTCGTCGATAGCCACATTCGCTTGAACCATAGGCTCGCTTCTGAGGGCAGATCTTCAATTCGATTCTCTCCGATATGATTGACCCAGCCAATGCGGATTGCAATGCAGACTCCCTTTGCGGCTTCAGCGTAACACTTCCCGAGTCTTTCGCCGCACAACTTCATAGCACCGTATGCAGTGCTATCGTGTGCCTCGCCGTCATCGGTTTTGTAACGAGTGCCCGGTCTGGGCGGGAGATTCGTAGTCAGCCATCTGCCAGTGTGGGTCTCAATTGAATAGCCTCCCATGAGATGATTTGAGCTGGCAAAAACGACCCTTGGCACATTGGTTTTGGTTGCTGCGATGAAGACGTTATTCAGAGCGTCTAGATTGGGAGAGATAAGTTCTTGCCAGGATTTGTTTTCGTGCGGATCAGCGGCGAGATGAACAACGGCATCAACTCCGGCAAACAGCTCGAGCAGTGCATCGCTCCAGGTGCTCAAATCTATAGGAATAATTTCAGGCGATTCATCAGGATCGCCACCATTGATGTCTAAAAGTCGAAGCGTGTATCGTCCATGAAGGTGTCTTCGCAGTTTCGTTCCGATGTTGCCTGCTGCTCCTGTTATAAGAACGGTCTTCCTGTTCTTGCTTGCATCGGTCATGTATGTTGCTCCGGCGAACTGACCAGTTAACTTACTGAGACAAACAAGTCGACCAAACTCTCGTAAACTGGCAAAAGTTCAGGTAGTGCGTTGTGTCTGTCGTGAATCAGCTTCTCTGGTGTATGTCGCTGAATGATTTTTTCTCTTTGCTGAACGCGTCGTATGGCTTCATCTGGAGAGCAGCTTAGATAGTGCATTTCAGTGTGGTAGCCCATGTTTTTAACGTTCTGAATGAGCTCTATATGTGATTTCGAAGTGGCACTGTGGTCAAACAGAATGTTTCTTCTGTTTTCCACCAGCGATTGAAACAGGTGGTACCCAATTGCGCGCGCCGGAAGTTCCCATTTTTGGAAAGCCTTAGCCAGACCCAATTCGGAACGGTCGCGGCAGTAACCTGAGAGCTGTTCCATCACGGTATCGAATTGCACGCATACAAAGTCGCAATTTTGGCTGATCCACTGTTTGGCATAGCGAGTTTTTCCTGCACCCGGTATACCGCAGAGATGAATTAGGCGGGGGCGATTCGAGCTTTTCGACTTTGCAAGTACGTCTGCAATCAGACCAATTGCTTCTTTTCGCAAGTCAGGGTGCACGTCTTCAAAGTTTGTCAGCTTGGGTCCGGCTATTAGTGGCATGGGCTTTGATGTATGTGGATGTGTAAGTTTGGATGATTTTGAGAGCTAGTTCAATAGTTTGTGCAGAGTCTTTCTCTCAGGTGTACTTATTTGGCTATTTTGATGCTAATAGACCGGTCTATTATAACTGCAGAAAATAAAAACTCCTGGGTATAGATGTCTTTCGCATCCATCTCGGAAGCTTGCATGCGCCCGGGCTGACCCGGGCGCATGTATGAATCAGGCCGCGGCCTTGTGGTCAAACGACAGAGCAAGCCGTTTTGCTGTTTCCAGGCGTTCTGCATGAGAGGGATGAGTGCCACCCGTGATAAACGAGATTAGCGGGTGAACCTCAGACACTTTCGTGTGGTGGTGTGGTTCTTCCGTCTCCGTTTCGACATGCATGTGGGTCGGCTCTTCCAGCTCAATTAACTCACTGAAGGCCTCAATCATTCCAGTCGCAGTTCCCATCAATTCGACTGCGTATTCGTCCGCCCTCCGCTCGATGTAGCGACAGTACCAGTTCTCAAACATTGAGAACATCGGGCTTGATATAAATGCGAGCAGCACAACTATGGGCAGCAAGACGGTTGGAGACATCTCTTCGACACGCACGCCCAGTTCAATCTGCCATAAGGCTGCCAACCCGCTCAATGTCACGAGGTGGAAGATAGCGCCCAGGAAACATCTGTTCAACGTGTCATGATGCTTCACGTGACCAAGTTCGTGTGCCAGAGCAAACTGTATTTTGGTCTCCTTGTCCAGTAAGAGATCGTCTCTCAGTCCGATGATGGTTTTACCTGCTATAGAATGAACCCAAGCGTCGGTAGCTTCTCCAAGCTCATGAGTTTTCGTGTACCTAAAAAGTTGCAGATTCTGAACCCCGCTCTTTTCAATCAATGATGAGAGAAAAGACGGAGCTTCGATCGTTTGAATGTTCTCTAGCCAGAATGCCATGCAGTTTCTGCAGAAATTGTATGAGACTCCTGCCAGGAAGAAGATTACCGTGACGGGAAGCCACCACCATTGAAGTGACATGGTGAAGACTTGCACCACGAGAATAAAGGTTACCGAGTCATGGGCAAAAGCTAGTAGATTTGTGATCGCTCTAGCCTTAAGCCAGTGCTTGAGATCGAGCTGATCTCCTTCTCTCCTCCAATCGGTGCTCAGGTCAGACGGGAGGACAAGTAGAAAGCTGCCGACCGACAGTGCGAGCGAAAACAGCGGACCCGTCCATATTCCGAAGGTCTTGAAAGAGACCATTTCAGGATAAGCATGACACGCTAATGCCAGGTTCAGCGCTAGCAGTGGCATGTTGATTGCGACAGCTCTGCCTCTGCCTGGTATAAACAGAGGCATCAGGAACATGCTGAAGACGAGAAGTCCTGAGTCCATGATCTTGTCAGCGATGTCTGGGTTTGAGCGCACGGTTAAGTTGAGTAATTTGACCGCGATGGCGAACTGGGCCGTCGTGATCAGAAAACTGGCATGTGTGAGCAATTGCTCTCTGCGTGCCAGTTTCAGATACTGTAGATAACCTTCTCCGAATTGAGTGCTCATGGGAGTTTCCTTTTTTCAAGCAATCGCCGGAAGCGATCATGTGATTAGAGAATTCCAGAGCTGCATCGACGCTGACCAAACGGCACCAAAAGTGATGCCGTTTGCAAGCGTCGATGCGCTGTTCTTCATATCGCTAGGTCTCCGAGCCAGCCGCACCGCCGTTGCGTTTTTTTTTGCGACGGCGGCGGGGAGTTTTCGTTTCGGGCTCAAATTCTGCCAGTTTGAGGGCCTCAAGATACATCGGTTTGCAAAGATGTTTGCAACGACCGCAGACATTGCTGACTGGCAGTTTAAGCACGGCTTCATCCCAGGGAGTGCCTTTGGCCGCCTCCGCTTTCAGTTCCGTATCAGAGCGAATGTTGCAGGAGCAGACAATCATTGTTGCCTCCTATGCTGCTGTTTGTTGAAGGGCGTTGTTTGTCCTTTTTGAGAAAGATTGACCCGGGCTCTTGTTGGAAGAGCCCGAGCCAATGTTTTTGGCGTTCTACCTGAGTCGGGTCAGGTAGTGCTCGGCGGCTGAGGGTCGTTGTAGTGTGCGCCAATCGACACGGAGAGGACTTGCGGCTCGCCGTTGCCGCCGGGCAGGGTGATGGGGATGTATTTGGTCGGCTTCGTTGTCGCCATAGCTTCGACCATCTGCTGGTAGTGCGCCGACGGTCCGAATTTGTCGCCGGGGATGATCTTCTTTTTCAGTTGCTCGATGGCAACCTTCAGCGTCGGCGCGATGATAACGACTGAGGCGCCGATCTCTTTGACGTGAGGATTGGCCTGGCTCGGGTAGTTGTTCGGAAGGGAGCCCTCCCAGACGAATATATGCTGCATGATCGTAGTTCCTCTGTTTGCTGTGAGATGAATTGATGTGCTGATGCGGTGGTAAACACATTTCATCGCGGCTGGCACACCAAAGGTGGTGGCAACGGGCTCTGCTGAGTCCGTCGCCGATTTTGTAAGCTTCGGTCAGCTCGCGACCGCAAGCTTCTGCTTGCTGGTCGGACGGAGCCAGAGCGCGAGCAGGAGACCGATCAGGAATCCGCTCACATGCGAAGCGTGATTGCTCGCATTCTTGACGTTCGGATCCGAGAGCAGGTCCAAAATCGTGTAGGCTTCGATCCCGAGGATTCCTACGGCCAGAATAAGGTGAAGCCAGTAGGTCTTCCAGCGCTGGGCATAGGCGACGATGAAGAAGGCGACGATCGCATACATCGCAGGCGACGCGCCGATCGTGCCCATGTTGCCGTTGCCATCGGTGTGAGCGATAAGCATCGCACTGGAGCCGATTTCGCCGCCAATGCCGCCCACGAAGAAGGCGATCAGAAGTCCTTTCCATCCATAGGCTCGCTCCACCGACGCGCCCAGAAAGGCAAGCGGATAAACGGCTTCCATCACATGCAACCAGCCGTGATGGATGAACAGAGCCGTGACATATCCGCCGGCCGCCTGCATAAAGTAGGTCGGCGAATAGAAGGCGAGCACGCGGTTCGGAACGGCCGAGAGGCTGTGCTGGTTGATGAAGAGGCTGAACTGGGCCTGATTCTCTTCCCACGGATTGAACTGAACACCGAAGCCGAAAGCCACGGCGATGATGATGAGAAGAAGGGCTGCAGTGGCCCAGGGCTGATTTTTCATCTCGTATTCCTTCCTTGTTTTGGTTTGAACTGTCTGTGACAATGCGCTCGCACAGTACGAGCGCATCCGATTGCATCAGAGCTAGATTGCGCACCCGGAGATGACCGGGGGCGGTTCCATTTGTCGTGCATCCGGTTGTATCCGGACTCGCTTAGTAATCGCGCCGGAGCGAACTAGCGCTTGCTGAAGGCTGCCGCAAGAGCCATCAGTTTCGACTCCATCGGAGTTTCCGCTGTGGCAGTCTGACCAACACGGGCTCGCCGGCTGCGCTTGTTTGACTTGTTTGACCGCGGCTTTTTTGCCGTCTTGGTTGTTGTTTGAGGCTCCTGCGGCACGCAGGCAGCGCGCCGCAATGCTTCTTGAACATCGAGAACGGCTTTTGCATCAAGCGCTCTGGAATTTTGCTCTGCCGCTTCCTGACTTGATTTGAACCAGGTAATCACCCAGGCTTTTGACTGAATCCGCAACGCCGGATACGCCAGCGCATTGGACTTCCGGTCGAAAACTTTGGGTTCCGGCAGTGTCGGCAGCGCTTCCAAGCCACGCACAGCGACCGGTCGGTCTCTGTTGATCAGCCTGAATGATTTCCAGGCTAGCTCCTTCTGCCTGGAGATGCGAGCTTGCATCTCCTCGTTCCAGACGCGTCGTCCTTCTTGATCGAGCTCACAATCGACCTCGATCTCTTCGCATTCGAGCTCATGCCCGTTGAAGAGGAGCACGTGCTCGCAGCGAACTTTCTGCCTGGACCCGTCGAAGCGATAGTTACGCCGCGACGACGCCACCATATGTGGTGCTGCTTCAATTAAGAGAGACGGGTTGATGCTCGTCACCATCGTGAGCAGATGGTGCGTTTGCTTCTTGTCTTGCTTATTGACTAGCTCCAGGTCCAGAGGTTGTCCGATCACCCAGTCAGGGCGAGCCGGGAGCCGTCGCAGAACGCTCTTATGGTGTAAGGCGCGCATCAGTGGGTTTTCCGGATTGCTGTATTCACCATCCTTTCCGACTTTGTAGAGGTGGTCTACCATTCCCGCGCAGAGAGCGCGGGCTATAGCCAGCCGGTTGCCCGAGCTGCGCGTTTTGATGCCGAGGTTCCAGCAGGCACTATCGAGCTTTTCCAACAGGTAACTTGCCTGCTGGAAGGCTTTGCCGAAGACCCCCAGGTGTTCGAAGTCGAAGATATACCCCCGCCGACTGATGGCATTGAAGACGTCACGTTCGGCGAGCGCGTCACTCATGGTTTCCCCGGTAAAGCGTTGCCAACGTCCGGTGTTGTCCCTGATACCACCCACTGTCATGCAAGCCGCGATTTTGAGAATGTCTCCGACCACTCCCAGACGTTCGGCTTCCATGACCATCCTGCCGATGTGAACGTCGACAGGCAAGCGAGCGATGCGGCGACCCATGTCGGTAACGTTGCGATTGGTGTCGAACGCTCCGAGTGCGATCAGCGACCGCTTGCCCTCCTCAAGTGCCTCTTCAGACAACTCGTGGAAGAAGGGCAGATCCGACGCATCGAACCCTGCGATAGCCAGACGAAGAATCGTTGAGCTAAGCTGAGTCCTCAACATCTCGGGCACCGGGTAGGCGTCGCGGTTCGACTCGGGACAATGACTGATGAACAGCCCTTCTCCCACGCGACCGGTGCGCCCTCGACGTTGCTTTTCCTGAGCAATCGAGATGGCTCTGATGAAAGAGCCTTCGATGCCGTTGTTCAACTCATTTCGCCGCTCCAGACCGGAATCGATTACGGCGAGGCGACGGTTCTTGTTCGGCTGCACAGTACGCCCTGTCTCGAGCGCGTTGGTGCTGACGATTACCTTGGGCCGCGCATATGTGGTCACGTACGCGAGGTCTTTCTCTTCGCGAGTCAATCGCCCGTGGAACGGGATCAACTCGGCATTCAGTCCCTGCAGCTCTTCCAGGCATTTTTCGATAGCCATCTGTGTCGGTTGGAAACAGAGGACATCGTAGCCTTTGCGGACGAGCTGCCGGATATCAGCTTCGATAGACTCACCCCGGGCACGGTCGACAATCTTGAATTGACGCCCGGGTATTTTGAAGACGGGCGCGTTGCCACGCTTGCGGGAAAGCCCTGCTGAGTCGAGAGTGGCGCTGAGGACCACGATACGCTTGAACGGGGCTTCTCCTGCTTGAAGCAAGCTCCAGGCCCAGGCTTCCAGTGTGCTCTGATTGGTCGTCCACTGGTGCAACTCGTCGATGACGAGAACATCGAAGTGATTATGACCGGCCAGGGCACGCACCAGCGCCAGACCATCGGTTACGTAGAGAATCTGCGTGTCTTTGCTGTCACGCTTCTCGGCCGCGGTGCGATAACCGACGGTGGTGCCCAGGTCAACGCCCATCATGCCGGCGACGAATTCGCTTGTGCCGACGACAGACTCGATCAGGGGTTCGGTGACGAGAACTCGGTTGCCCTGTTCAAACAACCACCATGGCACCATTGTGGATTTGCCGCTGCCGGTTTCGGCTTCGACGATGATGTAAGGCGCATTGCAAGCAAGAAATCTCTCCTTGAATTTCTCGATGGGGAGTAGTTCCTTACCAGCTCGCTTCTGCGCGCTAGTATAGTCACTGCTTGTTATCATTCCGTTTTTTCCTCGTTCACTTGATGATCGTCGGTGACGTTCATCTGTGCCGCGGAAGGCTCGGTTCAGAGACCCGCTCCAGGGAGCCAGTCGCTGAGCCGAACCTTCCGTTTCTGTTCCTCAGGCGGGCGCTTTGCGCCCGATCTGAGTTACAGCGATTCGCGTCGCAAGTGGTCTGCTCCTTATTGCGATGGACAATAAAACGGGTTCTTGGCTGTCGCTATTGCTGCGACAGCCATTCTTGTTCGCCCAGGTCGAGCGTGAAGAGCACGAGATACCCGAGTGCCTGGTGCGTAAAGCCGAACTTTGACCAGAAGATTTGTGCTCCGATGTTCGAGGGCAGCGTCGTCACATACACGCGGCGTGAAGCCCATTTCTTGCGGTAGACGCGGCGGAGTCCCGCCTGCACCATTTTGGTTGCCAAATTCTGTCCTCGTGCCTGTGGGGCGACGACCAGGTGATGAACCATGACCATGAGCCCCTCGGCGATAAAAACGGAACCGACGACTTCGCCGTTGAGAACAGCCACTTGAGCTAAACCCCAATTGCGCAAAAGAGTTCTGGTGAGAACCAGGAAGGTTTCCCACTTCTTGAAAGCGAGTCCTTCGGTGCTCTCCACCAGGCGAACGACCTGGGGAAGATCGCCAATGCGCATGGGTCTGATGATTGCAGCCATTTTAATTCCTTCCACTCTTCATGCGTACGTCGAGTGCTCCTGATTAGCCACGCATCGCTGCGTACTCTCCACGATTCATCGACGAGCGTTGAGAAAGGGAGCATGGGCACCGGGGGTGGTGTCCATGCTCATTGTCAAATCGCCGGCGGGGTTACTTCCGTCGGCAACTATTGTCAGACCGAGTTCCTGGCGCTGCGTGCATCGACGATCTGCTTGAAGGACCGAGTGCGCAGCTCAGCCCGCGTCAGCCCTGTCGTCTCCAGCACTTCTTCTTCGGTCGCAGCTCCGCAGCTGAGAGCACGCAAGAAGAAGTTGAGGAAGCCCTGACCGGTGGCGGCGTCGTCAAACGCGTTGCCGGTCAGAGTCGCCTGAGACGCCTTGTTGACGAAGCGGCTGAGCCGTTCCGTCGCTTCGGGCATGCCGCCCAGGAAGAACGCATAGAGCGCCGCATAGCGGCTCACCAGCTGAGCGGGGTTCAGGTCCCACCCCTGGTAGAGCCCCATGATGAGCGAGTCCATGACGTTGTCGTAGGCGAGTTTCCACGCCTCATGCACAACTTCCTGGTTCTTCGCCTTCTCGTCTTCGTTGAGCGGACGACCCAGGTCCTTCTCCGTGAAGGGACCGATCGGCATGGCGGTGGTGGCGCCATCCGAACACCAGACGCCCGTGCCGCTCAGCGCGGTGAGCATTACCTGTCTGGCGAAGTCACAGGCCGGGTGCCCCATCGCCTGGTGCGTGCCGGCGACGCCGATCAGCGCCGTGTAGTCATATGTGCCGAAGGCAACTCCGCGCAGCCGCCTGTCGGCCGCGTCTGCGAAATTGCGCAACGGCACATAACCATCCAGACCAATGATCGACTGCGGAGTTTCGATCATCAATTCGATCGGGATGGTGCCGAGGCGTAGCCCACTTGCGTTTTCGAGCTCCCTGAGCAACTCGACCAGAGCCGTGACCTGGTAGGTTGTGGTCACCTTCGGCAAAGTGACTACGAAGTGCGGCGGGAGAATACCGCCGGTGGCGCGCAGCAATGTCGTCACGAAGATGTCGAGCGTCCGCACCGAGCGCATCTTGAGCTCCTCGGTGAATGGCTTGATGCGGATGCCGATGTATGGCGGCAGGGTGTTGTCTGTGAGACCCTTCGCCATTTCCAGCGCAGCGCTGTGCGCATGGGCGTCTTCGTCCGCATCGCTGCGGTAGCCGTAGCCGTCCTCGAAGTCGACTCGCAGATCCTCGATTGCCGTTGCTGACTTGAGGCGTTCGACCAGACGCACATAGACTTTGTGCGGCAGGTTGAACTCCGGCGATCGAAGACTCGGGTCGTCGAGTTCAAGAAGCTCGGCGATTGCCTCATCGCTTTCGGGAATCTTCTCATACCCTGGCAGCTTGAGCGCTCTGGCCAGAACCACCCAGTTGGGCGCATAAGTGGTGAGCGCCTTCAGCCCGAGTTTGCCCAGCTTCCCGGCTGTGTCAGCCTTGAAGAGGTTCGCTCCGCCGTAGACCGTGTGAACGGGCTGATTGGCGTTGCGCTCGCCGGGATTGGCGTGCGCGAACGTTGCGTTGGTCTTCGCCAGTGTGAGAAGAACGCTATTGACTGCGCCCTCCGGCAGTGAGCCGTGCGGCGATGTTTTGTAATTGCTGGCTTGAGGCATGGATTTCGTCCTTAAGCTAGAACATTGGTTGCAACCGTGGGAGACCATTCTCCCACGGGTATTAGTCGAACTTGCTAAGCAGCGGCGGCAGTCTGACCCAGATGCTTTCTCATATGCCGCAAAGCCACTTTGCAAGCTTTTAGTTGCCTCCCTTTCACCCGATAGTCCGGCCGAATTCCGCGCTGGTCTGATTGACCATCGCCGAACCAGTGTCCGTCAGGCGCTTTGAACTTCCCGACAGAAACCCGCAGCCGGGCTCGACCTTCGAGTATGTTATGAGTGGCTTGCATAATGCCTTTACCGCTGGTGCGTTCACCGAACGACCAGCAGAAACGCGTCTTGCCACTCCTTCCCTTGAAACCATGGGCATTTTGCCGGTTCGCCAGCATAGCTGAGATGAACGTTTCGCAGCAGCTGGCAGAATCAGGACCGATGACCAGGGCTACAGGCTTATTGGCGATCAAACAACTGCGCCGCACGTACGGTCTCATCTCAACGGAGCCATCCGGTTGCGCGGCGTCCATGATACACGCATCGTTGACCAGATAGAATTCCTGCAGATTGACCCCGGATTCGCTGCGAAAAACCAGCTCTGCCAGCGGACCTTCCTCGATGAACAGGCTCAGACAGTTGATTGCACGTCCGAGCGAGCCACCTTGATTGTCGGAAAGATTCAGAATGAACCCATCACAGTCTGCGATGGTCTTGAGACCCCTTTCCGTCAGGTCTGCGATGTTGCCGACGCTGAAGTTGTTGATTGCGATGTAACCGATATTTCCCTTGAGGCGTTTTGCCACTACGTGACCGTCTGCCTCGTCACCCTGACTCGGGGCATCCAGTTCCGATGCCGGCAGAATCCGAGTGTATAGGTCGCCCAGAGATGACACCATGATTTGCGCAAATTCCAGTGCCGATTGATCGTCCGTTATGCGCTCATCGTACAGGTGTTCCCAGTGCGCCCAATTCGTCAGCCGCGGCAAATCATAGAAGTGCGCGGCGATTGTCTTCCAGATTTCATGATACAGCTCACGACCTCTGGAGCTGTTCTCGTCGTGCATAGCACCCTCCCGAGAGTTCGAGTTCCTGTGAAGCCAGGCAGCTCGATACTCAGAAGAGTAGCGATTCTGCCAGACCGAGTTGCGATAGAACAGCGACATGCTGAACAAAAGTGCTCTTGAATAAAACGCCGTTACAAGTTGGTGATGATATCTCTTGTAAAAAATTAGATGTAAGTATGTATTCTGCTTATCAGAATTGAGTGTTTGATCACAACTGATCTCGAAGGAGTTCTAAGCGGGGAGTATCACTGAGACAAAAAGTTCCTGACCAGACCTATTGAAACCAGCGCCGGATGCTCATGGAGCAATCATCTTGCTGATTTTTATGGTGTGTTTAAGGGGCAGTTACGACTTCGATTGTCGAATCACGTTCGTGCGATTATTAGACAATTTCAGGCACCGCTGGTGGTTCCGCTAAGTTGAGCAAGCTGCGCTAATTCCTGATAGCAGACGACGAAATTTGTGAAGATGCCCAATTTAAGCCTATTGGAGCTCTGCTTGGCTGCGCGAGCTATGCTAGTTGATGGTACCACATGTAGTACCAAAGCCATAAGCGGATAGCCCGAATTTCTTCGAACTACCCGCAACTGTATTTGGTGGCACTGAACTAGAGCTACCTTCATTTCTGCTGGCTGAATAGCAGAAACAGTTCAGCATCCCAAAGCTTATGAAGCGCGGCATCAAATACATATAAAATGTCTGAGACTTGTAAAGAAACGTTTGCGATCAACAGTCAGTTGTCATGCAAATGCTTGGCCTCGATGATCATTTCGCGTGCTCGGCGATTGAAGTTTTCAGCATGAATCATTTTGTCCTGAGATTCGTAGTTGTTGGCCATGCATAGAAGCAACAGAAGCAATGGACCATTAACTCCTACCAGTGCCTCTGCTCGTTCCAGAGCGTGTCTATATTCTAATTCCATGATTTCATAGCGCTGGCATTCTGCGGCCTCACGCATCTCGTTTAAATGGTGCTCTATGGTGTCTCTGCTAAAGTTCATCGTTTCCCTTAAAGTGCTAATAGAAGACAGCCTGGTGGCAGGCGTCTTCGCTTATATCCATTCTAAGCACCAATGCCTTTCGCTATGTCAGTCATACGCTCTTTCTGTAACAGTCGCTTTTCCGATTTCTGAGCGCTCGTATGATTGAATGAGTGTCTCGTGCAGCCCTTATTTTATGTGTATTTGATGTTTCCTAATTTACTGTAAGACTGCTGGGTAAGACTGTTTGCGGTCTTAAAGCGGATTTGGAAAGAAAGTTGTAACGCACCGGCGCAAAAACAAATAACAAGCGGATGATTCGGACAGGCTTCGAATCATCCGTTTTTGCTTTGGTATCGTATATGGTGCAATGGTGAGCGCGGCTAGCGCAGGCATGCGCTGCTGCGAGAATGACATTTGATGCTGTTATACGTGTTACTACGAAGGGTATATATAGCTATAAGAAGTTATTAGCCCATATCATGAGCTGTATATTCCAATACTTTAGATCTGGTATCAAAAGCTCTTAGAAGAGTACCTGTAGTTTATTCAAGAATTAGCAAATGACAATGAGTCATTTCTGGAAAGCCCCGTTCACACGGCAATATCGCAGATGCTGCGCATGTTGCAGTTGGCGCAGTTTGCTGATCGACTGTTGCCAGATTTTCGATGGAAGTTCAGGTTCAAGTCCTCTCTGACATTTTTTGCCTGGAGTCTGGTGTCGTTTTATACCGATTTTATGACGTCATAATTAGTCTGTGATCACGGTCCAGGCTGCTTCTCAGCCACTTCAATCAATCACATAAGTCTTGCGGGCGGTTCGAATCAATTTCGAGCTGCTCGTTTGTGCGTATGACACTATATTTAGTATCAACTGTAGCGAAGCTAGCGTATTCTGTAACCTGCTGTTTAAGCTGGTTTGAGTCGCATGATTCAGTTCTGATTGGTCTCGCATAACTGTGTGAATCTGTATGGGCAATTTACGCGTGAACGGTCGTTTGCTAAGTGCTAAATCTGGTGTTTTGTTGCTCTGATTTCTGTGCAAATCGGCATCACCAGCATATTTGGAGTACCCCAGAAACAGGCTCATTATCAGCTCGAGCAAATCTGTTATCGGTACTGAATGTGGTGAATTGACTCTGAAGATACTTGCATATGATCTAAATAGAAATATAAGTCTATCTCTTGACGCGATAATAACCATTTTGTTAGGCATTTAGTACATGTATATAACATCACGCAGTAGACGTACCAACGGACCAAACCAGAGACAGTAACCTCGCTGACAAAGAATTCGCAACAGTATCGGCTGTTGCCTCGCCGCACGAGGTGTCAAAAATTCGATTTCAAACAACAGGCAGAACTCGATTCGCTATGACTTTGCTGAATGGGCATGCTCGTGCTCATTCAGGAAAGTCATTCAGACTTTCCTGGTGCGACCAATATCGCGAAACTGAAAGGGCAAAACAATGAACTTCGATCTGCTGACTTTGAAGCTGGCCAAGTCCAAAGTCGATGTCGAGGGCATCGCCAATATGAGAGCCGAACTGGAACGCCGCCGAGTGTTGAAGCAGGAGCTTTCTGCAAAGGAGAAGACTCATGTGCGCAGGATCATTCGGTCGAACTTGAAGTTCGTCGACGAATCATCAGCGTTCCACAACACGCTCCAGCGTTTGCTCGGCTACGTCAAGAACAAAGCCTGACACATCAATCTGGGAACGTGAGTCTGACTCGCGTTTCGATCACATCTCCTGCAAATTCGCAAGGAGTTTGCTATGTCAGCAAGTAATCCGTCATACGGAGCACCTGCAAGGACGAGTGAAGATGTAGGCGGACAAACCACAGCCGATCCATTCAGTGAATATTGCCTGAATGTGTTGGGTGAGGATTCCGCCTGCATTGTGCAATTTTGCTCAAGCGACTTCTCGGATGAGACTATCGAGCAAGGCAAACGGCGTCTGGAAAATCGGGGTTATCTCGTCGAATTTTCCTCCGTCGGCCCCCGAAATCGATCGAATCCGAGATTCGACAGGAAGGTCAATATTTCGAAAAGGAAAGGAGCGAGGTCATGAACCCAGGTACAACACCTGCGGTGCAGGCTGCGTATGTGGCTTATACGGAAGCCCTGTCTCCCCTTACAGAGTGGCAGCGCACCGACCAATACCGCAAGGAGCAACGACTTCCCGACACTGCCGAACACCTCATCAGCGGCATGGTGATTTTTATTCGGCTCGGGAATCTGGCTCTTGCCGCCATGGACGCCGAGGGGCAGTCGCTGATGAAGAAGATGGACTACGAAGGGGCTGCGTTTATGTTCGGTGACGATTTCGATTGTCTCATGGAACGTTATCACGCCATGTACGGCAGAAACGGCAAATTCGTCAGGGCATGCTAACTCGAACAGAAGGAATTTGTGCAATGAATCTCTCTAAATCTGAAACCGAGCGCCTGGACAAGGGTCTTTTTGTTGCCGTTGTCTCCCTTATTCTCGCTCTGGGAATCAAGGGCAAAGTTACGGACATCATCGCGGCGATGGATCGCCTCGCGGTTCGGCAGATCGCGAGTCCCAGCTCGATTGGATGGTTTGACTACTTCGCCGTCGATGTTCTTTTGCCGGTGGCGATGGTGGCATACATTGGCGTGGTCGGCGGTGCGCTCTGGTGGGGCGGTCATCCCTGGTGGGAGCTGTTCGTGAAAAAATTCGAGCAGCGTTAACTGACAAATTGATGGCGGGCTCAACTCAGGGCTCGCTATCAATCACACAATTCGGCTTTGCTGAATGAGCATGATGTGTTCATTCAAGAAAGTCGACGACTTTCTGGCAAGCACATTTAAGTACTTGTCTAAATCGATAACAAAGGAGAGTTCCATGTCAAACTCGAGCCCGAACCTTCCCCAGGCGAAGTTCTCCGCTGCGAAGGGCGGTGGCGTGAAGACTTTCATCGAGTACCGCGGACTTCCGTCGCGCATTGCCTTCCCCTCGGAGAAGTTTGGTGGGCAGCCCGAGGATGGAGAAACGTGGACGTATATTGTCCTCAGCGAAAATCGCGCCAAGACGATCTGGGTTATCCGCTGCGTCGACCGTGTTTCTGAGGCGTCGCAGCCGGCATCGTCCGTCGTGACCAACCATAGCGCCGAAGTCGATGTGGAGATTCGCGCCAGGCAGATTCTGGACGAGCCTCATTCTGCCGCTCTGAAGCAGAAGACTGTGAAGCTGGGCGACTGGCGCGACTTGATGCGCAGCCGCGCTGCCTGCACGGACCATCACATCAAGGCAGTTGCCGGCGGGCTGGAACAGGTGCTGGAGATGATCGCGGACACCAGCGGAAAGGAGAAGAACGCTCGTGCATCGCTGGCTGCCATCATCACCGGCTCTGTCGAGCAAGCGCTGAATGCTGCTCGTCGAGTGATCGAGCTTCGCGCCGAAGGGAAGAATCTCAGCGCTGATGACCGTCCATTCAACGAGCACGAAAGTGAGCTGGCTCTCTGCATCGACGCCTGGTGGCGCAACGACACCCAAGCGGAAGACGGAAACGCCCTTCATGACCTGGCTAGAGTCGTCATGCGTGAGCAGATCGAGACTGTTGTGACGCTTGTCGGCGAGCTGGACGACTTCGAGTCGACCCGCCTGTCGCTGCGCAACGACCTGGCTGACCTCATCAAGGACTACGAGGATAGCCTGGCGAAGATCTGAGCAATCGGCGTCGATGTTGCGAAGGAAGTTCTCGGACTTTGTGTCGGAGAACTTCCAAATTGCGATGGTCAGAGCTCTTCTTGCGGTGTCTGAACTCGATTTCGAGTCCTAGCGAAAACTTTGATGGCGGGCTCAAAATCAGGGCTCGCCATCAATCACACAATTCGGCTTTGCTGAATGGGCATGTTGTGCTTATTCAAGAAAGTCGGGTGACTTTCTTGCTGGTTGCAGTGGCAACCGGTATTACTGGCGATGGCACTGGTGCCTCGCCACAACGAGCGAACTTCGCTCAAATCGATGGAGTGAATCATGTCAGTCATTCGCGAATTTGATGGAAACATGCTCGAAAAGTACGGCATCCTGAGTCCGGCAGTGCCGAATCCGAATGGCGACAGGCGGCACATCGTTGTCAGCCCTGTTTCGCTGGCCGGTATGGACCACGAAGCTCGGCTGGGACTGCTTGAGGTCGCGTGCCTGCAGGGAGGTGCGATGGAAATGTTGTCGACCGAGAGGTACAGGCAGCTTTACATCCGCACCACGAGGCGCAGCGCCTCCAGTCGCCGCGTCCACCGCGCGCGCGCGTAAATCATGATACGGGGCTGGCTTGGCCAGCCCCGTATCTCCCAGTTATCGCTTTCATTGCTGAATGAGCGTATGTGCGCTTATTCAGCAGCGAATGCTGCAGTTAAGGAGAAATGCTATGAGCAATTCAGTTCCGAAAAACAAAGCAGATCGGGCGGATAAGAATCGTCGTTTCGATCCGACTCGCTCGAAAACTCGCAAGCGCCGTTCCATCGAATTGCGCTTGCTGAGGCGGACGCGTCAATGCAACTAACCTGATCAACTTCTCCGGGACTGCGCAATCAGTCCCGGAGTTCCTAACCATTTCCCCGATCCGCCCTGTCATATGACCCTGGCGGTGGGGCCTCTCTGTCGAAAGGAGGTGCTGGTTGGTCCAGGAGGGACCAGCGTGACTTATGGAAGTCGCGCGTAGGCTTATTTGATCGAGTCAAAAAGGCTCAATCAAATAAGTCTAGGCTGGGGAGTTTTTCGACTCCTGCGAAAAGCGAAAGCTTCTTCGTGGAATTTATGAGGAGCATATGATGCGAGACCTCATCACGACTTACGAATCGAACGTGGCAGTAAAGGCGCTCATGTTTCTGTTCTTCAGCAAATGGGCTGCCGGCTTCGGCTGTGTCTATCACTCGGTGCTGGCGGTTATGGCGTTCCAGTCGGGCGGAATGGCAATGGCGATGCCCTCTGTTGGTTTTATCGCTTTCAATTCGCTTCTGCTGGTGCGTGTCTTGCTGGGCAGCAGGCAAACATTTGTGCAGTGCCCTGCTTGATTGATTGAGATCTGGGAGAAGGGAGCGAAAGTTCGCTTCTCCCACATCGACTTTGCTGAATGTGCATCATCCTGGTGGTGCGCATTCAAGAAAGTCGTTTGACTTTCGCGGACCCATCGCTGTGATGTGTTCGTTCTTCGCAACAAAAGAGGATGATATGACTAGTTTGCATGCTTGCGCCGCCATGCCCGAATTGTGGCAGATGGCGATTGGCTTGGTTATCGTCGTAATCGCCCTTTACGAGATGGCTGATTGCTCGTTCGGGTACATCGCTCTGGTTGTGGTGATGGGTTTCGCCATGCCGGCGTTCACGCACGACTATGTCTACATGGGCGTTGCGATTATGTTCTCTGTCGTGGTCATTCGGATTATGCGCTGGTTTCTGGCGCGTTCGAAATCGTAACCGGTGTATGGAAAATTGGAGCATCAAATGTCGAAGAAAGCTAAAGCGCCCACTACTATCAGTGGTGCTCATGTGCAAGATATGGCCCGGTTGGCATCTGTCGCCGGTAAGGGCCCCAACGTCAAACAGGCTCGCGGCGCTCACGGCGGCGCGAAGCGCGATCAACATCGGCAAGCTCGTCAGAATACGAAGCAGCTGATGGCGCTGGTTGGCGCCGGACACGACTTCGATCAGCTCTCGCCTCGTAAGAACAGGAAGGGCAAAAGCAGCATGATGCGAGAAGATCGAAGCAAGTAGTTCGACTGCCAGTCTTCAACACGATGTCGGGACCGGTGCATCGGCCCCGACATCATTTTTCAACCAACGTTAAATCAGGAGACGATCATGAGCTTGAAGGACAAGAAAGCAATTCGCTTCGCCGACCTCGATCCGGGGTTCTTCTTAACCACCCCTCGTGCGCGAGCCATTTACGAGGAGGCGCAATGGGACTTCAAGCATCCGCGCATCGCGCGGGTCAAAGGCTGGATGCGCAAGGCGAGGCAGGCTTCGATCTGGTTCGCTGTGCTTGCGGTGTTCGACGTCGTATTCGTCTTCACCATCGGCGGCGCCAAGATTCCGCTTCTGTGAACACACAATTTTTGGGGTCGGCAATCGCCGGCCCCAGTCATAAGTGCGATTTTGCTTAATGTGCATCAAAACCTGGTGTACATTCAGGAAAGTCGAGTGACTTTCCGCTCTGTAAACGACTGACACTAGAAGGTGTTAGTCACTCTGATAAGGAAGATGCAAATGTCGAGAAGCACATCTCGTCCGCGTCGGTCGCAACCGCATATCGCCAAAGCCGGTCTGCCAGTCGATGCTTTGTCGAATCAAGAGTGGGTCGCCGAAGCCAATTCGACGGTTCATGCGAAACACGGGTCGGTCGTTGTTGCCCACCGTGGTTCTCAGGTTTTCGCCGAGGCTGGCTCTCAGGTTCATGCCGAAGCCGGAGCTCACGTAATTGCCTACGCCGGTTCCAAGGTTTGGGCGGAGAGCGGTTCAGTAGTGTTTGCGAAGTTTGGGTCGACGGTTACTGCCGGTGACAAATCGAAAGTCTTCGCTGAGGCTGGTTCGCATGTTACGGCTGAGAAAGGCGCAACGGTCTTTGCAGCCAATGATTCGATCATCACCAATCGTGGTGGCACAATCATTCCGCGCGCCTAGCTTTGACAATCTGAACAAAATCTGGTCATGCAAGCTCAGGCTTGCATGACCGGTTTCCCGGCTTTGCTGAATGCGCATAAGTGTGCGCATTCAGGATGGTCGGCGACTATCCACGCCAGACGTAGAGGGAGATCATAAATGCCGTAAATCCGAATTCAGTGTGACAAGAAACAGCTCGGGTCGGCTCTTCGAAACGACCCTACACCCCAAGAAACGGATTCGACATGAACGAAGTTCAATCGAAAAATTATCTGCATGCTCGTCAGGGAACCAAACTGGATGTCGGAATCGACTATGTGGTTTGGGCTTACAGCGGGTCGGTGGTCTATGCCAGAAGCGGATCTATCGTCTATGCCTACAAAGGTTCCAGGGTCTATGCTTATGACGGTTCGATCGTGTATGCGTACGAGGGATCGGAAGTCTTGGCTGCTGGTACAGCTGTCGTCAATGTGGCGGAGTATGGAGCCTACGTTGAAGGCGGCGATCGCACAACGCTCCGCCTTGGTTGCGGTGTCACCGCGCTTGTGAAAGCACGGGCTAACGTGCACTTGCAAGACGCACACCTCGTTACCCTCGGGTCAGGCTCCCCGGGACGCTCACTTAGCGTCGTCTGCCGCGCTGGTTCCATCGTCTACGGCGGCATAGGCAACACGCTTTATGTTGAGCGTGGAGCTATCTATTACTAGAGAAGCTCAACCAAGAAGATGAAAGAGGGTCGAGCTCTCTTTCATCACCTTCACCTCAGATGCAAAACTCGCCAAGGAAAATGCTATGAACAGCCTTCAATTGTTTCTCGCCCACAACCTCGGTTCCGTCTCTATCGGCGCGGTGATTCTCGGTTTCGTGATCGGCTTCAACCTGGTCGCGGCGCTTTGGGTTTCTCTCGATGGTCCGAATTCTTCCAAACGGTCCAATGCGGGCAACTGGATCATCACGGCGGTGCTGTCGAACCTGGCAATAGCTCTGATCATGCTCTCGCCCGACCCGATGCAGGTGTTCATAATGGGGTTGATCGGAGGCTTCGTTCTGGTCGGCGCTGCCATCGGACTCTTTTTCTGTGGCAGCGAACCCTGTTCGGAGCTGGCAGATTTCGAGCCTTGGGCTCGGCCGTTCGAGTCCAACGCGGGCGGCGACCTGCCTCCCCGCCCGCACGGAATGTCGCTGCGCCTGACTGGTCCGCAGAAAGAAGCGTTGCGCCTGCCTGGTCCGAGCCCCAAGGCTCTGCCCTTCATTCCGGCGTCCGCTGTCGATTCTGGCTCTCAGGCGTGTGGACAGTCGCCGATTTGTCGCAAGTAGTTCCGGTGAGCTGGAACTGACGCAACAGCTTCGGCTATGTCGAGTAATCCTGCCGCACCATCCTGCGGCAGGACCGGTGAAATTCCGAACAGGTCAGACAGGCATGGGTCTCTGACCGGCGCATCGTGCAAGCGCTTAACCGCAACACCTCGCGCCTAAAGGTGGTGTCAATTACCAGAGACTGAACTCCTCTGGTGCATCCTGAAATCTGGAGCAGAATATGAAAAACCTCATCATCAGCATTGTCTCTCAGTCTGCCACCGTGCCTGCCACCGTTCTGGGCATTGGGAAGAAGACGAAGACCTTGCCGAGGTCCAAGTTCACCAGAAACAAGCTGAGGGAGCGTATTCAGGAACAGGAGCTGGACGCCGAGATCGCTGAAGCTCTTGCCAATTTGCACAATCCTGAGCCCGAATATGCGGACGATTATGACGACCGCGATTCTGAACTCTGGGACCCCTACGTCGAGGAGCGCTGGGATCACTGGCGCTACGGCAGCGGATTCACTCACTACTGCGGCGACCGCCGGTGGGGGGATGGTTGGCGATATGCGTTGGAGCGCTATGACGATCTGCATGACAGCGATGACGACTCCCGTGATCACGAGTCGTGCTTCGATGACGACACCGACTTCGAAGACGACGACTTCGATTTCGATCCGTGCTACGACGATCATCCGCGCTGCTACAACTCGGAACTGGCTTCGGTCTCCGAGACCGAGTCGGCGTCGGCGTATGGTTCCTCGGAAGCTGGAATCTCGCTCGCGGATGTCCTGCTTGAGGCGCTCGGGTTGCGGGCCGCGATGCTCGTGGACCCGCGGCGCGAGTTCGATCCTGACTTCGGAATCAACAGCTGGTGGGATTATGTGCCCTATTGCGACCCCAGCTCGCTCTTGGTGCCGAGCCCCATCTACGATCGTCTGCGTTTTTCGACCGAGCGTTTCGTGCGCCTGCCCGGGCGCAAGGAGCGTTTCAAGAAGAACAAGGAACAGCGTGGCGGCAATCGTCGCGCCTACGTCGATAGGTGGAGCAAGCGTTGGGTCGACGGCGTTATGGTTTCGGATAAGAATGCTGACGGCAGCCGGCGCATCGTCAAAGGCAAGCGCAGTGCCGAGTGTGTGGAATATTCCGACTTCTTTCGGGATAAGCGAAACGACTGGTCGCATCGCGACATGGCGGAAGCTCTTCTCGAAGCCACCGATCAGGACATGGCTTGGGACGGCAAGAAGAAGCGCAATCGCCGTGGCGGCCGCGGGTCGAAGCCTCGTCACAGCGCGGCTTCGATGTACAAGGTGACTCTGGTCGACGCTAGCAGGGCGCGTAAGCGCCTGGGCGATCTGGGCTTTCAGGTGGAGGATCTGAACGCTCATGTCCGCAGTGTTCTGCTGAAGAAGAAGGTCTGACGCAGGACGCATCAAGAAGTCGAAAGGCGGACTTAACGAGTCTGCCTTTCGGGCATTCAAAGCAACTTCATGAATTCATCATGGACCATTGGAGAGAAGTATGACAAAGGAAAATGTCACTACAGGCGCCACCGCTGCCGAAAACGTCGGTTTGCAGCAGCTGGTCGTTCAGCTCAATGTATTGCGCCGGCTCGGCTGTGCCGTGGTTGACAATCGCGGTCACAGAATCAATGGCGTCGTCCTGAATGGAGCCGATCGTGTGAGCCTTGTTCAGTCGATCGCATCACAGACCGGCATGGTCATCATCGAAGAAAGCGCTCTGGTGTTTTCCACCACCTTTCGCGGCTCACCTCGGCTGAACCCAGTCAAAACGGCATTCGAGAACGCCATTCGGGTGAGCCGGCGATTGCAAACGCCGGTGCTGCTGTATATTCAGAACTTCGAGGAGATCGGCTCGCGGACAGCGACTGGCTTGTCGGAGAGCGACTACTACGAACTCGGAAACAAAATGCTTGACGAGCTACGCAAGCTCGATTGCAATGACGAGAACAAGGTTTTCGTGGTCGTCTCCAGCGCCGTCGAAGTTGATATGCCTTTCACTGTGGCTGGTCGGCTGCCGCGTCTAGAGGCATTTTGCGCGGACTACTGATATCGGTTCGGGCAAGAGTCCCAAGCAATCAGCGGCGGGATTTTGGTTCCGCCGTTGAAGCCGCGACTTTTCTGAATGCGCACACGGTGCGGATATGGTGCGTATTCGGGAGGGCCGCGTTTACTCCAAATTAAGTCAGGAGTTCGCAAATGAGCATAGAGAGAAGGCGGAATCCATATCTTCCAGCCAACTGGAATGTATATGTGAACGACGCCTATATCAGCGAATTTGAGGCTCAGGCTCAAGCCTTTGCCGAACAACTCGAACGTCGAGTCGTAGAGTTGAAAGACCGCGGCTCAGCTCAGAACAATAGTTTGATCGCGGTTCAGCTTCTTGTCGCGCCCGATCAATCAGTGATAACACGGGCACTTCAGATCATGCGCAAGCGTGGCTTTAGTGTCACATGTGGTGACAGATTGCCCGGGCAGTGTTCTGCTGAATTCATGGTGCGGCGCGTCAAGTAACAGCTTCGCACCACGCTCTAACAAATGAAATGGTCACGTGCTGTGACTGTTCGCAACTTAGCGAGAAACTTATGAAAAAGGACACAGACCCGATTGCCCTCACGGGCAAGGTGTATGTGGCTGCGTATCTCGCCCCGTACTATCCTCGGTATAAATTGCCTGACCAACTTCAAAGAGGTGACATCAAAATCGATTGCCACCTCGATGAACAGGGTCGGGCTAATCGCGCCGGCAAAACCAGGAAATGTCGTTTGCGCGGTTACTCTGGATTTTTCACAGGAGTCGTCTATGACGGCGAATCCTGGCGCAAGTTCGACATTGCTGCCATCGTCGGAAGCAGTGTCAGGTACAGCAATCAGTCAACCAAGGCAGAAAAGATTCCTAGAGTTCTCAGCCAGCTGGAAGCAAAAGCTGGTCTGATTGCGGTCTATGGAATCGGAAGCTACTTGCTCGGGCAGTGATACTGCACGAATAGCATCTGAGGCGGCGAATCGCTTAGCGGAGTTGCCGCTTGCAGCAGTTTTGTTTTCTCGCAATCACCGATGTCTAATTGACATCAAAAACGGAGACTCAAAATGAGACATTCAAATACTCACACCTGGCTTCTCGTGATGATTGTGCTGAACATGATCGGGAGCGCCTGCACTTTGTTTGTCACCCTTGGAACCGCCGGCAAAGTCTTTAGACTCGAGCCTGTTGTGCAGGAATTGGTTCTTACCTATCGGCAGGAAGCTTTGCACCGTCATCGCCTGGCGTTGGCGAATGCCAACAAACATCCTGAAAATGTCGAAGCCAGGGCGCTGGTTGCTGAAGCCCAGAGGCAAATTGATCTGGGCGATCAGCTTGTCACCGAGGGCGAGGCTGCCACGGCACTCTCCTTCTATCGGAGCACTTTCCCTCTCATCGAGAAGATGGAAAATCAGCTCAAATGCGGCGAGTCATCCTGCGACATCGAATAATTTCAGATCGCATGTAAACGCGAGGCGGTTGTAAAACCGTTTCCCAACAGAGGAGCTTCAGCAATGAAACTTCGTTTGCTCAGACATTTACCATCAGCCATGGCGTTTGCCTGGATGGGTGGTATCGAATCGGTGGAACGGGCGGTTGTCTCCATGGGCGGCGGTGTGCCGGCATATGCAGCGATCTGGTTTGGCTGCATGATGGTGATCACCTTCCATGAGCTCGCTCATTGGTCAGTGGCTCGGCGCTGCGGCATGCAGACCCCCGTCTTCAGCGTCGGCTTCGGTTCACTCAAATACTCTTTTGTGCTCGGCACTTGGAAGGAAACGCAATGGCGCATCGGTTGGTTCCCGTTTGGAGGCTTCGTCTCCATACCGGAGCTGGCCGACGAGAGCATCACGTTCGGTGAGTTCGAGGGCTTGAAAGTCTTCCCGCTCTGGCAGCGAGCTCTTGTTGCTCTGGCGGGTCCCGCTGCCAATGTCATCTCGGCGTTCATCTTGCTGTTCGGACTGTACGCCTACTATGGTCAGCCGCTCAAGGAATTACGTTCGGTGGTCGATGAACTCTCTGACGTTCCTTCCATCGCTCGCAATTCGGGCATCATGATCAACGACCGAATCGTCTCGGTGGGCGGCACAAGTGTCACTGATCCACTGGCTTTGAGGTCGGTCATGGAGCGCTACAAGGGTGCGCCTGTCACTATCATGCTTGATCGTGGCGGTATCTCTGTGCCTGCGTTGGTTATCCCTGACAGTGACGGTCACATCGGCATGCGGACGAGCCCGATTATTGAGCGCGTCTTTTACCGGAGACCTCTGGGCGAAACGCTTAGCCTGGCCTGGGAGAAAACTGAGGAGACGTTTTTCAAAACGTTTGAGGGGCTGGGTATGGCTTTTCACCTGGTGAAAAAGCCTGACTCTCTGAAGGCGAGCGACATTGAGGTGCGTGGAATCATATACATGGCTCAGCAAGGTGCCGCTGCCTACGAATCCGGAATGTTCAATTACGGCTGGAGCTTGTTCGTGATCTCGATGGGACTGGGTCTGATCAATCTTGCGCCTGTGCCTGTCCTGGATGGCGGACACCTGATCTTCTACCTGCTCGAAGCGGTGCGAGGTAAACCCCTCGCGGCGCCCAAGCGCATTCTTGCTCAGAAGATTGGCGCTGGGTTGATGGTGTGCTTTATGCTCTACGGTTTCTGCAACGACATCAAGCACATCGTTATGAACCTGATCGGTTAGGTTGCTAAATAACAGCATGGGCTGGTGGTCTGCATCAGCCCATGTTGAGGAGTTGACCATCCACAAGCCGGCTTGGTCCGATGCCACCAGCATCGGTGCCAAAACATGGAGAGCATTGTGCTCAGTTAGAGAAAGGGAAAGCAAGCATGACTATCGATGCCACCACTCCCGTGCAAACGAAGCCCTCGAAGCGTAGCGTTGCCTGGCAAGCCCTGCGCGTTCTGCTCGAAGCCGAGCAGTCCGTCAGTCTCAAGTTCAAACCGGCCGAAAGCGCCGGTTGGCTGATGGCGCGATTCCGGGGCATTCCGTGCTATCTGGCCAAAAGCGAGATCGCCGGCACCGCCGACCAGGAGGTCTACGAGCTCTCGGTCAAGGTCGTGAAGACCAGTCGCAAGCTGCGCAGTGCGCTTGTCACCACGCGCCTGTCGGCGACCATCGAGCAGCTCCAGCAGGAAGCTGCTGAGCGGCAGGCTCTCGCTGTCAAGCGTAAACGCGGTCTGGACAAGCAGGCTGCGTCCGAGAAGGCGGCGCTGGCGGAATTCGGCCGGCTCAAGGAGGGCGCCACCGTCAGCGGCACCGTGCTTCATTCGATCAAGCTGAAACCGAAGCGTGGCAAGGCGAATCTGCTCTACTTCGTCAAGATCGGAGAGCATCTCGTCGGCGCCATTCGCGAGCAAGATCTTCCCTTCGTGGACGGCAGCAAGACTCGTCGCACGCTCGCGAAGGGCGAAAAGTTCGACGTGCGCGTGCACCGCAAGTACGCGAAGGTCGACCAGAAAACCGGCAAGTCGAAACCCAAGGTCGATCTGACGTGGGCTGTTTCGGCGCCGGAAGGCGAATAACTGTTCGCCTGCTGCCAGATCGTCCGGGTTACGACCCGGGCGAAACAGGTGATTACGGTGCCACCAGCACCGGTATCGCAACATGCAAGCGCTGATGCGCTCAATCAAGGAACATGACGATGACCAAGCAGAAAACTGTCGCTCCGGAAATCACTGTGGGCGGTCTTCAGTGGGATTCGCGTTTCGGGTGTAACGCCTTCTCAGCCAGGTTTGCGCAGTGTCGGTCAGCTGCGCGACAGCTCTCCGAACGAATGCAGAACCCTCTCGTTCTCTTCGACGAGTACGACCTGATGTTCAGCGCGCTTCGGCGTATTCCTCGCGGCCCGAGCCCGGCTGTGCGGAAGTTCTTCAACAACCTCAGGGTCCGCAGTCTCGTTAACAACACTCCCACGCTCCCGGCGGTTGGCTCTTTTCCGTCCGAACGTTTCCAGGGTGTGCGGCGGCGGTGAAACCGATTCGAGGCTCTTCACACAGACGGAGAAATCCGTCCGGTCAAGTGAGAGGTCAGATATGCGACGAAGCATGCTTTGTCGTTTGCCAGATCGCCCGGGTCACGACCCTGGCGAAAAAGTAAATACGGTGCCACCAGCACCGGTATCGCAACAGGCAAGCGCTGATGCGCTCAATCAAGGACGATGAACATGATCAATCTCAACAACATCACCGGCACTGTCTCTTCGAAGAAGAAGGCGGGCGTCGTTGTCAAACTCGCGGACGGTCGTCGGGGCTTTCTGCCAACCGCCGCATTCGGTGACGTTAACCCCAAGAAGGGCGACACGCTCACTGTGGACATCGTGTCCCAGGAGAAGGACGCGCTGCAGCTCGCCCTGAGCAAGAAAGAGACGGCTGGGCAGAAGTACCGCGAACTTCAGGAACGGGAGCGGAACATGCAAATCAACCACCGAGACCCTGGTACGGTCGCTCTTATCACCTACCCTGGTCATGGACTCGACCTCGGTCAGATGCCGGTCAACGATTTCACTCACATGATGTTCGGCGTGGAGATTCCCTCGGATGCGGTTGACGCCGAGGGGCAGGGCGAAGAGCTCTCCAGGTTCGTTGGCGCGCACGTCAGCGCTTCGGAGTCGCATACGTTCGTGCTCGGGGTCACCAACCCTCTGGCTGGTGGGCTCGATCCCGTTGCGGCCCAGTATCTGGTGGACGGTCCGGCGGATGAGATGAGTCCTGGTTTGGCGGCGGCGATTGAGGATGCGAAGACGTGTTTCCTCGGTTGCACCAACGTGGTCGATCCTGTTCCTGAGGACGGACCCCCGGTTCGCAGTCCTCTGCTCTTCACCGAGACCGAGCACTCCTGCGGTGCGCTCGAGGAGGTGATGGCTCAGGCTGCGCCAGCCGACGAGGGCACGGTCACGCCTGTCACCGAAACGAAGAAGTCGCTCGGTGACAAGAAGGGACCTCGTTCGAAGGCATGGGAGGAACTGCGCGGCTTCGCTGCTGCGGAGCGGCGCTTTCAAGTGACCTTCAAACGGGTCGTCGGTCAGCCTGGTCTGCTGGGCTTTTACAATGGGGTGCGTTGCTTCCTGCCGCAAAGCGAGCTGCCCAGCAGTTTCGATATCGGCTCGGTGCCTGCGAAAGGAACTGTCGAGTGGGTTAAGGTAGTTTCGACCAGTCGACAGAAGAACACCTGCTTCGTCTCGATGCGGATTAGTGTTCCGCTGGATGAACTCCTCAAGGCTTACGAGGGGAACATCACCAAGACCGCCACAACTCGAAAGGAGACTCTGGCGGCGATCGAGCGAGATTACGAGTGGCTCTCTGAAGGGCAGGATGTCGACGGCACTGTCGTGAACATTCTCACCCATCCCGGAAAAGATGGTCAGGAGCCTCGGTTTCTGTATTTCGTCAAGGTCGGGACCGAGCTTGCCGGTGTTCTGCGGTGCAACCAGGTGCCGTTCGTGAAAGGAACGCGCCAGCGCCGTGTTTTCAAGATCGGCGACCAGGTGCATGTGCGGGTTGCGCACAAGTTCCGGCGAGTGGACGAGAAGACAGGAGCGAGCATGCCGAAGGTCGATCTTTCCATGCGTGGTCCCGCTCATCCGAAGCAATCGAAGAACCGGCCCCCTCGCGTTTGGACCTTCGGTGAGAAGACCAATGCGCCCGGGTATACGGTGCATTCGAAGGCCGGCAATGAGCAGGACCGTCGCGGCAAGGGTAAAGGAGGCAAGCCCGGTCAGGGCAAAACCGGAAAGAATGGCGGCAAGGACAAGAGAAAGGGCGGTAATACCCAACCGCACTTGACCGCGCCTGGCACCGCCATTGGTGACAAGCTGCAGGCTGCGCTCGCCGCTCGTCTGGCGTAAAACTGATATGTTCAGTTAACAGCGCGACTACAAAGAAACTGACAGCCGGCATCAGCTGGCTGTCAGACCTCGCTTCGCCTCAATTCCAGGGCGGGCACTTTCGAGAGGAGGTGAACAGTCATGACGGAAAGAACAAAAGCGTCGTTGTGGCTCGAAGCAGCGGCCAGACATCTGATCGACGAGTCGATTCTTGGTTGTTCCGAGGTCTTCGCTCGGTTCACCGGGGCGAGAGGAAAATCGATTCAGATCGTGATTGCCCGCAGCCCTGTCAGGTCGCCGCGTGGCAAACTCAGTGTCATCATTGATGGCATCTGGGTTCACACGGATGACAGCGATAACGCCGCGTGCGGCTCTTCGCTGAAATTCGAGAAAGTTTGCGCTTACGCCGAGCGAAGCTCGATTTCAGAGCCTCTGTTTGGCTTCCTGAAGCGAGAACTCGGAGAGCTTGGCCCGATTGATCTCCAGATGGAGGGAACGGACCGAGCCGGAAATGTGTGTTTCGAAACCGTCGTCTACTCAGACGATGGGATTAGTTTCACCACCGGTGTGACCATGTCTGCTGCATGGTGAGCCGCACTGACCTGACCCAACAAAGAAGTCGGCTTCACAGCCGACTTCACTCTCATCTGACTCTGGTTCCGATTCGAGTCTGGCTTTCGCCAACTTTGCTGAATGCGCATGTCTTGTGCGTATTCAGGAAGGTCGGAGAACCTGCTGGAGCATTTCAAAGACCTCATCGAGAGGTGAGGTGATGCTTCTTGCGGCTCGATGGAATCTTCCAAAACACTCTAAATCAGGAGACTAAAATGTCGGAACTCATTAATAGTTCTCTGCGAAGAATCGCAACGTTGACTCTGGTCAGCTACTTCGTGCTGCCCATGGTCCCCGGTGTTGTCTTTTCCGGGGACATCCTCTCTGCGGCAAGATTCGGCTTTATGCTGTTCATTGCCACCCTCGGCGATCTCGTTGAGGTCGCGCTTGTGCTCTGGGTGGTGAGTCAGATCAGCAACGGCAAATTTTTCTTCGACTTCAAAATGGAGGCGAAGAGCGTTTTGGCACCGTTCTTCATCAGCGCACTGGCTCTGGCTCAGGTGCAGCATATCGGGCGCAAATCCGCTGTGCTGGAATTCGACGGATGGTTGCCCATGTTCGAGTCGTCGCTGATTCTGGCGCTCTCTGTCTGGGTTGTCTGTCTGACGTTTGACACTCTGCTGTTCGACCTCAACGTCGATCGGCAGGGTTCGCGTCCGCGCGGCGGCAAGAGGGTTCGCGTTACCGTGCCGTCTTGCCGGCAGCGTTGAATCGATCGAATTGTCACAGGTGTCACAGGTCAGAACACTAAGGAATCAAAATGTTCGAAGATCCGAAGAAAGTCGCCGAGGCTGCTGGTGTTGACGTGGCTGTAATCATGGTTGTCGAGCCGAAAACTCGACAACTCGTCGATCGCTTGCGCACGGCGTTTGCTTCGCATGCATTGGGTTTGGAACCGCATCTGACTGGATTCGGCGAGCCCGATTACTACGAGTGCCCGTGCTGCAAGTCGCGCATGAATGTGCGCGGCAGCGCGTACGAGCGCCGTGCCATCGATGATCCGGCGATGACTCACAATCCGGATTGTGTGCTGGCTGAGCTCAGCCAGTTGGTCGGTAACGTCTGACTATAAACCAATCGTCATGCAGTTAACTGGAGAACATGGAAATGCTTAGCAGCAATCATGAATCGGCTGCGCGTGCGCTTGCGCAGATACTCGAGCAACAGAACCTCGCGAAGAACTTCGATGCTGAACGCGAGGATCGTAGAAAAATGGAGCAGGCTCAAGCCGCGGCGGTGAAAGCTGCGCGCGACGCTCAGCTTTCGGCGGCGATGCCGCGAGTTGAACGCATCATCGAGGAGACCAGTCACAGGCTTAAGACGAGGCTTGATGACGGATATGTGTTCGCGATGATCTTGGCACCATCCGAAGTCCGGACTGACAGTGATGACTTTATCCACGTTGCCGTGGAGGCAATCGCTGCCAGCTACGTGGAGAAATTCTTCCAGTCGGCCGGTCGGGTGGTTAAGGTCTCCAAGGAGATGCGTTCCTGGGGACCGCCGGAGTACGAAATGCGTGTGAGGTAATCAGCAGTAGAAACGCAATGGCGCCTAGCCATTTTGCAGAGAAACGAAAGGAATGACGTCATGAAGACACGTCAGGAAAATTGGCTGCAGTCGGCTTGTATAATCGGGCTTGGACTCATACTTCTTATCACGGAAGTCGTGGGGCTCAAGTCCAATCATTCCGGCTTGACTGTCACTGCCATGGCGATCGAAGCGGTCGGAGCTTTCACTTTCGCGCAGTGGATCTGCGCGGATTTGTGCTTTGGCTTCTTCGCTGGCGCTTGTGTGGGTGCGATTTGTGCGTTGATCGGCGCGTCGCTGAGTGCTGTGATGGGACTACCGTCGCTGCTCATCATGCCGCTGGCAGCGCTCTTCACGTTCCTGAGCGGATGGTGGTACCGCAACGCATAAGCGGCTTTATCTTCAACCTCCAAACATGGAGAGTTCACGTGGATCATATCGACCCCACTCGCAAGCCGTCGCGCCAGGACCGAGGTCAGGCAAGGCGTCGGCACAGGGAAATTGTGGTGAAAGGAGGCGGAAACTACATAGCCTCTATCACCGCTCCCTGGAACAGGAGCATTGCTCCGTATCAGCTGCTTGAGTATATCGACTGTCCTGCCGAGTATCTACGCCACGCAGAAGGCGATTTGCCTTTGACCGCTGCTCCAGTGACCCGGGTGGTTGGAGCCGTGGTGCACAAGCAGATAGCCACAGCTCCGCTGAAACGTGAGAGCGTAGCGACTGCCGTTTCGATGGCGGTCTCGGAGGCGTCTGCTAAAGTAGTTGCGCCGCGTATTCCCAAAGAGGAGATTGAGAAGGCCGTGATAACGGCCAGATCGATGGTCAAGGTGGCGACTCGCGCTGCGAGGCGAGAAGCTCCTCAAATCACTCACCCCATTATCAAGGAGCCGAAGGCGTTCTTTCACTTTGACGAACGGACCAGGACATTCTGGGTGGTTAAACCGGACCAGCTGAGGGTCGTGAATGACGGGCGCAGCACGTTCGTCGGGGTAGACGACACCAAAACCGGTCGTCATCGTCATCGGTTCGCCCATCTGGTGCCGTTCATGATGGGGCTGGTGGTTCGACGCTCCAGGGCCTGGGAAAAGTTCTGGGGTCTGACCTTCAACGGAAACGTGAAGACCAGGCTGGTCTACCTACGCGCTCCGGACGGCAGCCAGCTGAGTCGCCCGGAATGGGTGCTGGACACAATCAAGCCGGAACTGAATCCTGTGCAAAAGGAGCGTCTTGCGGGCATCGAAGGTTATATCAGAGACATCGATGCATCGTGGGAACGCAAGCATTTCCTTGTGAAGCCAGGCTCTCACTGTGAGGGCTGTGACTATCGCAGTGATTGCAAAGTTGGGCAAGAGTGGCTGAATGCTCAACTCGAAGCCAGGTGAGAACTGTTCGGAATGTACGATCGGCATCTGCCCAGTAGTTCGTTCGGCATGTTCTAGACAATGTGAGTGGCGAGCAATTGCCACTTGCTTTTTCTCGTAACAGGAACTTTGGAGAATCGTGATGATCTACATCTCTTCCGAGAACGCGGATCTGACCTTCGACCGCGCCGCTTACCTCGCCAACCTGGCGGAGAAGGTGGAAAACACCCGTGAGTGGTGCGTGCGTCTGATCAAACCGTGGGAAACCGTGCTGGTTTGCCACTGGTCGGCGTGCGAGACTCTCTCGTGGGCCGATCGACTTTTGCGCGCCGTGCCGCTCTTCGAAGAAATGCCCCTGCAGTATCGGCTGGCCATCGAGTGGCTGAACGAACAGCCGGACTTGAAGTATCGCATCGTGCATCTCGGAGACCGGACGCGCGTTGAAGTGCAGGCGCCGAAAGACCAGTTTTTGTCGGCCGCCGTCTCCCACTTCAAGGCGTTGTTGGCTGCCGCACATGCAAGAAGCGCCAATTCCCCGCGCTTCGAAAGCGGCAACAGGGAGACCCAAGTGAACGCTCTCGTTGTCGAATGGAAACTCTGCCCCCGGACGCTCAAGCAGAGGATCCTCGGTCAGGCGCCGCTCGAAGAAAAAATGCCGGAGCATGCGCACTGGGTTCTCGATTGGCTGCGCGGCAATGGTTATGAGTTCGAGTTCGTGCCGTGCGGCGGCTTCCAGGGGCGTCCTCTCAACTGGGGCGTTTTCGTCAACGTCTAAACAAAACACAACCAGTTCGGCGTAATTCCGAAAAATCTCCGGTGGTCGGGTAGCGTCGTTGTGGAGTAAGGTGGTGGCGACTTAGTTGCCACCACATAAACTTGCGGGGCAGAAGCATTCTTGCTGCTGCTCTGAAGCTGAAACCGGGTTCCATCCTGGAACCATCACACAAGTGTGGAGAAGGTTATGCACGCTCTCATCGTCACTTTTGCGCTGACTCAAGCGGCGCGCCAGACCTGGCTCGATCAGTCTGACGAACTGTCGCGCCTCGGTTTGGTCGTCCCTGCGGTGTGCCTGAGTGCGCTCACGGCGTTCGCGTTCGGACCCATCCTCGACCTGCAGCAGCAGGTGGTGGACAAGATCTCCGCGGGCGTGAATTTTGGCGACTGATGGTCGACAAACTCAGTCTGCTCTGACTGAATTCTTCTCGAGGGACCTAGCTGCGCTTTTCTGAATTGAAAGTCAGCAACTAGTTCCCTGATAAAACTCGGAGTAAAGCCATGGAGTTCGACTTTGCCACCTGCGCCCTGTTTGGAATTGGTTTTGTCGTGGGAGCGTTCGACTACGCCTGCATGGGAATGAACCAGGACTTCATCGACAAGACGAGTCACATTGGACTGTCTGGGGGATTGAGGCTGGGAATCACGGCCGTTGTCGTGCTGGTGCTTGGGGTCGTGGAGAATCTGATATTTCAAAAGTTCTGGCCGGATCTAGCGGAACCGGTCTCGTTCATCAGTCTTATCATTGGTGGCTACTTACTTGGTGGCGCCTTTGCATTTTACGATCGAGATTAGCGATTGGCTTCCTTCGTGTGCTAACGCCTATAGCAGCAGGAGAGCATCTTTGTGTTCTCCTGCTGCTTTTGAATGTTCCATCTATGTGTTCAAATCTCGTCATCAAGTTACCTGTTGCGCTCAACACATCTTCAACCAAAGTCGATGGCTAGCCGTCATCGCACAACCGAGGACTGCAAAAATGACACAGTCTCAGAACGCTCTTGCTGTTACGCTCGCGGTGCTTGTTGCCGCCGTTCTTGGTTGCATCATCGCCATTGTCGATCTTGCGTCCAATCAGACCAAGTTGGAAGCCGATAACAACGATATCGTCTGGAGCTATCGGCAGCTGGTCTTCAGTCGTTACGTTCAGGCACTCGACAAAACAAGCAAGTATCCAGAGAACATTGAGGCTCACAAAATGGTGCACTTTGTTCAAGTAACAATCAAACAGGCGGATCATCTGTTGGACGATGGCAATATTCATGCTGCTCTGCCAACACTTCGCGAAGCCGGTTATATGACTGAACAGGTCGAAAACTATCTCTCCTGCGGGCAGAGCTACTGCAACAATTGATCCTAGTAAGTTTTTTCTCTTGAAATTTTAAGAGCATACGAAAGGCTCATTCTTTCTTGAGCTTTTCGTAATAGACAATCTTGGTGTGCGAATGAAAAAGATGCTGGCGAGTTAACTCGCCAGCATCTCAGTTCAAAGGCGACTTTGCTGAATAAGCATCTTTATCGTGCTTATTCAGGAAGGTCGAGAAATCTCTCGGCATTCCATTCAAGGGAATCATTCATTGTCGTCTGAAATACAGGAGGTAAAGATGAATGTCGTCAGTATCCTTGAACTGCAATCGAAGCGAGCGTGGCCGATGTTTGTGGCTGCGGAAGGTCCGGATGCAAATAAATTGGCAATGGACGCCGCAATCTCCACTCTTGAGGCTGCATTTTCGCTGTTCCTCGAAAGGGAGATGGTCTCCGCCAATGACGAAGGGACCGTTCAGTCGGTGATTCGTCAGGAACTCGAAGAGGCTGTGTTGATGGGGCTTGCTTTGAGCGAGAGCCATTGGTTGGCCGCCATGCTCAGGGCACATCAAATCGCAGAAGCTAAAATCGCGGAATGCGCAAAGAAGCCCGCGACTTATGAATCTGCTCTTGCTGCCCAGTCTGCCAAAAGGTGGGAGAAGGCGCAGTTCGGAGCAGCCAGAACGGCGCAGATTGCCATCCATTGGCTATCTGTGCGTAACCCGAAGAAGGTCGCAGCCTGAGGCTGCGCACCTCGTAAGTCACCTCACAGCAGCTTTCGGATTTGGCTGCATAGCCGATCCGACCAAAGAAAGCAGCACAAATGACGCAGGATCAAAACGGAACAACTGTTCCTCCGGACCAAACGAGCGAACCTGTTCCTCAAGTGCAGGTCGTGAATGGAAAGTTCGTCTTTGAGTGGACTGGCCTGATGACCGGCTGTCAGTCGAAGATCGTCGTCCTGGAGGAGTTCGCTAAGCAGCATCCGAACTCCGAATTGTCGGTGATCTTCAGCAGCGAGGGAGGTGGTGTCGATGACTGCCGGAAAGCCTACAACAGCATTTTGCTGATTCGGGCGATGTACAGCGTGCGCTTCGTCTTCATCGTCGTCAAAGCTCAAAGTTGTGCGCTCTGGTTTATCCAGTGCGCAGACGTTCGAATTGGGTTGCCTCGCGCGGCCCTGATGTACCACTGTGTGAGGTGGGACATGAAGGGACCGCAGAGCGCGGCTGACCTAAAACGAGCGCAGCATTCGATTGAACGCAATCAGAAGGAGTTCACTCAGATTCTATGCTCTCGGGCAGCGAAGCCGAAAAAGGCTGCTCGAAAGTTGGCGAAGAAGATCAGCGACGGATTCGACCACATCTTCTCAGCGGAGGAAGCGGTCGAAAATGGTTGGCTTGATGTTGTCTACGAACCGGTATTCGTTGACGCCAAGGGCTATGTCTCGGCTCTGCTTGCGGGTAACTCTGCAAGCTGATGTCATATCTGTCCGGCGATAGCACTATATTTGGTGCTATCGCCGACAACGTAGAAACGGAGCTACTTTCATGTCTAACGTGCATCATGCCAGCGCGAATGTCGACTCGATTAACGAGAACACTGCGTGGTGGGCTGATCTGCTCTTCATGCTGCCCGGGTTAATGGAGCAAATGAGCCACTACCATAGCGTCAGCTTCCAAATTCCGAAGGATTCCTATAACGAAGTCTTCGGCTTTCACCGCGAATGTTATTACCTGCCGTCGTGGAAAACCGAGCCGAGAGGCTGGCTGGTCGATCTGATCGAAAGGCTCAAAGACCTCGGATTTGAGCCGAAGATTCGCATTTACAGAGCTTGCACCGGCGGCGTCGCCAACGGCATTTATTTGTATTCCGAGCT
This sequence comes from Candidatus Melainabacteria bacterium, assembly GCA_003963305.1. NCBI lineage: Bacteria > Bacillati > Candidatus Melainabacteria > Candidatus Melainabacteria bacterium. The sequence continues at coordinate 10,758 of RXJR01000020.1, read as the reverse complement.
CTTTGTTCCGCTCAAAGGTTCGGGTCAAGACTTCTATGATTCGAGGTTTAGCGATGCGTGTTTCGACAAACCAGCGTGTCGTCGCCCCGAGGTTGAAATCTCCAACGAACAAGTTTTCATGCTGGTCTGTTTAATAGTTGCCTTCGGCCTCTTCGCTGCAGGTTTCTATTATTAACCAGAAGAATCACGCTTGGAGCAGCATATACAGCACCGAGGTGATCGAAGACGGTCGTTAATGCTGCATTAATCACTGGATTGACGCTACGACCGTGAACACAGGTGTGGACGCAATGGTGCGCCCGCGCCAACGAACGATCAATGGAGTGAAATACCATGAAACGCCAGATCATCAAATTCACGATGCATCCCTATGAAGCCGCCGCTCTTGAGCGGATGAATTTCAACTTGGAAATAGGTGAAGAGTTCGTCGAACTCGATCCTCCCAGCGAGCTGATGCCCCCGGAGGCAGGATATGTCTTCGGCTTCGCTGCGGGTCATCACGTTTGGGTGCCGGAGTCTCATCTGTCGCCGCGTAGTTAATCAACTCGTTTCCGGGAGAAATCGAATGTTTGCTATCCACAAAAGAGCCGCGCGGGAGCTCAAGCGTAAGTTTGAGAGCCTGTCTGCGAGTCAGCGTGAGGACCTCCGCCAGATTGAGTCGGCGCAGGCAGAAGCCGCGGCTTTTGCGCGCCAAACCCAGCTTTCGGCCGAGCGGGAACTGGTCGATCGCATCATTGCGGACGTCAGTCAGAAACTTCTCGACTCGCGCAGGAAAGGCTCTGTGATCGTGCTAACGATGACGGGGTCCGAGGTTTGGAAAAGCCACGACGACTGCGGCAGCGAAATCTTGGGAGTGCGTCCGAGCGCTGTCGTGGCGAGTTACCTGGCCCAATTCTTCCGCGAAGCTGGCCGGGTGGTTACGATCAGGAATCGTTCTTCATCGCGTAATGGTCGTGAAGATTACGTTCTGATGGCTGCCTGACCAGCCTCGTTAACAATGCCCCAGGGGCGGTATCACCGCTGCCTGGGGACATCGAAGTACGTCAATGCTGGTCAGGAAATGGTTCCTGACCAAGACAGGAGTATAAGAAATGAGAGTTTTTGCTGGTATCGTCACCTTCTTTATCCTTCTCGCTGCCATTGCGGCTCTTCTCGTTTTCAGCGGACCAGTCATTGTGCCACGGGTGCCGGAGTGGGAGGTGCTGATTTTCAAGCTCGCCCTCTTCTGCACCGATACCGTCGTGATCTCTTACTGCCTGTTGTCGCTGGAGCGCGAGTTCTACGTTCGCGGCTTCAAGTCGTGAATGATCGATTCTAATCGAATCGGAGAAGAACCACAGGCGGTATCGATTGCCTGTGGTCGCCGAAGCTATAAGTTGCGGTTTTCCTGACAGAAATAACATGGGGTGTCTAACATGGCTGATGTTCTCTCTTCGCCGATGCTGGCGCTGCTCTTTGGTCTCGTTGCTGGCTGGCTGACTCTATCGTCACTCAACGGTAAAGGACCTTCCGCCGGCACTGCTGGTCTTCTGTTGATCATTCTGGCCGCGGTCGTTGTCGTTCTGGGGGCGCTCTCGGTGTCGATCTTTCATCTGATTCTTGCGGGAACCACTGCTCTTGTCGTTCTTTCGCAAGTCTCGACTTTCGCCGGGGCGTTTTTGGTCGGCGCCATCATTCAGTCATTTCTCGGAAAGAACTGATCGAGGCTTTCGCGGGAAGCCACAGGCGATCGAAGTGCCTGTGGTCGGTTGATACAACTCCAGGTCCTCGAAGGAAAATCAGGAGATCTCTATGTCCAAATACAAAACTCCTCTCTGGACTAACTTTCACCACGTGGATAGAGTGGCATACGCCAATATTCAGCTGGAGATCACGCTAGTCTGTTTCGCAATCACCATTTATTTTGGTTCCGGTGAGGTGGTCCCGGCCCTGTTCCTCCTCACGTGGGCGGTTGATTCCTTGTCGCGTATCCGGCGACTTTATTGCGATGTCAACGAGACGCCAAAAATGAGCGATTATGATCGGTTCATCGATCTGGTCAGGCGAATGCTCTGGTGCTCGTTCATCGTCTCACTGGCCACTTCTACTGGCGGAGTTTTGTTTGGGCTCGCGGTCTTGTTGACGCAATCCGCGATCATTCGTTGGGCGCCGAAAGAAATTCAAGTTCTGCGCGGCGTTATTACCATCTGGGAGTTCCACTGATTCTTATGCCGCAGTTAGGCAGAACCAAGTTCCATCGATAATGCCCTAAGTTCGGGGCACCAAGAACACCATATGCGGCATTTCGCCGTATGTGGTGTTCTTGTAATTTTTTTCGGCTTTGTAGTAGACTGGTCTATTAGTTTCCGTGTTCTACTCATCGCGGGTTGGCTTGGGTAATCTGAACTGCAAAAATCTCTCCTGGAAGGTACGTACCCACTCTAAACCCATTCGACCTCTACATCCACTTGCTAGCATTGGATATAATTTGATAGCATTGCTACCAAATTGAGCTACTTCAGAGGTGAATTTGGGAACGATAACCGTTAGAAATCTGCCTGAGGAAACTCATCAGGCGTTAAGGGTCCGTGCAGCTCAAAATGGGCGTAGCACCGAAGCAGAAGTGCGAGCAATTTTGGAATCAGCAGTGCGACCTCAAGACAGGATGAAAGTTGGTTCTGTTCTTGCAGCATTTGGAGACAGATACAAACTCGATGATCTAAAAACTTCGCTCTTACCTAATTTCACCGATGCCTCGAGTATTCTGCGCGATGCAAGTAAGCACGAACACGATTCACAAGATGGAACGAACATCAAGTGATTATTCTAGACACATGTGTTGTTGCAGAAGCGCTCACGCCTGGACGAGATCCGGCGCTGATCGAATGGCTCGATAGACAATCGGCCGAAACTTTGTACTTGACCGCAACAAGTCTTTCTGAATTGTTGATGGGCGTGAACGAAATAGCCGATGGCAAAAGAAAGAATCAGATTCGTTCTGCCCTTGATTTGTTGATTGATCGGCTGTTCTCATCGAGAATTTTGCCTTTCGACCATCTCGCAGCGCTCTCCTACTGTTCATTGCTGAATGCTGCGAAATCTGGAGGCACAGACGTCACGAATGCTGTTGCAACAATCGCTGCCGTCGCTAGTGTTCATGGCTTCGTAGTCGCAACGCGGGATTGCGCTTCATTCGAATCACTGGGTGTGCAGACGACCAACCCCTGGACGGCAGGTTAGTCTACAAGCGTGAACGCAATTCGCTGCTTGCATTGAGTTCATTCAGGAAAGAAGCGACTTTTGGACTCTGTTCATGCTTGTATTTGTAATAACTGTATCCTGCTGCTCCTGCCATACCGAGAAGCGTCGCGCCGCCAACACATCCAGCGACTTCCAGGGCCAAAACCGAGTGTGATGCGCCCCTTTGCAAAGCTGTGAGCCCGATTGCCTCTAGTGGCGACAGAACACCTGCAACGTAGGATGTATAATAAGCCGCTTCCTTAATGTTGCTCTTAGCATAACTGCTCAAAAAACTGCTTTCGCCAGATCGAATCTTGTCGAAACCTTCCAAATCAGATTTGCTGATTCCATCTTTGTGTTTTTTGTCGAGCGGGAGATCGCCGGACAGGCAATCGACTACATCAAAGTTGTCTAGCATCACTTGAACGGCTTTTCTTTCTACACCATTTACCACATTGTAATTAACAGCATTCTCTAGTTCTCGCTTTTGTAATAGTCCGTCGCGATTCAGATCGACTGCATCAAATGCTTGCAATCCCGAACTTTTAAAATTCGATTCGTTAACGCTGGATTGATCAGAAAAACCACTTCGAGTGAAGTGATTTGCTGTATTTTCGATTTGTATGTGTGGTGTATGATCAAATCTTCGACTCATTCGCTTGCCCTCTGAGCATGCAGGTTTTCACACCGTGCATGTGTGTGTCGTTTCGTTCGTTCGAGTATATCTATCCGCACGACGAACTTTTTTGACACCACATATGGTTCTCAGTTGATCATTTAATATTCAATTAAAATCTTCAATTCTGCTGAAGTCAAAATTATTGCACTGCATATTTCGCGATCAGCTTTCTAGCCTGAGAACGTGCATCTGCAAGCTCTTGCGAATTTATTCTAGTTTCCAAATTCGATAAAATGGATTGTGCTTCTGCCGGTGCTCTTCCGATTTGTTGTAGATCGAGTCGGCGCCCGACTATCGACGTCAACACTGCTGTCTTGTTGCCGGCCAGATCAAATCCGCTCGCCAGCATGTCTTTGTTAACGGCTGACATTGCGCTCGTTCCAATTGTTCTTATTCTTTCTTTCTGGAAGAATGGTGCCACGTGCTCGAAGTCGACAGAGTCGGGTGAGACGTGGTTTGGGTCTATAAAAGCAGTCCCGAAACGCCGCGGGTTTAGTAGTAATTTCTCTTTCCCTTCAGTAATTCCGACCAGCGGTTTGAGTGTATTAATCTCCGTGATCCATGTTACTTTATGACCGGCTGACTCTAGCGAATCGCGCATTGCTTTACCCATAAAGGGTGCCGCTTCTACAACTAACACTTCTGTGCCTTTTCGTTTCAGATGCAACGCTGTTGCCGCCACGGCAGCCGCACCAAGACCAATTGCCTCCTTGTGTTCGTATGCTGATTTCCAGAGGGACGATGGGGTACTTTCACTCGACCTTGTTTCGGAATTTTCTGGTCGATCTGTATGTGTCATTGATTGTTTCTTTCTTCTCGGATGCGCCCAGTTTGCCTTGTACCCTACGTTTTCGCTTGCTTGAGACTAGCTCACGATTCTGAACGCTCGTGTGCCACCATAACCCTGACCCTTGATCAGATGTTGCACGTGATCGCTCGCTTCCTGTCCTTTACCGAGATAAACGGCAATGTGACCGGCATACCGTTGGCCGATGGTTCGACCGTATCCTGCTGGTTGGTGAACAAGTACATCTCCCGGGCGAAGGTCGCTTGTCGAGATCTCCTGCACTCGTGGGTTGCGCGCTAACTGCTCGGCTGAATCTTTTGCATATGAACCTTGCAGATGAATTCCAAATGGTTCGAGTGCTTGTCTTACGCCGCGTTTGCAGTATCCAACGCTTCCCATAGATTCAGCAACATGCTGCGCTCGACTGGCGATTTGAATTCCCAGAGGCGATCCATCACCGCCGTCTTTGAATTCGATGCGGTCTCCAGCTTGAGACATTTGTCGTGCGGTCGCCAAACTGTAGGCTTTCTGCGCGGCATCTTTGATTTGCATTCCGGACGGGTCATTCTGTTCTTCTTGAGTAAGCTCACCGACGCGTTTGCCCTTGAGCCATGCCAGCGCAGCTGTTCCAGAATCGCCGTGAGATTCTTCCGCATACTGTTTGCTGAGACCAGTTGCGATTCTTTCTTGCAGTTCTTTCGGCAGTTCGCTTTTCAGTTCGTCTGCGGTGATATTGCTGTTTCCGTCACCAAGTCTATTGGCCAGATTTTGTAGTCTCTGCACCGACTCGGCCGTAAATCCTTCCGGCAATTTGCCTTGCTTGATCAACTCGGCGATTTTAGCTGGATCGGGCGGCTCGCCAAGGTTTAGACCTGCGAGCCAATTGGATATGTGGTGCTTTGTCAGACCATATCGACCAACGGCGTGGCCACCGTCACTGGTGCGGCGTATAGTCTCATAAGGATGATCCTTATCGGCTTGAAACAGAGCGGCAACTGTGTCTTTGAAAGCAGCTGCTGAGTTGGTTTCACCCTTTTGAATAGGAACTTCGCGCTGAGGGAAGTATCCGTCCGCTGCGTGCCGACTTATGCTGCCGTGACCTGCGCCTTTGAATCGACCGAGATTTTCCACAGCGTGCTGTGTTTCTGGCGAAAAATCTTTTCCAAGGGAATCAGTCTTACGCGCACCGATCGATTTTTGTACTGACTCAGGAACCAGGTTCTGTTCATCATGAAGTGCGACACCGTCTGTTCTAGCTTCTGGATATGCACTATGGATTCGTCCCTGGAGATATTTCAGCAAGTCGGCTTGAGCTTGCATTTGCCTGGCATATTCTGGATTCTGTCTCGGGTCGACCTGTCCTTCGCTGCGTTCCATTTGTACGACAATGTTGCCGTGTGGATTAGCTTCGAAGTCGCGGTGGACCTCAATTGTTCCATCTTTGCGAATGACGAAATCTGGTGACTGTTGTCCGCTTCCATTCTGACCTTGTGCGTCGCCATATTGCACTACGATTTCAGGCTGTTTGGCTCGTGTGTCACCGCTTCCGGCATCGCGCATTCTTGACGTATCTGCGGCAAATCTTTCTGGGGCCGCTGTTCTTTGATATGTTTCGGTTTGCCCTTGATGTGTTTCGGCTGGTCTTGCATCATGGAAGACGCCGCGTTCAATTAGTGAACTGACGCTGTTTGTTGCGTCTCTGGCTGGAATGAATCCGGATATTTTCAGGTCGGGCAGGTTGTATCGCGGATCTTCTACTCTGCCTCTAGATTCGCTGGCAGTCTCGGTGGCAGCGCCAGCACCGGCACCTGCGCCGGCAGGGTGACTGGACTTGCGTCTTCTGTCCGAAATGGCAAAGGGATGCAGAGCTGCACCGCCCCCATCTGATGCGCCTGCATCAGCTGACTTGTAAGATTCGCCAGGACTGGAGAGGGCAGCTACGGCTTCTCTATGCATGGCATGATGTCCGTCACCGTGTGAAATATGCGAACGGTGATGGACTGTATCTCTTCCTTCAGAAGATCCAACTTCACGTGTCACTGATGCTGTACTCCGTCTAGTTGCCTGGGTTCAGTCGAGGTGTATTTCCCTGGAGAAATCTCAATCTGAAGCTTCATAGTAATGTTGCAAGACCCCTCATAAAATCCGTATAAAAAACGTGCGGACGAATTGATCAGAAGGAAAACTGTTCGGACAACTCAACTACGAATTAGCAGAAATATTCTCGAGTGGGTAAATAGAAAACGGTTCCTAGAGGTTCAGTCGATGACAGAATGGAAAATTACCCGTCGCAATGCCATTTTTTCAGCAGCAGCTGCTTTCGCTTCATGCTACTCGCATATAAAGGTAGAAGCTGCTAACGCGAGGAAATTTCCCGAGCTAGACCACGATCATTTTATGCGCCTTGCAATCGAACAAGCTAAGAAGGTACCCGAATGTCCCTTTGGATCAGTAGTTGTGAACATCAAGACAAAAAAGGTCGTGGCGGAGGGGTGGGTGCAAGTCGAAAAGAACCCGATCTGGCATGGTGAGATGACGGCTATTCGAAATTGCCCGGACGGCGACAAATCGTTCAACTGGCAAGACATGTGTTTGTACACTACTGGTGAATCGTGTCCTATGTGTCAGTCGGCGATTGTTTGGACGAAGATGCCGCTTGTTGTCTACGGCAGCTCGATTCCGTTTTTGCAGACTTGTGATTTTGGCCAGATAAACATAAGGGCTCAGACGGTTGTGAATGCGTCACGATATGGCAAATGCACCATCATTGGTGGTGTGTTGGCTGATGAATGCAACGAGCTCTTCAAACACGCAAAAAAATTGAACGATCTAAAGGCTTAAGGTGGATTGCTCCGAGTTTCGTTTGAGTGCGATGGGAATCTGATGGGCCTAAGTCGTATTAACCGCATTTGGTTCCATTTTCTGTGGAGTGATTTTATGCCTGTTTAATACACACTTCATTACGGTAGTTGCAAAGAGACTAAAGGAAACAAAAATGCAACACACAAGCAAGCGCAGTCTTAGTGCGCTTGTCAGAATTGAGGTGGGTTTATGACATTTATAATCGGAGCTGCAATCGTATATGGATTTGTTACTTACGTAATCTTGAGGTCGCCAGGAAGTTGTTCGGATTTCGGCGAATCATATTCCTCTGGAAGCGGTGCGCACAACTTGTAGTTTGAGTGGCTCTCGCCTGATTGTGCTGACTCAGGCGAGAGTGATTCTTACTATGCAAGGTTTATGCCAAGAGTCGCCTAGTGTGTGCCACTATATGCGGTTAAATGTGCGTTTGTATTCTAGCTTGTAAGCACATTAAGCGCTTCTGTAAATTTGACGTACCATCCAAGGTGTTTGCTCGAAAGCATGCCGGATTGTCTGGTTAGCTCTCGAACAGTGTACAGCAGCGTCTGGCTTACATTGAGTTGAATCACCTCATGTGGTGAAGGAACTCTCTCGATATTCAATGGAACGATTGAATGATTCGGAAGCGGTTTGAAGATCCAATCCCCTTTTACACCGAGTGGCAGATCTCGACCAACCCTCAGCGGAACAATTCGTCTTAGTTGTTCAAAGCGGCTCAGGCTGTCATATCCGAAGCGACCCAGATTTGCAGCTTCACCGCCGTGTAGGAAAAATCCCTTTACGTGTGACCGAATCAAAGCTAATCCGTCTTCGGTCAAACTTATTGTGAAATCGTAACTTCTATCGTTAGCGGCAAAGCGTGCTGATTCACCAGGGAAGATTTCGTCGTCTTCAAATGTCGTGATGCGACTGATACCGCGAGGGGCCAGTTCTTCAAGCAGAATATCTTGAGCCGAAAACCCTCTCGCCAGTCGGGATTTTACAGCAGACATCATTTCTGGAACGTTTGTTGTCGTGATCATTCCAAATCTTCTCGATTCGACACAGGCATCTACACTGGGCGTAGAGAATGCACTGCACCGTGAACCAGCACCCCTAGATGATCTAATGTGAGGCATAAAATTCTCGTCAAATGCGAGCCTTTGACGACGTGCAGGTTACAAATTGGAATGATCAGTCCGTAGACTACTTGTTTAGCGCGTTGCTGGAGAGTCCGATCCTGCACCAACATCGATTTCCGCAGCTGTTTTGTTCAATGTCGAAACATAGCCACCGTTCGGGCTTCTATATCTGGATTCGATTGCCAGTCGGACCAATAGAGCCTTTGCTTCATGATCTGATGCAGGCGCTGAATTTGTATTAGTAATCATTTCTGTCATGGCGCGAAAAATCCTTAGACACCAACGTTTAACAAGATAACTTTCGTCGATCAAATAGGCGTAAAACGGCGACGATTGATTTTTGACGTACTAATTATTGAATGGTGTTGAATCGGATTTGTGCAGGTATGCATTTTATGAGAATTTGACGCATCTGAATTTAGTCTCAGAAATACCAGCATCGCTGCCGGTGCACGCCATGATAGTTAGCCGAGTGACGTGCAAGCTTGCGAAATTTTTTTCTGCTGGTGTTGTATCTCCAAAGGGAGTTTTTACTATGAGCCATGCGCAATCCGATTTTAAAACTGACGTCAGGCATGATGTGCACTTACCCAGTAATGATCACATTTCAGCGGCGCGCGACCAGGTCTTTGATTACGGTCGAAATTCTGGTGTGCTTGCGAAGACATTCGCAGCGAGTCATGAGGGTTCTGTCGATCGTGATGGTTCTGGCAAAGTAGCTGCGTTGAACTTCGATCATAATTCTATATATGGAGATAGAGCATCTGGTGCGGCCGCGAAGGGAGGACGCTCTCGTGAGCAGAATTTTGCTGGCGATGACGAGAAACAATCAGGGTCTCGCGGCAAAGCAAACGATAGACCTCGAGACAATCGTGGGTCTGGTTCGAAACTGGCCGGAGGAACCGACGATCTGCAGTCGCATGCGGATAACATGGCTTCCGGAGCGGGCGATCAACCTAAGGGGTCTCTTTCTAATTTTGGAAATGGAAGGCAAGAGTACTCAGAGCGGTTGCCGGATAACTGGGGTTCGATGAGCGATCTGGAGAGACAGGCATGGCAAGCACAATTCAAGAAACGGGCGAATGAGGCTATGGGTATTCGCAACGAGCCTCGTCTGGGTGTCGATCCGGAAACTGGCACATGGACTGGCTATGCTGGAGAGGAGCCAACTGAGGCTGAGAAGGAGCAGATGCGCAAGATTGAGCAAGACCCACGACGACCGCATGCGGTCTAGCTTAGCTCGTTAAGCAGGACCAGCCGACTGAACGTCTAGCAGTCTCTGAGTAGAGTCGACGGCGCCTTGCACTCTGCTCAGATTAACTTCGATGTGATTTCAACCACTCGTACCAGGCTTCGAGACCATCGCCTCGGGTAGCTGACACTTCGAAGATCTTGATGTGAGGATTTACTGATAGAGCAAATTTCTTACACGCATCAATGTCAAAAGTCAGGTATGGCAAAAGGTCCATTTTATTTAGCAGCAATACCTCTGCTGCCTGAAACATATGCGGATACTTGACTGGTTTGTCCTCGCCTTCTGTAATGGATAGGACTGCAACCTTGCATTTCTCGCCCAGGTCGAAGAGGGCCGGGCAGACGAGGTTTCCTACATTTTCGATGAACAGTAGTGAGTCACGTTCGGGTGCCAACTGTTTCAAGCCGAGGGCAAGCATCTCCGCATCAAGGTGGCAACCAGCACCGGTATTGATTTGTACGACTTTTGCACCTGTGCTCTGAATTCTTCGCGCATCATTTAGCGTTGCTTGATCGCCTTCAATCACAGATATAGTAATGTCGTTTTTCAGATCTTTTATGGTCCGTTCGAGCAGCGTCGTCTTTCCTGCTCCCGGTGATGCGACTAGATTGAGCGCAAGAACGTTTGCACCTTCAAACCATCCACGATTCCGCTCGGCAAGCTTGTCATTTTTAGCGAGAATTTGCTCCTCGAGGCTGACCACTTTGGACTTTTGTTCCTGACCGCGTGAGTGATTGTGCGAGTGGTCATGATCGTGAGAATGTCCGTGATCGTGCGAGTGGTCATGATCGTGAGAATGTCCGTGATCGTGCGAGTGGTCATGATCGTGAGAATG
>RXJR01000019.1 GCA_003963305.1 Candidatus Melainabacteria bacterium | reverse complement strand
GAATGTCCGTGATCGTGCGAGTGGTCATGATCGTGAGAATGTCCGTGATCGTGCGAGTGGTCATGATCGTGAGAATGTCCGTGATCGTGAGAATGTCCATGATCGTGCGAGTGGTCTTGATCATGAGAATGCCCATGTTCATGCCCGTGCTCGTGGTCATGTGAGTGCTCGTGATCGTGCAGCCCGACGGTTCGACCTGTTTCGAGGTCTACTACTTTTGGTTTTGCATCATCTGAGCAACCGCATGTCGTGCACATCACTCCACCTCCATTTCCTTGATTTTCATCTCTTTTCCAGCAATGCAGTCGATGTCTCTGCAACCGCATTTGCAGGTGCCTGCCAGAAGTGTTAAGGGCATCTCTTCACCACATGCGCTGCATCTTCCCAATCCTTCGATTTCATCAATCTCCAGAGTCGCTCCTTCGAGCACTGTATCTTTTGCGCACAAGTCGAAGCAGAATCGGATCGCATCCGGCACTATAGCTGACAGTTTGCCAATCTCCAGCTTCACTCTGTTGACTTTCTGATTGCCGGCTCGCTCACCTACGATTGCCACGATGTTTTGAGTAATTCCGAGTTCGTGCACTAACAAATCCTCGGAAGTTGGTCGCCGACCAGCATGTCGACGATGCGCTCACCACCGAAGCTTGATTGCAAAATTACTGTTTCCTCAGGCGCAGGAAATACGCGCCCGATAATCGCGCTCTCCGTTCCAAACTCGTGCTCGCTCATTGCTTCAAGCGCGATTTGAGCTGAGCCCTCGGGTACGATCACAACGACTTTACCCTCGTTTGCCAGGTAAAGCGGGTCCAGCCCCAGTATTTCGCACATGCCTCTCACCTCGGGACGAATTGGAATGTCTGATTCTTTGATTTTTATGCAGACATTGCTGTTGATGGCAAATTCATTGAGGACTGAAGCCACACCACCTCTGGTGGCGTCGCGCATGCAGCGAACATCCGGGCACCGCTTGAGTAACGCCTGTATGAGACCGTTCAGTGGCTGGCAATCGCTCTGAATATTGTTTTCGATCGCCAGATCCCCTCTAGCTCCAACGATTGCAGCGCCGTGATCACCGATGTAGCCATTGATCAAGACCACATCGCCAGGGCGGGCATTATGCGAGCTAATTTTATATGGCGTTGGAATGACTCCAATTCCCGCCGTGTTTATAAACACCTTATCGGCAGCGCCTCGGTCGACTACTTTAGTGTCGCCTGTGACGATTTTGACTCCGGCTTTGTCTGCGGCTGATTTCATAGATTCGACGATGCGACGCAGATCGGTTACAGACAACCCTTCTTCGATGATGATTCCGCATGTCAGAAACAGGGGTACAGCTCCACCTACTGCCAGGTCGTTGACAGTTCCGCAGACAGCGAGTTTGCCGATGTCCGCTCCGTTGAAAAATATTGGATCAACGACATAAGAGTCTGTGGTGATGGCAAGGCGGTCTCCCAGTGAAGAGAGAGCCGAAAGCTCTAGACTCGCTTGATCTTCGAGCAATGACAGTTGTGGATTATCGAAACTGCCCAGGAAGACATCTTCGATCAAATCTCGCATCGCTTTGCCGCCACCACCATGAGACATGTTGATGGTTTCGGCTCTCAGAACGCCGCTCCTTTTGCGAATTCCCGGCGTTGACGAAGTCACAGCAGTGCTTCCTCCCTCTCATTTTTGTCTTTCATCGCCATCAGCTCCGGCAAGTTGCCGAAGTTGTAGTAGGCTGCACAGGCGCCCTCCGACGATACCATTAGCGCACCCATCGGAGTTTCAGGCGTGCATTGAGTGCCGAAGACCTTGCACTGCCATGGCTTGATCACGCCTTTTAAAACTTCTCCGCATTGGCACGACTTGGGGTCTGCAATTTTGACGTTTGGCACTGGGAATTTGCGTTCGGCGTCGAATCTGGCGTAGTCATTTTTGATTTTCACGCCGGAGTGATCGATCGAGCCGAGACCACGCCATTCGAAATATTCACGCAATTCGAAAACCCGGTTGATGGCGTCCAGTCCCGGGAAATTTCCCTCGCTGCGCACGACCCGAGCGTATTGATTTTCTACGACACAACGTTTCTCTGCGATTTGTTTGATCAGCAACCATATTGACTGCAAAATATCGAGCGGCTCGAAACCGGTAATCACGATTGGTTTTTGATAGCTTTCGGCAACGAAGTGAAATGGCTGTTCTCCTACGACCATGCTGACGTGCCCTGGTGCGACAAATCCGTCCAGTTGCATTCCTGGCGAGTCGAGTATGGCTTTTATCGTCGGAACTGTAGTGATGTGATTGCAAAAGAGTGAAAAGTTTTCCAGACCCTCTTCTTCTGCCTGCAGGACCGTCAGCGCCGTGCTCGGCATGGTTGTCTCGAAGCCGAGCGCGAAGAAGATCACTTCTTTGTCTTTGTTTTTATGGGCAAGCTGCAGAGCGTCTAGCGGGGAGTAAACCATTCGCACGTCGGCGCCATCTGCCTTGGCCTGTAGCAAGCTCTTTTTTGAACCGGGAACGCGCATGGCATCACCGAATGTGGTGAAGATTACGTCTTTCCGCTCAGCCAGAGATACGCAGTCGTCGACTCTTCCCATCGGAAGGACGCAGACAGGGCAGCCCGGTCCATGCACCAATTCGATGCATTTCGGCAGAAGTTGCTCGATGCCGTATCTGAAGATGGTGTGCGTGTGTCCGCCACAGAATTCCATCAGGTGGATCGGGCGTTCCCGGGCGAAATCGATATCGAGGACCAATTTGTTGATTTCCTCAATCAACGTTCTGGCGAGAACTGGGTCTCTAAATTCGTCGACAAACTTCATTGCTCGCCCTCTTGAACAGCCGGACCCCGGTAGTCTGCCAGCAGTGTGTGCACTAAGTCCCAGATTATGTGATACGTCGTTACGTGCGATTCCTGAACTCTGTGGATCGAATCAGTTTTGACGACGAGGCAATAATCTAGCATTTTGGACGCAAGCATTTCACCTCCGTCGCCGCCTGCCATTCCGAATGTCATCACTCCCATCCGCTTAGCTTTGTGGAATGCCTCAAGCAGGTTTTTTGAATTGCCACTGGTTGAAAATCCAATCAGCCCGTCTCCAGCTCGACCGAGGGCTTCTACCTGGCGGCTGAAAATGTGGTCGACGCCGACATCGTTTGCAACAGCGCTAATCATGGCTGTGTCGGAATTGAGGCAGGTGCATGGGAGGGCAGGGCGACCGGCAGTAACCGGGTGTTGAAATTCGACTGCGAAGTGCAGAGCGTCGCAACTCGAACCACCGTTGCCCATGGAAAACATGCGATTTTTTGCTCGATAGACGCCGGCAATTGCCGTACTCATTTCAATCAAGGCTTGTGCGTTATCTGCGAAGAACTGTTGTTTTGCTGCAACGCTTTCATTCACCTTTTGCTTGATTGATTCCAGCAGCATGGCATTCTCCGAAGCCGGTTCCTTGGTTTTGCCATGAAGGAACGGATAAAGTGCGGCTAGGTTTTTGCTGGTGTCGCTCATATTCAACCTGATGTTTGAGTCATCGACTCGATTTCTTTTTGAGCTTCTCCGAGCTCATGCAACAATTCTAGTGTCTTTTTTGCCTCCTCTTCGTCGATTCTGCTCATTGCGAAACCAACGTGAATGAGAACCCAATCGCCGACGCACGATTCAACTGGATGTTCGTCGTTAACGATGCATGTCAGATTAACTTGCCGCTTGACGCCTGAAACGTCAACTTTTGCCAGCTTCTTTTGAGCATCGACAATTTCAACTATTTGCCCAGGTATGCCAAGACACATGCTGCCGCTCCTTTCCTTGATTTAGATGTTTCGCTGCTGATATTAGCGCCTGTCCAAGCGAAATACCTGCATCGTTGGCAGGCACCTGGCTATGGGTCAATACTTTATAACCGTTTTGGGTCAGTCTTGTTTCCACTAATTCGTGAAGTATTCTGTTTTGAAAGACTCCGCCAGTTAGAGCCACAGTCGTTAGCCACTTCTCGCCGTCTCTCGCACAGAGCTTGTCGATCATCTGGACTATAATTTTGGCGAGCCCTTTATGGAAACGCGCTGAAATAACGGCTGGGCTTGTTTTTAGATACAGATCTCCGAGCAGTGCTTGCCAGACTGCCAGCGGCTCGACGTAGGGAATTCCTTTGCCTCCCAGCCTGGGAATCGAAAACGGATATGCCAGTGATTCAGGTTCGTTTAGCAAAACCTGCAAATCGGCGCAGGCTTCGAATTCGACTGCAGCTTGTCCCTCGTATGTTGCTGAGTCACGACAAATGCCTGCCGCGGCCGCTGCTGCATCGAATAATCGTCCACATGAAGAAGCTAAAGGTGAATTGGTTTTTGACTTGAGCATGCTTTCCAGAGTAGCCAGGGGTTTTGACTCCAGAAAGGAAGTCAGCTCCAATTCTTCGAAGTTCATTTTGTAGGACGGCCAGCCCATTTCTGCCATGATGTGCGCATATGTATTGCGCCATGGTTCTTGCATGGCCTTACTGCCACCGATTAACGCAACCGGCTTGAATGTGCCGAGTCGTTCGAAAGATGTGTAATCTGCCAGCAGAAACTCTCCTCCCCAGAAAGTGCCGTCGTTACCGAAACCGAGCCCGTCTAATGCTACTCCGAGAACGGGTCCGGCATCTAGCGGCCAGGCATTTTCTGCCAGGCACGCAGCCACATGTGCGTGATGATGCTGGATTTCGTCAAGGGGAAGGTTTTTGGCTTTTGCCAGGTCTCGTCCAAATTTAGTAGACATGTATTCAGGGTGAAGATCGACTGCGATTTGTGCTGTTTCGTGTTTGAAGCTATCTAAGTACAAATCGAGGTTATGTCTGTAGTCTGCAAAGGTTTTGGCTTCCTCTAAATCGCCGATGTGCTGCGATTGAATTGCCCTGGAGTTTTTGATCAAGCAAAAGGTGTTCTTAAGTTCACCGCCCATGGCAAGGATTTCCGGAGCCGCAGCGAATCCAGGTGGTAACGGAATTGGAGCTGGCGTGGCGCCCCGTGCTCGTCGTAAGTATCTCGGATGACCGGAGACGACCCGTACCACCGAATCATCGAGACGATTAATAATGTCGCGATTGTGCAGCAGGAAGTAGTCGGCAATTTTCGCCAGCCTGTCTTTAGCCTCTTCATTGCTTATGCTCTGGGGCTCTTGCGACAGATTACCTGATGTGAGAACAATCGGATTATTCAGTCGTTTCATCAGCAAGTGATGAAGCGGGGTGTATGGCAGCATGAATCCGAGTGTTTTCTGCCCTGGTGCAACAGCGTTCGAAATAGGCTTTTGAGCTTTGTCTGCAAGTCTGTTTAGCACTACTATCGGTGCCTGGCGAGATTGCAACTCTGCTTTCTCCATTTCGTCAATCGCGCAGTATCTTTCAATCGTGGCGATGTCTTTGGCCATTAACGCGAAGGGTTTGTGATAGCGATTTTTCCGCGATCTGAGCCTGTCAACGGCATTGTCATTGGTGGCATCGCATGCCAGATGGAAACCCCCGATGCCTTTTACTGCAACGATTTCGCCGCGCTGAATCAGAGTGGCTGCGGCATCAACGAGGTCGAGCTGACTCATGCTTTCCAGGCATAATGTTCCACCTTCAGAACGTTCCAGCCAGGCTTTGGGACCGCACACGTGACAGGCGTTCGGTTGTGCATGGAATCGACGATCGGCAGGGTCGTCATATTCTTTTTGACAGGGCTCGCACATTTTGAAGGTCGCCATGCTTGTACTGGCGCGGTCATATGGAATTGATTTGATTATCGATAAACGCGGACCACAATGCGTGCAATTCGTAAATGGATAGCGAAATCGCCTGCTGAATGGGCTGAATGTGTCTTCCAGGCAATCTGCACAGGTCGCTGCATCAGGAGCAATTTGAGTGTTTGGGTGGCTGCCTTCGCTTTTCGATATTGAAAAGCCGGAAGGAATTTCGTGATCCTCTGGTAATAAGGTGTGCTCAATCGACTCGATTTTTGCCAGTGGTGGAGAATTGGTCCAGATTGCCTTTTCAAATTTTTGGAGGTTCTCTTCCGAGACCCATGCCTCGATCAGTACACCTTCGCCGTCGTTGAAGACTCGACCAGTAATGCCTGACTCTAAAGCGAGCTTGTACACAGTGGGACGAAAGCCAACTCCTTGCACAGTGCCTCTGACTCGAATAGACCATCCGAGCAAGGCTTTTTTATTGAGTTGGGAGCCTGTCGTCATAGTGCCAACTTCCAGATGGAGACTCGATTGTTTCCCGAATCGGAGATAACCAGCAATGAGTCTACAGACTGAACACCGTAAGGCCAGCAGAGGCTATCTGCCACGGCTGGTTGCCATCGATTGTCGCCCTTCTCGTGAAAGTTTACCTGACCGAAGAGGGCTTCGGCGCCGCTTGCTGAATTAGATTGCCCAACGCCCGAAGTTTCGGGATTGCCTGCTGTGCCAGGTTGACCATCGCAAGGGTTGCTTGTCGCATCAGGTTGCCCAACGCCCGAACTTTCGGGATCGCCCACAGTACCAGGTTGAGTGTCGTTCCAGGCTAGTATTCGAGAATTGGCTGTGTCGGCTACTATAAGCCAGTCGCCATGCGCAGTTACGCCATAGGGCATGTTCAATGTGTTGGAACGCGGCCAGTACAGCGCTTGATTGAAATCGACATTCGTAGCATCTGTCTGGCCCAGAACAAGGTTTGCTGAGACGCCACTTTCAGTTGGGCAGTCGTTCCATACTAGAACCCGATTATTACCGGCATCGCTGACACACAATCGTTTTCCCCAGAATGTTATGGCATGTGGCCAGCGCATGCTCATAGCGCTTGGGTCGGCGCCGGCATTTTCATCGCGAATGCAGAAGTCTGTCTGTCCAAGTACAAGATCCGCGGGCTGACCGTTTTTAGTTGGAGGGTTGTTCCAGACGAGGACCCTTCTATTACCTGTATCTGCGACGAGCAGTTTGCCGGCCCTGTATTGCACGCCGTATGGCCAGTGAAGTGTTTCGGCTCCTGGTCGGTCCGCTCCTCTGTTTGCAAGCGCACTGGAGAAGTCGGACTGTCCCAAAACAATGTCAGCGGGAACGTTAGAGGCGCTCGGCACTTCGTGCCAGATCAAAACTCGATGGTTCCATGCATCAGCCACCACCAGACCCTGCTCCATGACACAAATTCCGGTTGGCACATTGACCGTTGCAGGTCCGACGTCACCTCGTCCGTTTCTTCCCTCGCAGCTAAAATCGGCCTGACCGATTAACCAGTCTGCCGGAGTCTTATCGTCGGTTGGAAGTTGGCGCCAGCCAAGCAAGCGATGATGTCCTGTATCACTAATCCATAGCGGACCTTTTCGGAAAGTAAGGCAGGCTCCGCGTGGACCAAAGCACGACGTTGCACTCGGTACTATCGCGGATGAGAGAATGTCTGGAACACGTTCGTTTCCGAGCACCACCAGTGGTTCAGGTTCAACCAGCGGACGGAAAGCTGTTTCGCGGGCTAGAGGCACTCTTAACGCTGCTTCCTGGGATACCTTGAGGCTGATGCGTTTGACCGTCACGAAAGGCTGACCTCGACTTTCTGATCGACCACGCGTACAGCGTGAGTATGCAATTGCACTTCCGGTACGGTGAGGCATTCTCCGGTCTTGAGGACGTATTCGAAGGCGTGATACGAGCAGGTGAGGACCCCATCTTTTACTTCGCTCATATCCAGCGGCATACCGAGATGCGCGCAGGCGTTCTGGTAGCAAACGACGTTGTCTTCCAGTCGTGCCAAAATCACTGATTGTCCTTCTATCTCTTTGACAATCAGTTGATTCTCGGGAAGTTCATCCAGGTTGGCAACGAAGCTCCAACGCTTCTCCTTGCCTTGAGCGAAGGGACTTATGAAGTTGACTGGTTTTGCATCAGTCGACGAGCATATTCCCTTTGCTTTGACTATTTCAGTAATTTCAGGACATTGCTCTTTGATCGCCTTCTCAACGCCCTCGCTCAGTGTGAGCTCAGATGCCGGACAATTACTGCATGCGCCGATCAGGCGAACTACAGCCTTGTTGGGCGGTTCTACCTCAACAAGCTCGACGTTGCCTCCATGCCCTTGCAACATCGGTCGAACAGATTCGAGTGCTTTTTCAATGCGCTCTTGCAGTGACGGTTTGATCAGCTCATGGTGGCGCAAAACAGAATAGACAATCTCGTCGGCGGTAACTTCTTTGAGTGCAGCCAATGCTTCCGGACTCTGTTTTAAACCTCTGATAACTCTTGCCAGAGCTTCTTTGTTTAGATCATCGATCGCCTTTCTCAAAGCCTGAACTGTTCTGCGTTCATGCTCGTCCCATGTGGCAACGATAGAGTCGAGAGCCTCGATATCTTTCAGCAATTTTTCCAGAGTCAATTCTTCGGCGATAGAACCGGTCATAAAGATGCTCCAGAAGATCAGGCGTATTTGAGATCTTTGAATAACCAGGGTTGCAGCGCACCAGCTACGATGCTGACCAATGGAATAACAACATATAGAGGCAACCCGACTTTCGCCAGCACGATCATCAGCACTGCTCCAACTGCATTTCCTATCAAAGTCTGTTTGACGACTTGATTAAAGTCGCGAAACAACTTTCCTTTCAAAAACAGAGTAACGGCGTTTAAAAATGCATCCCACATAAATGACTCCTATATGAGCTTGAGCACTATCAGACCGATGAGAATTCCGGGCACCGCTCCTAATGGTCCGAAGACGCTGCCCATCATCAGTGCCAATTCGTTACCAATGTCCTTGCCTGCCAGTTTCAGTGCACTTAGGGAACCTGCGCCTGCTCCTAAAAGTACAGCCGTTACTATCCAAACAGCTCCCGTTGCAAAATTTATTTCGCCTGATGCCAGGCTCTGTCCAAAAGATTCCATTTCAGTTCCTCCGCTTTAAATAGGCGAGCTGCCAAATTTTTCCTGCCCACGATGAGAGCGCAGATCACCCAATTCTTGCTCGACTTCAGCCAGAGCTTCGTTCAGGAGTTGCGCTCGCCCATAATCTCCATACGACTTAAAAATCCGTTCTGCATCGCGGTACAACTGGCGCGCCTGGACAAGACGTTCCTGGTTTCCTTTCTCTGGATGTTCAGGATCATCAGGAAGATTGCGCAAGCAGTTCGCCTTGTTAGCAATAGTTGTTGCATAGGGCAAAGGCGTTGTTTGCTCTGTACGCACTTTCAACGCTTCGTCGTAAGCTTCCAGAGCGCGCAAATTGTTCTCGATGACGTGACTGGAAGAAACATACTGCAAAGCATTGCCCAGATTGTTTTGCAGCATTGCAAACTCGCTTGGACTTTCTTCAATCGTAATCACTTGCAGTGCTGCTTCAAACGACTGAACTGCCAGCGCCTCTCGAAGTTTGCCTCTTTCATCAGACATTGGCATTGAAAGAAAGGCAGTCGCTAAATTATTGTGGAGTACTGCAAATTCTGCCGGATAATCTTCACGAGTGAATGTGCGCAACGCTTGTTGATAGAGTGAAATCGCATCAGTGATTTTGGCCCGATTCACTTGAGCCAGTCCTTGATGGATCAGACCCAGGTTCATTTGAGCCTCGGCTATTTCTTCTTTCAATCCGTCTGTCGAAAGAACTTCCAGCGCCGCGGTCAATTCATCACGAGCTTGCAGCAAGTAGCCAGCTTCTTCGCTGGGCACCATTTGTAATGCCGTGGCTTTGCGAGCACGTATTCTAGCGTTCAACAAGTTCTCTTCTTTCGGGCAAATTTCCAGAGCTCGATCGTACAAAGCGATTGCTTCTATAAGCTGTTCTGGTTGCTTCGGGCGTGTTTGCAAGCCTATGGCAATCTCCATCAACATGTCGACTTTATCCAGAACGGAGGCATCGGGATCATCGACAGCTGCTAATGCTTGTTTGTAGTGGAGGTGCGTTTGTAGCTCGTTCAATTTTTTGCTCCGGCGATGTTGAGGAACACTACTTAGATCGATGTGGTGATCAAGCAGTGAATCGAATACCTTCATCCATAACAATAGCACCAGCTCAAAGACGATCCGAAGTTGGAGGAAAAGCCACTTCGATGCTATTGCTCCCCCGCCCTTTAACACGGACCTACTTCAAGGTAATTAATTCCATGCGGGGCGACCCTCACCAGATGGCGTTCTATGCGCATGTTTGTAATTACATTGAAGTAAGGGGGTGAGCCCTCATCGTATGCTGCAGATGCGCTGATGATGCTGGTTTTGACAACTTCGAAGGAGCTGCCGGCAAAATGCTGATCCTGTATAGCCCCGCAGGGATACGTTCTCAGTGTATACGACGTCCAGGACTGATCCTGCCAGAAGAAATCGAAGATTAAATTGCAATTTCTTGCATTTGCGCAAGTGGCGTATGACAAACATTCGTGAAAGAATCAATAAGCTTGCTTGTGAATTTAAATATCTAAGATCCCGAAGATCCATGTCCGTCGGTATTTTTCAGTTCAAAGAGGAGAAGCTCGAATGGCGAACCTATTGTGGCTGCAAGGCGGCGCGTGTTCCGGGAATACGATGTCATTCCTCAATGCCGAAGAGCCCAGTGCCTGCGACCTGGTGACAGACTTCGGTATCAACATCCTATGGCACCCTTCGCTGGGAGTGGAGCTGGGAAATAATCTGCAGCAACTCCTGAAAGATTGTGTGTCAGGCAAAATAAAGTTGGATATATTCGTCTTCGAAGGCACGGTCGTCAACGCGCCCGATGGCACGGGCACCTGGAACCGTTTCGCTGGTCGTCCCATGAAAGAGTGGGTGAAAGAACTCTCGGCAGTTGCTGACTTCGTAGTGGCTATCGGTGACTGCGCGACCTGGGGTGGTATCCCTGCCATAGCACCAAATCCTTCCGATTCAGTCGGCTTGCAGTTCCTCAAGAAGAACCACGGTGGCGCTCTCGGAAAAGCTTTCAAATCAAAAGCTGGTCTTCCTGTAATCAACATTCCTGGATGCCCGGCACATCCTGACTGGGTTTCACAGATTCTGGTTGCAGTAGCGACGGGGCGAGCCGGTGATCTCACTCTCGATGAATATCAGCGTCCAAAGACGTTTTTCCAGAGCTTCACTCAGACCGGTTGCACACGCAACATGCATTTCGCTTACAAAGTTTCGTCCACTCAGTTTGGACAGAGAAACGGTTGTCTCTTTTATGACCTCGGATGCCGCGGTCCAATGACACATTCTCCATGCAACAGAATTCTGTGGAACAGACAATCTTCCAAGACGAGAGCTGGAATGCCGTGTCTGGGTTGCACAGAGCCAGAGTTTCCATTCCACGATTTGATGCCTGGAACTGTCTTTAAAACGCAGACCGTTATGGGTGTGCCGAAGGAGTTGCCGACAGGCGTGGAGAAGAACTCATACATCAAGTACACCGGTGCGGCCAAAGCAGCAGCGCCCAAGTGGGCTGAAGAAGACATGTTCGTAGTTTGATCTGATTCAACGTTACGAGGAATTGAAAAATGGCGGGAACTACCCAAACACTAGACATCTCCCCAGTCGGACGTGTCGAAGGAGACCTCGACGTACGCGTCGACATTGAAGATGGCGTTGTCGTTAACGCCTGGACGCAGGCAGAGTTGTTTCGCGGATTCGAAGTGATTTTGCGCGGCAAAGACCCTCAGGCAGGTTTGGTAGTCACTCCTAGAGCTTGCGGAATCTGCGGCGCTTCCCATCTGACCTGCGCCTCCTGGGCGTTAGATACAGCGTGGGGCACGGAAGTTCCGCGCAATGCGATTTTGGCGCGTAACATCGGGCAGCTATCAGAGAGTTTGCAAAGTCTTCCACGACATCACTACGCCCTGTTCATGATTGACATGGTCAATAAGAATTACAAGGACAGCAAATATTTCGAAGAAGCTGTACGTCGATACTCGCCATTTACCGGCACGAACTACGAGATCGGAGTGACGTTGTCAGCTCGACCAGTAGAAATTTATGCGTTGTTCGGTGGGCAGTGGCCGCACTCCAGCTATATGGTGCCAGGTGGTGTCATGTGCGCTCCGACTCTTACTGACGTGACTCGTTCATGGGGCATCCTCGAACACTTCCGGAAGAATTGGATCGAGCCAGTTTGGCTTGGTTGCTCGATTGAGCGCTATGAAGAAATCAAAACCTACGAAGATTTCCTGAACTGGTTAGACGAGAAACCGGAACATGCAAATTCCGATTTGGGAATGTTCTGGAAGATGTCCATGGACATTGGGCTCGATAAATTCGGTGTTGGATGTGGTCGCTATGTGACATGGGGATATCTTCCAAACGAGGACAAATACCAGAAGCCGACCATAGCCGGAAGAAACGCCGCCATGTGGATGCCCAGCGGAACGTACGACGCTGCCAGTGATTCGCACAAATTGATGGAGCAGGCTTTCTGCCGCGAAGATATGGCGCACGCCTGGTATGAAGAGACTGGACCTACCCACCCGTTTGATCGTGTCACTAAACCGATTGCGAAGAATCCACCCGATTTCAACGGCAAATATTCCTGGGCAACAGCAGTTTCTCATCAAGATCTAGGTCGCCTTGAAGCCGGTCCGCTTGCCAGGCAACTCGTTTACGGAGGCAATCACACAGAGAGCTGGCAACATCATGACGGGCTTGTTCTCGACATGTACAAAAAGATGGGCGGCGCCAGTGTGCTGCTGCGACATTTCGCCAGAATGCACGAATTCAAAGCGATCTACCGCAACATCGAACATTGCTTGCGTGAATTCAAGCTCAACGATCCCTGGTACATCAAGCCGAAAGAGAAAGATGGCCAGGGCTGGGGCGCGACAGAAGCGATACGTGGCGCGCTGTGTCACTGGATCGACGTTAAGGACGGCAAGATCAAAAACTACCAGATCATTGCTCCGACTACCTGGAATGTTGGCCCGAGAAATTCCGCCAATGCTAGAGGACCAATCGAAGAAGCGCTGGTGGGCACTCCCATCAAAGATCCGTCTGACCCGGTCGAAGTTGGTCACGTGGCTCGGTCTTACGACTCGTGTCTGGTGTGCACCGTGCATGCTCACGATGCAAAAACCGGTGAGGAGTTAGCCAGGTTCCGTACCGCTTAGCGAGAGCAAAGACGGCGGAGCACTAGTCATGGATAGCAGAGCGCCGGCAGATTTTTCTCAGCCGGCGCTTTCTTCAAGGAGTTTTGTCAATGTCCGAAGCATCCGACAAAGAATTGCTTGAGCGCATCGATAAGCTTCTCAAAGGCGGTTTGAAGACGATTACAGAGCCGATTCCCGAAGATAACCGACAGTTTGAGGCAATTGTCTCGCAGCTGGCTGATATCTCCGCCAGCAACCTGGAGCAGAAATTAGTCGTCTCCGGATATCTCGATCACCCTGTCGAGGAGATGCGCTGTCTCGAGTGCATGTACTACCTGAATCACCGCAAATGGTGCAATCTACCTGAAATCAATCTGCCCGCCGAGCCAGATTGGTGGTGCAGATTATGGCGAATATAGAGCAAGCTCATGTGTTGAGCATTATCGGTTGTGGAAATCTGAACCGCTCTGATGATGGTGTCGGCGTCTACGTTGTTCGTCAGCTGAAAAACAAGATACCAGAAGCTCAAAATCGCAATATACGCATTTTTGATGCTGGAACGGCTGGCATGGACGTGATGTTTCAAGCTCGCGGGAGCAGCTCGCTGATCATCATAGACGCGAGTTGTAGCGGCTCAGAACCCGGCGCAATCTTCGAGGTGCCTGGTGAAGAGCTGGAAGTCAAGCATACGCCGTCTTTTGGATTGCATGATTTTCGTTGGGATCATGCTCTCTACGCTGGCAGGCAAATCTTTAAAGACGAGTTTCCAAAGTCTGTGCAGGTGTTTTTGATAGAAGCAGCATGCCTTGACTTTGGATTGGAACTTTCCGAGGTCGTCAAAAGTGCCGGCGATAAAGTTGTGGAGAGGATTTTGGCTGAATTAAGTAAAGAGAGCCTCGCAGCGTACAATAGCGTAAATAAAGTTGGGACGGACCAGGGCGTTGAGTGAAACTATCTCGATAAAAAACGGCAATCTCTACGTTGGCAGAGACCTATACAAGAAATTCTTTTCGGGGATCGAGACAATCGCTCTGTTGAAGCGAGACACCGGCTTTCTTGTAATGCCTGTTTTCAGTCAGGCAAGCGGCGGCAGGTTATTGAAGATGCGCAATCCTGCCGGAGATCGAGTTGTGACGGCAACTGATTTCTTGCAAGAGTTCAACCTCGCTGAGCAAGACGAGCGCGTTTTTTCGGCTACCTGGGATAGCAGCGCTGCTGCTCTGTTTATCGATTTGAACCAACCGATTGAGCGGGCAAACTAATGGACTTCGCTACTCTCATTGTGCTTGGAAACGCGCTGGTTTTAGGTATTCGTCATGGTATCGACTGGGATCACATTGCCGCGATTGCCGATATCGTAGGCACTGCGAGTACCGCCAACGCGTCGAGTCCATCCACCATATCGAGTTCCTCGGGCATATCGAGTTCCTCGGGCACATCTAGCTCCTCCGGCACATCCAGCGCGACCAAATCGGCAGCCCGCGCTCTTTCTCTTGCCCAGCCTGATGCCGCAATGAAGCTGGCATGCTCTTATGCGCTCGGGCATGCAGCCATTGTTCTGGTCCTGGGAATTGCTGCGCTGGCATTTTCATCCGTATTGCCGGAGTGGATCGATCCGCTCATGGAAAAGGCCGTTGGTTTAACACTGTTGCTTTTGGGTGCGTGGATTTTTTACTCGCTGAGCAGACAAAGCGTCGCCGACGAGAGTGAGTTCGTGTTGCAGAGTCGCTGGATGTTCATCGCTTCCAAGTTGCAGGAGAAGTATGAACAGGTTACAGGTAAGCAGTTAGGTTTTATGAACTCTCGCAGATACAGTGCCGTAACAGCTTTCGGAATCGGTGTTATTCATGGATTTGGGGCGGAAACCGGCACTCAGGTTTTGTTGATCGCAGCGGTCGGTGGTGCGGCCAATCACGTTTTGGGCGTGACCATTTTGCTGTCGTTCATTTCTGGATTACTGATTTCGAACTCTCTCGTTGCTCTTGTCACCACAGCGGGCTTTAACAATTCAGCACGCATGAAACCACTGTTCATCGTCATAAGTGTGATAACAGGTGTTTTCAGCTTGATTGTCGGCGCCATATTTTTAGCTGGTCAGACTTCTCTTTTGCCCAACCTGCAAGGTTAGTTCGTCTGGCCGTCTGGTGCGTTTGATGTGTCTGCGCACCTGGACAGTTTGATGCGTTTGGTGTGTGACTCGCCGGGTGCGATTGATTTGTTTCACGCTTTTGATGCGCCTGATGTGAACAAAGGTGTCCGCAAAAAATATGATCTCTTCATTAGATTTTCGCGCACTGCTAGTGGTGGCGCAGTTAGCGTGGCTCGCAAAGACCGTATGGGCTGG
This sequence comes from Candidatus Melainabacteria bacterium, assembly GCA_003963305.1. Taxonomy (NCBI): domain Bacteria; kingdom Bacillati; phylum Candidatus Melainabacteria; species Candidatus Melainabacteria bacterium. Next base: position 12,924 of record RXJR01000019.1, on the reverse strand, counting down.
CTTTTTCCATTTTGTCCGAACTCGGCAGTATTTGTCGCTCGGGGGCGCGATAGCAATCTCTCGCAGCTAGCGCGGTTGAACTACGTGATCCGCTTTGTATGCATTATCGAGAGACAGCGTCAATTATTGGGTTAATCGCTATTCGTGAAACCGAATTGCGCCGCCAATAGAATCGCCAGGTTGGAGTGTGGTGGGCGGCATCACATTCGTTTCTTTAGGAGTGTGTATATGTCAATGGCAGTGGTACCAGGAATGGCTATTCCCGTGTACGGTCAGCAGAGCGCCAGCCTTTCAGATGAGCGCGCACAAGCCCCCATCGTTATCTGTGATGCCACTCCAGCCGATCTGGAAATTCTCTATCAGATGTCAGTTGCGCTTGCTTTCTTTGAGCGCAAATCAGCCGCCGAAATAGAAGTAACGCGCGAAAAGATATGGCGGTGTGCGTTCGGTCCCAATAAAGTTTTTTCCGCACTGATAGCGCGCAGAAATGGACAACCTGTAGGCATGGCGGTCTTTTATTATGCGTATGCCGGATCACTCGGAGCGCCAATCTTGTACTGCGAAGATCTCTTTGTGGAGCGCTTGTATCGCCGACAGGGAGTAGCAAGTCTGATGCTAAAAGAACTCGTGAAGAGAGCTTCGCAGTTTGGTTGCTGCCGAGTGCAGGGCGCTGTATTCAACTGGAACGATGAAGCCGCAAGGTGCTACGAAAATCTCGGCGCACAAATACGACGCGACTTACATCAAGTCCGTTTGGATGCATCAAAATTCAAACGTCTTTTGGAATCTTGACGCTTAAGTTTGATCTCCGCAAGCGTCTGCTCTTGTCTGACCAGGTTTTAGCTTTTGTGCGGTTCCATCCGGACAGACTGTCCATGCGTCTCGAATCGAGTCTGAAAGAAGTTTTGATTCTTTGCCCCCAGCCTGAGCCATTAACAATTCAGGACTGTGTTGTTCGGAGGGTCTCCAATCTTCAATTGCTGGCATTTTAAAATCCTTCACGGGAAGTAACTAACTTGTCAAACAATAGGTGAGGCTGCATAAAAGCAATATAAAACCGAAGCATTTCTTCGATTGCTTCTTGCGTTGCACCGATAAAGCGCTCGTAACGCGAATTCGAATCTAGCGAGAAGTGTGGCTGCGAGAAGAATTCATCGTTGCCGCATTATATTGATTGGACCTTTAATTTCCGTCTCTTAACAACCTGGTTGGTTTTATACATATTTGACGTCGATGTCTCTAACGTAAAACATCGACGGTCGGTGCATTAAGCATCGGAGGTCGATTACGAATTAGTTCGATTATCCAGGTGATTATGAATTACATCGGCGTTGATATCGGCGGCACCAAAATAGCGGCGGGAATCGTCACCGCCCACGGTGAAGTTATTGCCAGGCATGAGCGACCTACTCCTGTTACAGAAGGTGGTCCTACGATATTGCGAGCAGCCATAGAAGCGGTGAGAACTGTCTTGAATTCTGCAGGTGTGCCTGTTTCAGCCGTCGGTGTTGGTGCAGGTGGACAGATCGATCCAACTCACGGAATCGTGTTCTCTGCCACCGACGTCATACCCGGATGGAAGGGAATCAAAGTTACTGAAGCATTTAGCGCGGAGTTGGCACTCCCTTCATTTGTTGACAATGATGTCAATGTGCTCGCTTTAGCAGAGAGTCGTTTCGGTGCGGCCAGCTCTTTCTCGAATGGAACAGTGGTGTTCCTGGCTCTGGGAACTGGAGTCGGCGGAGCACTCCTGATTGACGGAAAGTTACATCACGGCGCTCACTTTAGTGGCGGAGAATTTGGACATATCCTTTTGTCGATGGATCCGAACGCGCGCATCGATACTGGTGGCGCAAAAGGAACACTCGAGGCGTATTGCAGCGGACCGGGTCTGGTCCAGACTTTTATTGAATTGTCAGGTGACACCGGTGATGTGACCGGCCACGATGTCGTCAGTGATGCTTGCAAAAATCCTGCAGGTTTTGGTGCTCAAGCTGTTCAAAAGACGGGTGAGTATCTTGGTTATGGATTAGTGAGCCTGGCAAATGCCCTCGACCCCGACTTGATTGTAGTTGGTGGTGGTCTTGCCGAAATTGGAGAAGCATTGCTTCAGCCTGCAATCAAGGTTCTGCGAGAGACTGCTCTGCCCGGACCTGCGAAGTGCAATGTAGTATTTGCTCAACTTGGGAAGGACTCCGCCGTAATCGGTGCCGCCAGTCTTGGCATGAATGAACGCAAGAGCATAGCGTCAGAACTCTGCGGAGCCAATATGGGCTGCATTTAAAACGCCTGAATCATAGATAAATTCTGAATGGATAGTCTGAGTTTTCTCGGATTATCCGTTTTGTTTTGGTACTGAATACGGTATCAAAGCTAGCACCGCTCGTAGAGGCGTGCAAAGCTGCGCTAACCCGCCCGGTGCCGTTCGTATGCCAGGCCGCATCACTGTTTTATTTGAGAAACAGCGCTAGTCGAAGTGCTTCGCTAACTAACGCAAATACCTGCTGCAGTATCGACGGAATTCGCTGCGAATCGGCCTGCATGTGCTAGTTCACTCACATGTGATCGAAAAGCCTTGAAACGCCATGAGAGCCTGATTCCTGGAGATTCCACAACTAGATGATTCAAAAACAACGTAAATGGCGAGTGTATATACGCAGTTCTGCTTGCCAACTTTCGACTCACACTGCTATGTTTCATGCACCTGTTTCCATACTTCACATCAAAGCCCCTATACGTCCCAACCAAGTCCTGTTGCCCTTTTAGCCCAATAGATACATAGAAAGCCATGCTTCTATAGAGACAATCAATCCACTCTGTTAGGCCGGTTGATACCAAATTGAAGAAAACTGCGCCAACCCGTTGCTATCGTCGTACAATTGCTTACAAGACCTCCGTGCCACCATTCAGTAGTTGTTGCACGCGGAACTATTTGAGTAAGAGCAAAAGCAATGGATTTTGTCATCAACCTCGAATATCGATCTTCGGTGCCAGTTTATAGAAGGGCATCAGATGCGATTAGAAAGGCCATCATCGAAGGGCGCTTGAAACCTGGGCAGACAATGCCGTCTGTTCGAGATTTGTCAGCAGGTCTGCAGATTTCCAGAGCGACGGTGTTAAAGGCATTCGACGATCTGCAGAAGCAGAAATACATCACAACTATTTCCGGTTCGGGTACTTATGTATGCGATCCGCTGCCTGGAGAAATGTTCGAGCAGAATCTTCAAAACGAAGATGTTGCCGAGATTCATCCAGTTTCGTTGTCAGAGTATGGACAGCGAGTTCTGGATATGGCCGGATACCAGAGGCGAAGGCTCGAGCAACTTGCACAGTTACAGTTTTGCGGTCCACCACTCGAACTGACACCACTTTCAAAGTGGAGGCAGCTTCTGGTGCGACATTGCAAGTTGAGGGATCTAGCGCACCTCGCGCATGCCAGAGAGCCGCTTGGATATCCGCCTTTGCGGGACGCCTTGTCTGCTTATCTGCATCGCGCGCGCGGCGTGAAATACTCGCCGGATTTGCTCGTGGTCTTTGCAAGCCAGCAGTTCAAACTAGAAGTTCCTGCTCGGTTGCTCATCGATCCCGGTGATCTGGTTGCTATTGAAGAACCCGGATATCCCGACGCTCGTATGTGTTTTGCCTCGCACGGTGCGAAGCTTTTGAATGTTCCCATCGATCAGGATGGTCTGGATGTAAGTTATCTCGAGAAGATTTCTCAGCCCATCAAGTGTGTCTATGTCACGCCCTCGCATCAGGATCCGACCGGGATAGTTATGTCTCTGGAGCGGCGGAAATGGCTGCTTGATTGGGCTGCGAGGTCCAATACTTTAATCATTGAAGATGACTATGACAGCGAATATCGATACGGAAACGAACAGTTGCCTTCCCTGCACGGGTTAGATCCGGCAGAGAATGTTATCTACATTTCGTCTCTGTGGAAGGTTCTGTTTCCCATGGTTCGTCTGGGCTTTCTGGTACTTCCAAAACGCTTATTGCATCCGGTTTTTCTGGCGAAATTGCAGACTGAGCGAAATCTTCCCTTGTTGGAACAGTTTGCTCTGACAGACTTTATCAATGATGGATACCTTGAAAAACATATCAAGCGAACCACCGCTGTCTACGCTAAGAGGCGACAGGCGCTTATACAGTCGCTCACCAGACATTGTCGCGAGACAGTTGTTTTGCCGTTTGAAACATCTGGTATGCACCTCTTGATTCAAGTGCAAAGCAGGCACAGCGATAGAAGGATCATTGACGTCGCAGCAGAGTGGGGATTATCGCTAATGAGCACTGAGCTGTATTACTCAGGTGTTTCTGAGCCTGGTGAATTTTTGATGCCCTTCGCTCATCTCGACGAGAAAAGTCTGGATGAGAGTGTGCGTGGCTGGGCTCAGTTTGTTAAGTCGTAATGAGAGGAGAGTAAGGGCGAGTGGAGCAGTTTAAGGGGCAGAGTGCCAGTCGATTTTCGTTTCAAGTAGATCTTGACACGAATTCCATTGTGCCTGTGTACACACAAATTGCTAATGCATACAGAACTGCTATTCTTGGCGGTCAGTTGCAAGACGATGATCTCTTGCCGTCACTGAATGAACTTGCGCAGTTGCTTAGAGTTTCCCGGTCGACTGTTGCCAGAGCATTTGAGACTCTAGCCAGTCAGGGGTATATCAAGATCCATGCGAGATCAGGCGCGAAAGTTTGTCGTCGCTATTTAGGCGATCTTGCGCCCAGACCGGTGTACTCAAATTATCAGCAGGGCGATCACGTGCACTTGAGTGGATATGGTCGACGTCTATTGAAGCTGTCGAGCGAATCAGTATATTCCGACAGTCCTGAACTTCAGACCTACATGAGTGGTCCAGCGCTCGAGTTAACGCCTCTAAAACATTGGAAAACTCTGCTCGAACAAAATTGTCGAATGAAAGACCTTTCGCGCCTGGAGTACTCGCAGGAGCCTTTCGGTTACCCGCCCCTGCGCGAAGCCTACGCCGCCTATTTGAAGCGGTCTCGAGCTGTTAAATGCTCTGCTGAGCAGGTGGTCGTTTTTTCGGCAAGAGAACTTAGATTAGACTTGATTTGCCGCATGCTTATTAATCCCGGCGATTGTGTTGTGGTTGAAGACCCTGGTTATCCTGATGTTCGTCAACGTTTCGAGTTGTACGGCGCAAAAGTGATCGCAATTCCGACAGATAAAGATGGGCTTTGTGTCGATCAACTCGAGCAGTTGGAAGACAAAATAAAAGTTCTCTATGTATCTCCTTCATATGTCGATCCTACGGGAGCGATATTATCGATGCCCAGGCGATTACAGCTTCTTGAGTGGGCGAAGAGAACACGAACTTTTATCGTCGAAGACGACTATGCCAGTGAATATCGGTACAAAGCGCGACCGCTGCCATCATTGCAAGGGCTCGACCGTGGTGACGTAGTTATTCATTTGTCTTGTTTATGGAAAGTCTTGTACCCGGTTCTGCGCCTGGGATTTTTAGTTGTGCCGCGTTCTCTGCGCGAGATTTTTACTCTTGCCAAAGGCTTAACCGAAAATGATTTGCCGCTGTTTGATCAATTCGCGCTAACTGATTTCATCAATGATGGAAGTCTGGAACGGCACATCAGACGAACTAGATCGATATATGCACAACGTCGTGACGCTTTAGTTGAGTCATTGAAAAGCGCTCTTGAAGATAAAGTAACTGTTGTGAATGATGCCGCCGGATTCGAACTGCTGATTAGATTGAAAACTACATTGAAAGAACAAGAAGTGCTTACTCTTGCTCGCTTGCACAGGTTGCCTCTGTTTAGCTCTCACCCTCACTACGTGAGCCAGCACAGTAGCGGTGAGTTCATTATTCCGTTTGCTGAGCTGGAAGATGATTCGTTAGCAGACTATGTGGCGAAGCTGCGATCGTTGCTAAGTTAGTAGTAGCACTTGAAAATTGCTGCGATGTTTTATGTGCATTTGATGTCAGTGAATCTATCGTTGTCATATCAACACAACACCTTTGTCATCCGAGACACTGTACAGGAGGGGCTCCATACCCAGGCAAATTATTTCACAGAAGATAATGCAACTCCTCAGTCGGATGATTCTAAGAATCATCCGATTCCGTTTTATGGTATTGGTGGCGGTGCATAGACCTGACTGGTATTGGGTTGAAGGCTGGTAGAATTCCTGATCATTCAACCGATCATTGAACGAACATTTAACCGAACGTTTTACGCGGATTTTATAAGTGCAAATGTATCGTCTGAATGAAATTTGACGATTTGTCGTTTCACGCACTGTATCTAGTTCTTCTGATTAGCAGCTGCGCTTTCCGCAAAAGAAAATAAGCAGTATCGGATGATTCGAGTTTTCGAATTATCCGTTTTTGTTTGCGCCACTGTATATGGTGGCAATTACTAGCAGAGCTAGCACCGCTGATGGTAGCTGCGTAAGACGGATGTCAGGCGATCTTGCGAAAAGCATGCCGAAACAGATTGCCATTAGCAGTGCATTTGCTGCAAAGTAAGGCTCTATATTCCTTACTTTTGTCGCAGCAACTAACAGAACCTCTCCATTCCAACCAGCTCCAGCATTCATACGGTACGCTCCGCGGCATAAAGTCGCGGGGTGTAATATTTCATCCTGAATTTTCACTGTCGCTCTTGGAACTTCAACAGGAAAGCGCAACTCGCGAATACCTCGCGCAGCGCAGGCTGCTTGCGAGCTTGTGTGCTGAGTTCGCGATTCGGGAAAATGAGATGTTGCGATTAGGCAGAGTGAATCGCAACATCTCAAAAGACTGTGACAACAAACGAGGACTCTTTAGTCAAGGAGTGAAGAGATGAATCAGTTTTTACCAGTCTTCGGATATCTGCTCGGGCGGAGAATCCGAGAAGCAAACAAAGTGCTGATAACAGATTCTTCAGGTGAGATCGCTAATCTGAAGATGAGCTGGGCGATTTTCTATGGCTGGAGTGTCGCCGGCATCGTTTTCGTCGGCGAGCTATGCATTAGCGATCTGCTCAGTAGGTCGCTCGGTTCCGCCCTGCCCATTGGCGTTGGAATCGCGGTACTGGTATCGCCGTTTCTGACGTTTATGCTGGTCGTTTTTCTCGACCAGGGCATTCTCGGCAAGTTTGAGATGTCCACTCGAACAACTGACTCGTTCTTCTTCGAGCTTTTTGTTGGGACGGCGGCGCTTGCGCTGTTATGGTTCGGCTATCACACCGGATTCTTGCAGCCTCTTCACTGGGGCTGGCAAATCCCGATCTGTCTGATACCGGCTTTGGTGTTCATCCTGTCGTCGCGGGTCGCCGAGTTTTTTCGGCGCCCACGCGTTCGGTCTGAGGTGAGAAGTCTCGGACATATTTTCGGGACAGCGATGTTCGTTGTGCTTGCGGATGTGGCTGGACAATACATGTTCGGTCGCTCGTTTCTCGCGGAAATCACCTCAGTTCTGCATTTCTAAACCCGGTCGCTCGAATCGGCTCGCCGCAGCGGAAAGGACTTTCGCTTCGGCACAATTCTCAAAACGTTCAAGGGAGAACCATATGAAGATTCTGCACGCCATCGCCGACTCCTTTTTTCTGTGGCTCGAGAAGATTCGCGAGCGGCACATCCTCCCGTTTGCCAAAACCGGAGACAAAGGAGACGAAAAATGATAGGCGCGTTTTTCGACTTGATTCTCGAACGATTCTTCGGCATCGAGTCCGAAGCAACAGTGCGGCGGCGGTATGAGGAGCTCATTCCATATCTCGACCGCAGCCGCAGCGACGAACCGGGAGGGCGAGGTCTCATCAACTGGATTCGCTTTCACTGAGTTCGCAACCTTTGCGATGTAACTGAAGCGCGCGTGTCTTCATGCGCGCTTCCAAACAAGAAAGGAATGTCACCATGGCTGGTTGTTGCCGCATGGGGCGCACCTATCGTTTGTTGAACGGTCAGATTGCCGCGCTCTTTTTCGACGTCGACGGCACATTGCTCGAGTGTCAGCCTTATTACGATAGGGCTATACAGAGTTTCGGCCACCTCATGGAAATGTGCGGGTTCGACAAAGAACATGCCATCAGGACGTTGCGTGAAATCGACCTGAGTAACACTCACATGTACGGTTTCGAGCGTGATCGGTTTCCGAATTCGATGAGGGCTACTTATTCCAGGCTCTGCCAGGAAAAATCCATCAGCGAGTTATCGGCGATTAGCGAGATATGCCAGGATATCGGCAATTCTCCGCTGTTCCGACCGCCCGTGCTGTTCCCTGATGCAGCCGCCGTTCTTGGTCGCGCCCACAACAACTTCTACATGGTTGCAGTCACCATCGGCAATCGTGAGGCGCAGCAATTCAAGATAAGCAAGGGTGGGCTTGACCCGTTTTTCGACGATGTCATCATCACTCCGAACGACAACAAGTCCGAGCGAGTCAGAGACGTCATCGCCGATTTGAATATCGACGCCAGACTCTCGGCATTTATCGGCAATAGTCGGCGGTCGGATGGTTGCTGTCTAACCGAGACAAACTTCATTCATCTGCCTCTTGAGCAAGGTTGGCAATTCGATCACAGTGATTTGCCTGCCAACACAGGCTTTCAGGTGTTCGAAGCCAAGTCCTGGTTGGAGACGGAAGAACGCGGTATCGAGCGCCTGTTGCGTCAGCGGGAGCGGCTCTAATTCGGTGTAACACCATTCCGGTGTAACACCATCACTCAACGGTGAGTCAATCATGTCAGAACAAGCAGAACCTGAAGTCGAGGTCATACTCGACTTCAACGGCTTCTCTCTACAGGCGGGTCCGCTCGCCGACAGCTGGCCTGTTCCTCTCCCGGGACAGGAAGTTTTCTGCGACGACAAAATCTGGAAGGTCGAGCGTGTGATCAGATCGCTCGACATTTCCTGGTTGAGGAAGGCGGCGCAATTCGCTTCCTTGCTCGAGTCCATCTACGGAAGAACAAGCGCGAAGAAATTGCTTGCTGAGATGACCGATTCCAGCTCGACCTATGCGGGCAAGTCGTCACCGATTCTTGCCCCGCCGAAACTGTCCACATCAGGCGGCAAGATTTGCCGCTTCATCTACATCAAGCTCAGTCGTCCTCACGACTGAGTTCGATGAAACATCAATTCGCGCACAACAATTCGTGGAGACTCGAATGAATCTCTTCAAAACAGGTGCTACCGGAACAGTTCCGGCAGGCACCCCAAACTTGCTAGCGCCGAAGGTGCTGTGGCGATTGACTCGCGACTCATGGGCGCTGGCAACTCCCGTCTTCAAATCGACGCAGCAGGGATCGGTCATCGCTCTGTTCGTCGGCGTGTTCGTGCTGAGCACTGTCTTCGTCAAGCTGACGGTGGTCTTCAGCTACTGGAAGCAGGATTTCTTCGACGCCATCCAGGCGATGAATAAGGATGCGTTCTGGGCTCTCCTGCTTCAGACCTTCCCCGACGAAGAACATGGCTTCTATGGCGTCATGCCCGGCTTCCTCTACATCGTCGCTGTCGCCATATTGCTCAAGATGTACATCTACTTCTTGACGCAATGGCTGCAGTTAAAGAGTCGCACCGAGCTGACGGCTCACTTCAAGAACAACTGGCTGGGCGACACTGCTTTCTACATAGTCGGTCTGACCGATTCGGAAGGCAATGAAAATCCTGACCAGCGCATTTCGGAAGACTGTCGCGACTTCGTTGAGCTGGCAATCAAGTTGTCGCTGGAGCTGGTCGCAAACGGGATGACCTTCTTCAGCTTCATCTTCGTGCTCTGGGAGCTCTCCGGCCCTATCACTGTGTATGGTGTCACGATAGACCATTACATGGTTTTCGTGGCTGTTCTCTATGCCGCACTCGGCACCTGGCTCACTTCTGTGATCGGTCGCCCGCTCACGCATCTCAGAAACGAACAGCAAAAGCGTGAGGCTGACTTTCGCTTTGCCCTCATGCGCGTGCGAGAAAATGCGCAAGCAATCGCGCTCAGTTTCGGCGCTGCCAATGAGAACGCCAAGCTGACTGCGCTCTACGGGGGAGTGGTCGACAATTGGTGGAACATCATGTGGAACACCAAGAAGCTGATTGGTCTGACGACTGTCTACGGGCAGGCGGCAAGCATCTTTCCGCTTATTGTCGCCTCTCCGCGTTACTTCATGGGCGCCATCAAGCTCGGCGTTCTGATGCAGATCGTGGATGTTTTCGGCCGGGTACAGGACTCGCTTTCCTGGTTCGTCGACAGTTACGAGGAACTGGCTAAGCTCTACGCCATCGTGCATCGGTTGACGACGATGAAAACAGCAATCGATGCAGCTCGTGTCGCAAATTGCAGCGGCATCAAAATTGAGCAGTCCAGCGATGGAAAGCTCAAGTTCGTTGCCTTGGCGGTGGATATGCCTGACCAGGCGCCGCTGCTTCGCATCGGCAGTCGGACTTTCGAGAGCGGACAGTCTGCTCTGGTTGGTGGTCGCAGTGGTTGCGGCAAGTCGACTCTCTTTGCGGCTATCGCGGGCATCTGGCCATACGGCAGTGGAACTATCCAGCGTCCGAACAACTGCATGTTCCTGCCGCAGCATCCCTACATGCCGATGGGGTCGCTGGCCGAGGTGTTGACGTATCCGCATGCTGTGGATGCGTATACACCTGGCGAAATCCTCGAGGCGCTTGCTGCCTCGGGTCTCAGTGAGTTGAGTCACGAGCTGGATGTCATCGACAACTGGTCGCAGCGGCTCTCCGGCGGGCAGCAACAGCGTGTGAGCATCGTTCGTGCTCTACTCGCGAAGCCCGATTGGCTGTTCCTCGATGAGTCCACAGCCAGTCTCGATGTTGACTCGGAAGCGGCGTTCTTCGCTGCTTTGCAGACGCGACTGACCAGTACGACGATCATCTCGATCGCTCATCGCCCTGAGGTGAGGCAATATCACGTCAGGCATCTGGTCATCGCCAAAGATGTCGAGCCGCATGTCGGACCCGTCGGCAAGCTGTTCGAAGTCACTGACTAGTTCGCGACAATCGCGACCTGGTCAAAGCGGAGCGACAAATATGAATAGAATCAAGAAGTTCTTTCTGGCGAGCGTGAGCTTCGGCTCGTTTGCACTTGCGTCAGAACGTGCGGTCGCGCTGCACCACTCTTCCAACTTGACCGAGGCCGGTGTCAGTTATGCCGGCCTCATCGTCATGCTGATTTGCGGCGTGATCGTTGGATGGGCGTATCTCTATGAACAGTGCAAAGGCTAGCAGAGTAGCCGATGCACTGTTGCAACAAATGAGGGTCGGCGGACCTTCCAATCAAGCTGTGCGATGTTCGAATCAACCGAACACCAGGAGATAGTTATGACACTGCAAGAAAATGAGGCCACACTCGAAAACGGCGATGCTGCGCAGAATTGCGGTCTGTGCGGCAAAGCCGATCCTAACGTCAAACCTCCCGACCCCCTGATGCCGTCAGTCGGTTCGGTGGATAGCTGGAAAGTGGTGCGAGCGGTGCGCCCCAAAGGCAGTCAGCGCCCGCATTCATTCATCGTCAGACGCGGGTCGTCTACCACCCGAATCCATCACAGTCAGTTGCTCGTCGACTCGCGGAGCATTCAGCTCAACGAATTCATCGATTTGCTGACTGTCGGCTTCGATTCTTTCGATCGAGAAAGACCGCGGGCATTGGTCAGTCAGAAAGGGGCTTTCTATGCTTCGCTGAAAGGCAAAACGGTTACTGGCGTGGTCACGGCTGTCGCTAAATACGGCGTCTTCGTGAGCAGCACTGAACTACCGTTTTGCTTGAAAGGGCTTGTGCACTGGTTGAAGCTGGCTGGCTTCGACAAAGCTGCGGCTCTCAAGAAAATGCGGATCGGTGATGCCATCACCTTCTCTATCGATGACTTCAAACCGCATCCTGATCATCACAGAAGCACTGCCGGCGATTGGCAGGTCGACTGTTCGCAGGAGCGCCCGGTCTACGCAGAAGCCCACAGGCTTCTCGAAGAAGCTAGGGCTGACTCGAATCTGATGTGCGCTACGGCCACTGTCGTAGCGCGCAGTCATCGCCACGAGAGTTTTCGCGTGGAGGTGGCGTTGCCGACTGGCCTGACTTTTGTGGCTCGTCTGAAAGAACCAATCACGGAAATCTTCTACAAAGGTGACCGTGTGCAGGTTGTCGTCAATTCTGTCGATTGGGAAGCCGAGCGCCCCAGCGCGGAAGCTTCCTTTGTGGCGCGGTTGCCGTAGAAAGGCAGGCTCGCCCGGGCAGAGTTACTAGGACTTCAGAGTTGGCACCTATAGCCCGGCTGAGGTCGAAACTTCACCACAACAAAAGTTCAATATCTGTTCGCTCGTGAGAGTGAATGGAATTTCAAACCGAAGCTCGAAGGAAGAGCAAAACAGGACAATCGTCATGAAAAAGATCGACAGAAAGATACTGCTCGGTTCGGTGGCTGTTGGCGCCCTTGCCGTGACAGCGTTCGCGTACGCCTTCTGGCCGTCCGCACCACTGAAAGTCGGGCATCTGCTCGACGTGGAAAAGAAGCTCATCGCAGTGCAGCAAGCGCAGAATCCAAAGACCGGCACAGAAGGTGTCGTCTTTGCTGCGCCATCGGAAGTGGTCGAAGCAGTAGACCACCATTCGCTCAAGGCTCAAGTGTCTGGTCAACTGGGCGGAGACGGTCAGTTCAACGGTGAGATGAGCATCACTTTGCCGGAAGGCCAGACGTCCTGGGGCGGCGTTCGCACCGAAGGCTACAAGTCGGAGGCGCAGGAGCGGTTCGACTTTTACTACGACATCGCCAAGGGGGTCGTGTGGGCGGGATTTATGGGTCTTGCCTTTTGGGCCGGTTACCGACTCATCCAGGCGAACCTGGCCTCGCTGAACGCTGGCGTGCAGTCGGGGATGGGCATGGGGCAGCCGATGAGGTCGGGAACGCACCTGGTCGCGGGAGCGCCGAAAGGAGCGCCTGCGGGGGCTGACTTGAGCT